>JBEVKW010000250.1:0-6691 GCA_040509495.1 Chitinophagaceae bacterium | reverse complement strand
TCATTCTAGTGTAAAACAATTACAGATAACAAATTCAAGGTCGCAAACAACTTTTTAAAGGCCCGGCTTTTTATATCAAAGGTTTTTGATAGTTGTAGATTAATCAATTCCTTGAAGTCTGCGAAGTCATATTGCGGAGCATCAAGAAGGACTAACGCTCTTTTAAACAAGCGAGTGCTTGCGTCATCGGTAAGTAGGTGTTCACTAAAAAGGTATTTGCTGAAAAGCTCGGTTAATTCATGTATATCCCATCTTTCAAAATTGTTATCCGGAAACTCTCTTGATACGAACCCTTCCATCACCGATCGGGTATTGGATTTGAGAATGCCGTTGTGTACAAGCACAATTTTTACGGGCATATCATTAAAGCCTGGGATCGTACTGTCATTGAAGGCAACATCCTTCGCGGCTAAAAGTGATTCCCGAATTCCATCTGGCTTATAGAAAACAGTGTCATCAATATCTCGGTCACTGTGTCCTTTTAATTCAAAGTAATAGCGTTTGAAGATGCCATCACCATCCTTGTGGGTTGCCACAACATCTTTACCAAATTGAGGTTGCCCCTTTGAGGCCTTTTGGAGTCGCGATTATTTTTAACCCCATCAGCGTCAATAGGATTGGAAATAAGTAATCCAGTTCAGTATCCTCCTTTAGACTTTGCAGATAATCCTGAACTATAAGAGTGTTGCTTCCCATTTCGATAAAAACATTTTCCAGTTTTCAAAAAGTTCTAATTTACGATCGAAGTCAAAATTGTCAGGACTAATAAAGTAGGTGCGTGGCAGAACCATCGATGTCGAAAATCTTGATAATTGTGATACTGTATCAGAAGTTTTATGCTTCCAGCCTCCGCCTTTGGCCAAAACGATCGTGTTACTCACAAATAGGCTCAACAGACTAGTGCGATTAGCTTGTTCATCAACAGTTTCAGCTATGTGCTTTTGATATCTATTGACATAGATATTGTACATTTCAGACTGCACATAAAAGGGGTTTAATTCTTTTAGCTTATTTTTCTTGCCTATTTCGCGGTAAAAAATTTCGTTATACTGATCGATTCTTGATAGAATATCTTGTTGATAGAGTGATGGTGTAGGCCAGTTTTCACGAAGTACTTGGGTGACAGCTTCTGCATAGTCTTCTGTCATGATTTCCATCCGGCAGATCAGAATTTCTTTAATTACCTCGCTTGGAGAGTCCAGTAGCGACAGTGGTTGTTTTCTAACTTTTTGCTCCCGAAGGTTGCAGAGATCTCCGCTTGCTAAATTGAACAGCATTTTTGAGTGTGCTCCCAAAAAATATGCGGCGATATTTCGTACGTTTAGATTAATAAGATTATAATGTTGGTTGAAGGAAGTAATGACTGCCCGCTCCTACGGAGTAGTAAATTATTCTTGATCCAACTTTAAAATACTTGCCAATTTCTTTACACCTGTAAGTTCAATACATGAAAGAGCTGGAATAACTCTTCAAGGCTTCAGTTTCCGAACAGCAATTCGATATCGGTAATCTGAAGATCACCTTTCAAAATCTGGACTTTAACACGATCGATGTTGTCGCGAGAAACTATAGATACTGTAGCAGGTTAACCTTGAAAACCCAATGAGCGATATACTTTGTTAGCGCATAGATGAAGTTCATTCATGTGCTGATTTGATTTCCCGCACTCGGGTGAGGCTAAACAACTTTAATATAGCGACTCCCCTAAAACACGATAGGAACCCCAGATTTCCGATTGATGATGTCTGGAAAATTCGTTAAATTTAATGAACTAAATCTAGGACTTTGGAGAGAGAAAATGCAAGTGACATCCCAGAAATGGAGTGTATCGAGGTGGGCTCTTTTGAAGAGCAAATCAGCCGAGTTCAGCGCATGCGAGATATGGGTAAGATGCATCACCAATTGGCTAAAGATTTTGAGGTATTGGCTGCTATCGCCCAAAGGGACACCGAGCCTATCGAAAATACCCAACCCTTGATCCGTGCAGTGATCAAGGAGTTTTTCAGTTTGATAGAATCGGATCTGAACCTGGTCAACGGCTTCAATCCCTATCCCAATTATGATGAAAGAGACAAGACGGTCAAAAAAATCAAAAAAACCTTTAGGCAACATGCCACAAGTTTCAAAAAGGAAGAGTTGGTAGCATCCTTTAAAAGCAAGCATTTTGGAAGGTTGCTAGAAATGAAAAATAAAAGGGACGAATTTATGCACCCCAAAGGCATCTCATCGATAGCAGTTACCATTGATGACTTAAAAGAGGTGATCCACCTCTATGAAATTTATAGAAAATATATCCTTCAAATGATGACCAATGTAGGCTTTATGATCCAAGAACCCTTGTCCTCGTTATTTCGATAGCGCCAAGCCAAACCACCTTAACTATGATCATTCAAAAAGTACTCAAAGGGATTTCCGGACTGAAACCCGCCGATGCAGATACAGTACTGCAAGAGGGAATTCTTTGCAATTGGCTAAGAAAGGCCGCCTCTAAATCCATTACCGTACCGCTATCGGAACACAAACTGGTCCTGACAGCAGACAACTTGGATCAGCACGTAAACCGTTACAAGAGCAGTATCCTACCTGGTCATCACCTTTTAAAGGTTGGGGGAACAACTTTTGGGGAAGTCACTCCATTTATCTCGACAACGGCAGGAGCTATACAACAGCGAAACAAAAAGAAAAAGAACATCTTATTTGATCCTTTTGTAACCGCATTGAATTTTGCCACGAATACTTTAAGAGGTGACGGCTGTATCTTTTATGGCTATGTGTTCATCTTAGGTAAAGAGGCGGTGGAAATGCAACAATTTTCCGAAGAGATCAGAGAGCTTCATATTTACAGGGACTACATGCCCTATCATAAGCAGGGAGAAATTACGGCCAAGATCCATATCTCATCCGTACAGTTGGAAAAATATGAATATTTTGATGGTCCACAATATCAAAAAAATAAGAGCAAGAGTATTTCCTACTATCCAACTAGCAAAATAAATCCAGATTATAAAGACCCCATTTTTATTTCAAATATCAGGGAGGTACTGTCATGAGCAGCTATTTCGAACAACTTGGCCTTGACGGTGAACAGGTAAGGAATTTGGCTTGGCTCTATAACGAGCGTGCAAATCAGGAGCTACAAATGCCATCTAAGCCGTATTCTGACGAAACAACATCACACCTGAATGCCAGTAGCTTTCTAATATCGGCCATTTACACTAGCTTGTATGATCCTTTGACCGCGCAATTTCGTTTCAAGAAAGCAGCCAGCATCTACCGAAAAATCCAAATGCCCATCTGGATGATCTGTGCGATCTGTAGTGCCGATAGAGAATTATTAAAGGCAGCCCGATTTCCAAAAAATCCTTTCGGCGAAATCGACATCTTGTACCAGCTATTCCTCAATGATTTCATCGGCCAAAGTGATAACCTTAACATTATCGTTCCGGCGCACTATTCAAGGGTCATCCAAATTCCAGAGACCAACCTCTTCTACGGAGACATCGAAGCGACCCTACAGCAAATAGCAAAATTCTATGGTGCAGATGTCCAGTCAGAAATTGAAGGAATGGAATTGTTCATCAAAAGAATGAATGAGATTTTTGAAATCTATAAAACGGATGAGCACTGGCAATCTTTAGAAGGTAGTGTCATTCCTTTTTCGCCAGTGATGTTAGCTATTGCTCTCATCTTCTTGAAAAGGCTCTATCAAACTAGTATAGGCCTAGCATGGAAATATGCGAAAGAGGTGAAAGGCCCCGCATCTGTATTGTTCTTCATCGCCAATGATATCTTGATGCATTCACAAATCTTGAACAATAAGTCTATTTAATTTTAGATTTGCGGCATAACGATTGAAGACCTTGAAACCTACTTTAGTACCGCAGAACTTCCAGAAGGACCTTTTAAATTTAAAGCTGCACATAAGATTGAAGACGTAAACCTTTTTATCGAAAGTGATTTGGTGATGATCAAAGGAAAGCCAATGCCGCTCACCCTATTCATCGGAATTTGATGACGGTGCTACTGTCGTAGATGGAGTTCCCGAACCTTTTGACCAGCAGCCTATTTACACCACGGACTTTTTTTTGACACCATTTAATTTTATTATCACGTGTCAATCGTCCGTGAATAATTCTACTTCGGCCGATCGGATGTTCGATCCTATTCTTGATAAATGGTAGAAGAAGGAAATCAACATAAGTCTGAGGAATACATTGAAAGGTTAAAGCAGTTAACAGTTGAAGAAGTCAAAGCAACAGACTATGATATGTTTGATTACTGATTGTTGGATCCTTCGCTGTGCAATACTTTCCATCTTGAAGTCTGCAAAAAAGTTTGCTCGTATAGACAAATATTTATTGCTGCGAAATCTTTAACCGATAGCAGATCAAATGTAATAAGTTCTTCTTCTCCTTTTAGTGCAGGGTCTGTGAACTATCCGGTGTCAGTGTTTTCTAAAATTTCTTATCCTAGATTTGCCAAAAGATTAAATTAAGTAAGTTCTTTTACAACGCAGTAAAGTTTAGTCAAACAGTTGAAAAATTCGTTTTTGAAATTGCTTGTTTTCTCTATGTATCTCCATCAGTTTAAGTGTTTCTTTTTCAGAAAAGAATATTTTCTGCATTGGGATATTCGAGTTCGCACGCATGATATATCATTAATTATTACTAAGAATATTTTTTACGGTTCTCGATTCGAGTTTTTTTAGATGATCAACTGCATTTTCAAGGCCCAATTCTGTGAGAATATGATATACCTCATCAAAACGATTTCTGATTTCCGTCATTTTTCGTTCGCTTACTTTCGAAAGGCTGCGTGGCGAAATGAGCAAATCAAGGTTCTTTTTTATGCTTCCGGGATCAATCCCATAAATTTTCGTCAACAGTAAGACACTTTCTCATCGTTACGAAGGATTTCAATACCGTTAAGTTGCGCGAAGACGAAGAATAATAGGGTGAGAGAGAAGTTAGGCAATTGAGCTTGCCTACACTTCTGTATTTTTTCGTTTAGCCTTTGCTCGTACAATGCGGTAGCATTTTCGACCTGGGGTAGGTAGTTGCGCATGAATTCAGGCTTATAGTGAAAAACTAACAATACGATATAGCAGCTAAAACTTGCCACAAAAAGATTTACTATTAGTTTATCCGTTAGAAGCAGTTCGCCAAAAATGCTTAAGGCAATTAATGAAATTACCAGGATAGCTAAAAAGTGGATGGGAACTTTTCTTAACCAATAAAATGAAATTAACTTTTGCCTTGTAGCGGCGGTACTCCAGTCGGGATCTTCCGTTTGAAATCGTTCATGTAAAGAGGTAAATTTTGCGTGTACATACGCAGGCTGCACAGGCAGCTCGAAAGTCACAACGGACTTTACTTTACTCACTATATCTTTCATCACAAATCTGTTTCAATAAAGTTACGCCAAAATAGAAAAGGATATGACACCCCCACAAATTTAGTTGGGGTCATTAAAGTCGATGAATGGCTCACCTGTTAAGCCCTGTATAGGACTCGGTTTCCCGAAATTGACAAGCTATTTCAAAATAATTCCTACCTTAGTTTACAGTTCCTTGTAAAGGTTAAATTTCTGTTGAGTGATACATGGAGTGCAGGTTTTCTCATCCCTCAATTAACTGATAAATAAAATCTTAGAGAGCCGGTTCGAATCCCTCGCTCTCCGCCAACACATCCGCCGATGTTCCAAACATCGGCGGGTTTTTTTATGACTGGGCTCCACAGTTTTTTTAGAACGTTTTACTCAACACGTTCCGGGCAGGCTTTTCAAAATACTCCGGCTGAATCTTTTTAAAGCAGTAGAACAAACTCAGATTTTTCCCGTCCAAATGCCGATGACCATTTTTCCGCGCATCCCTGTTCAATAACGACATCGCCTCCCGCCGCTTTGCAATGTTTAGCCGCAACGGAACTTCAGGAAGTATAGAAATACTGAAAAATCCATTTGCAACTTCATAGGGTAATATCACATTGATAGCAACCGTTTCGAAAGCGCTTTGATTTGTAGCAACCTTTAGATAATTTGGCAGAAACTATATTGCATAACAGGCATATCATTTAGTCAATAAGTATTTTAAGCCAGCTCCATGAAATCAATATCTATCTTTCTTCTTTTCTGCGCTGTTGTCGGATGTCAAAGCAAAAAAGAATCAGCTTTTCAGCTGCAACTCGTTCAATTGGGTCACAAGTACGCCGCTTTCAGAAGTTCCGAATCTGATTACGATCAATATAAAGCCCGTCACGATAGTATACTATGGGACGCAAGGGGAATGGTTTGCCGGAAGAAGTATGATACTGTCACTATCAGAATTAAAAAGATCATTGATTTTGGAGATGAAGGCTCCTACGAGATCGCTTGTGAAAGCGTTAGCCAGCCGCTTTTTTATACTAGCCGGGTCCGATTTAAAGATAGTCTTGAGGTGAGCAATTCTCCTTTCTACCAGTTCCGAAAATCCATTAGTGAGGGTGATGTGATCCGTTTACCGATATACATGTATGAGGTTCCGGCGATGGGATTGGAAAATGGCTCTTTCGAAATTGTGTTCTGGCCAATACCTGAGGGCGTAAATGATGTCATCAGCCAATTACGAAATGATGTGTATAATAATTGGGGTGGCACTGCTGCCGATGTTTTCGTATCGGGCGACTGTAAAGGGCGACCACAGGTAAGCAATCCC
>JBEVKW010000249.1:0-6309 GCA_040509495.1 Chitinophagaceae bacterium | reverse complement strand
CAATCCTGCTAAAGAAGAAATAACAATGTCTGTTTTTTCAGACAGGCAACAGAGTGGTTCTTATCACATCTTTGATCAGTCGGGGAAAAAATTGATGACGAATGTAATTAAACTGAATAAGGGAGGTAATACTGTTTTAGTGGCTGTGGGTTCATTAACTGCCGGCATTTACTTCGTGCAGGTGATCAGTGAGACGGGAGTAAAGCAAAGTCAATTCATCAAACAGTAATCAAGTTATCCTGGCGTAGGGGTATCGCAAAGAGCGCAAAGTAGTCGCAAGGAACGCAAAGAACTTAGCGGTCTCTGCGTTCACTTTGCGCTCTTTGCGATACTCCTACGCCGATCCCCGGCAACCCGCCGGCCATGTATTTCGCCTTACTTGAATTTCACTTCCCCAATCCTCTCAACACCGCCAGCATCTCCTTCAAAAACGCCTCCCGGCCTTCCCATACACATTGCTCCACCCCGGAATAGTTATGCACGATCCGGTTCCGGAATGCCCGGATACTTTTCCAGGGAATGCCCGGATGCTTCTGTTTGAAATCACGCGGCAGCCTTCCCACCGCTTCACCAATGATCTGGAAATTTCTAACTACCGCATCCACTGTTTTGGGATCACGGATAAATTCTTTAAAGGTCAGACCATCTGTGTAAATAATGATCCGATCCCCGCATTGAAGTATATCGGCAATAAGCGAAGTGGATTTTTTCCGTGGCATAGTTCACCTCCCTCCTCTTTCTTGATAATGGATAATTGATCGCCGCTACCCGTTCGTCAACGGGAAGAGCAATCATGTTCTTAGAAAAAAGTAAAGTTGTAATAGACCCGGGACGAATAGCTATGCAGCTATTCCCTGGTTATCCGGGATTAAAGATGGAGAAGCGTTGCTATAAGAAAGGATGTAAGCGCATATACCCAAATATAAATAAACGGGAGCACTTAAAGAACAGAAGATGCATGAAAGATCTCTCTTCTTTGTTTGACAAGAGGTGCCGGATCGGAAGAACTGATTTGTATACTTGTGAAAATATCTTAGCAAACGGAGCTATTGACTGCGTTCGCTAAGATATTCTACTATATTATCTGCAAAAGGATCTTTTCACGAATGGATCATTCCGACATTTTCGCCCTGATGCTTTTGCCATAGATCACGATCGCAAAAAAATCATTCTCATCTGTATCATCTTTAATATACTGGGAGATCAGTTTCATTATTTCATGCCCTTCTTTGTTCTTAAGAACAGTCACCGTTTTGCCTTTACCATCCGAAAGATCTTCGCCTGTAAAGATTCCTTTCTTTGCCTGATCATTGGCGAGTTCGAGTGCATCTGCGATAAGTTTGTGCGCTTCAAGTATTGAAACGGTGCAAGTATAAAAGGCTACGTCTGATGTATTCGCCTTGATGATCGTTTCTGTGCCGATACCTAATTTTTCTGTAGGCTGATAGTTTGCTGCTTCGAGTTCGGGTTCTTCAGAGATCTTTGCACCGCGAATGTTTTTGAAATCATTATCGGAATACTGGAGCATTAGTAGCAGAGCAGGTTTGTAATCTTTCTGAGCATTTGCCTTCCATGAGAATGATGTAAGTAAGATGGTGAAAGACAGTAAGAATAAATTGTTGCGCATATGGTGTAAATGAGTGGTGAATAATGATACAAAATTGCGAAAGAGCCCGGCGGATCTCAATAGGGAGTGATGCTAAATATGGTGGGTATATATACCTGGTGTGCGGCGCCCCGGTGTGCCTCAATACCACGTTAACTTGAGGTTTGGCTGGCGTAGAAGTAGCGCGGCGGACGCAGCAAAAACAGCCAGCGCACATCTTGTATTTTCGCCGCGATCTCCGCGTATCGCCGCGTCCGCCGCGTTACTTCTACGCTACTAAACTAAACGACATTGAAATTAAATCCCGATCTGCTGGAACATATGATCCCCCAAATGAGGTAATTTGATGAAATCCGCTGCTGTAAAGGCTTTTATTAAACTTCATTGCTATAAAAAACGGGAACTAAAATTTACATTCGTGTATGAAAAAACATCACCTTACCCACAGTGTTCTACAAGCAACTATCCTGATCTTCTCTCTCTTTGCCTTCACTGCATGCTCCAAGGATAAGAGCGATGGCGATGGCCCCGATACAAACACTCCGCAACCACGCATCGCATCGGGCTTTACGCACAATTTTATGATCAAGGCTGATGGCAAATTGTTTGGCTCCGGAGAGAATACGATGGGACAATTAGGACTGGGCACCACAACCAGCATCAATGTTCCGGGGGAGGTCACGTCAAATGTTTTAATGGTGGCGGCAGGAAGCCAGATGACGGCGATCCTGAAAAGAGATAATACATTATGGACGACAGGCCGCAATCAATATGGCGATCTTGGCGATGGTACGAATATTAACAGAAACACTCCTGTGAAGATCATGGATGACGTGACCATGATCGAAACAGGCAGATCTCATATCGTTATCCTTAAGAAAGATGGATCTGTTTGGACCACTGGCTTGAATGCGTCCGGACAGTTAGGTGATGGAACGAGGGTGGACAGAAATACACCGGTTAAAATAACTGAGGGCGCAAAATCAATCGGCGCCAATGGAAACTTCACTTTAGTGATCAAGAATGACAATAGTTTGTGGGGAACGGGACAAAACGTCAATGGACAATTAGGAGATGGAACTACAACAGATAAAAGTTCTTTGGTAAAAATAATGGATGGCGTACTCGCTGCTTCTGCTGGTCCAAGTCATGCCATGATCATTAAGCAGGATCATTCACTTTGGGTTTGTGGATGGAACTCACATGGTCAATTGGGAAAGGATGGTTTGGTAACGTTGTGGGCATATCCAACTCCATTCAAAATACTAGATGGAGTGGAGAAAGTTAGAGCCGGTATAGCCCATACGGTGATCCTTAAACAGGATAAAACGCTTTGGGCAACGGGCAGGAATAATTTCGGACAGCTCGGTGATGGAACAAATACAGACAAGGCAGCCCCGGTGAAGATCATGGATGGTGTTGCTGATATTGCTGCGGCGATCAATCACAGCCTGATCGTTAAAAGCGATGGAAGCTTTTGGGCTGTTGGAGATAATTCGAATGGGCAGCTTGGAGATGGGAGTAATACGAGCAGGAGTAGTTATGTGAAGGCGATGATTCCGTAATAGTGAAGAAATTCTATGTAGAAATATCCCGGAAGAGAGATGATTGTAAGATCAACTTGCATATAAATTCAACGTGATCAATTCAAACTTCCGCAAGATGAGATAAACTTTATCCTGCGGAAGTTTTTTTATGAGTAAAATTTATTGAGGAAGTAAAGCAAAGATGTTGGATAGTAACCAGCATTATTTATAACAAACATTGTGGTCCTTACCATACAGATCGAAGGATGAAAATCTTCCACCCGGCGACATCCGTATTGTATGAATAGACGTCATCTGGGAAGCCGATACGTATCCCGGCGGCGACGCATAATGGCAGGTGTTTCGCTTCGTATGATACAAACAAAACATTAAAGTTAATTCTCATCACGTACATCCTCGTCAACCAACATCAGACTCTTAATTGATTCTTGTCATATCCCGTTATAGAGCACCCCAATACCTTCGGCTCTCAAACAACAGTTTATGAAAAGAATCATAATTTTCGCTGCGTTGATCGCGATCAGCGCAGCAGCGTTCAGTCAGGAAAAAGGTGAATGGCGGGCCAGATTAAGAGCTACCTATGTTGTCCCGGATGCAAGTGCAACAATAACGGCGATAGGTGGAAGCGCTGATATATCGAAAACGTTGATACCGGAACTCGACTTTACCTATTTCCTATTGAACAGATTCTCCGCAAACCTGATACTCGGCACAACGAAACATAAAGTAATTGCCACCAATACGGCCCTCGGAAATGTTGATCTTGGGAAAGTATGGTTGCTGCCTCCTACCCTTACCTTCCTTTATCATCAGCCGGTAGCGAAAGGGATTCTACCCTATGCAGGCGCAGGCGTAAACTATACGATCTTCTATGGAGAGAAAGAAGGCCCGGCCATTGCAAAGATCACGTATAAAGACAAGTTCAGCTTTGCCGCACAGGCTGGTATCGACTTTGATATCAACAAGAAACTGCTGCTGAACGTGGATGCAAAAAGGTTTTGGCTGAAAACAAACAATACCGTTACAACGATACCTTCCGTAGCAGAAGGGGCCACCGTGTATGCAGATACCAAGATCAATCCGTGGCTGATCAGTGTCGGGCTGGGATTGAAATTCTGATGATGACTAACCCAATATACCTATAAGAACATGTTCAGTTTTTGAACCGTCCAGGAAAGGCTTCGAAGAAATTCGGAGCTTTTTTGCGTCACAACCTTACCCCGGCATCTCGTACCGTCCACCCGCATCATGTCAGATAACCGGGCGGGAAACGTATGCAGGACATAATTCCGGATACAAGGCAGCGCGGATCATCCACATTATCCGTAACTTAAAATATTGAACCCAATAAACACATTATGGAAACAACTTTTCTTCATACCGTTCCGGTATTACCGAGTCAGGATATCATTCGCGATGTTCAGTGGTACCAGGAAAAGATGGGTATGAGTGTTTACTTCGCCGACAATATGTATGCAGTGCTATACCGGGAAAACCTCATCCTTCACCTGCAATGGCACGCAGACACGGCGGATGACCCTCTGCTGGGAGGATCAGTAGTCCGGATACTCGTGAATAACATTCAACCCATTTTCGAAGAATTCCAGGAGCGCGGCTGCATAACGGCCGATAAGTTAAGGGTCGACACTCCCTGGAATACAACTGAGTTTGGATTCTTTGATCTCAATAGTAATGCAATCTTTCTTGCGGAAGACACCAGGCAGTAATACTTCCAGCATACTTTGCAGGTGGGTGTGTTAATCTTTACAGGCTTACACATACCGTTGCCCGATACAACGCTTTTCTCAATTCATGACAAGAAAAAAACACACGACCCATCCCCTGTTTATCTTTACAATAACATCTACACCATGAATCATTTACAGGAAGAAATCAAGATTGATTCGCTACTACAAGCAGGCGCTGCGGCGCTAAGAAAAGCTGCAATGAATCCAGAAGCGAAACAATTTCTGATGGACAATCCTCAATTGTTTCAACTACTGAGAAAAGCAGCCGACCGCTATATTGGAGGAGAAACGATCGAAGAGACAATATTGAAAGTAAAAAACTGGAATGCTCAAGAGATGAAATGCTCGATCGAGTTCATGGGAGAGAATGTGGGATCTGTTCAGGAAGCAACAGAAGCAACAGACGAATTCGTCCGCATCTGCAATGCGATCCATTCGCAAAAACTTGATTCAACTGTATCACTTGATCTTTCACATATCGGCCTTGAGCTCTCCCATGATCTTTGCATCGGAAATCTTGACCGGATCTGTGAAGCCGCAGGAGATCAGATTGAAGTGATCATTTCAGCGGAAGATGCCGCAAAAACTGATCGTGTATTAAATGCTTACAGAACAGCAAGTGAAAAACACGAGCATCTTGCTATTACCCTGCAAGCCTATTTATACAGAACAAAAGACGACCTGGCGTCTATAAAAAACAATAAAGGACGGGTCCGGATCGTGAAAGGAGCTTTTGAAACGGCGCCTGGTATCTCTATGTCCCGTGGGGCGGAACTGAATGAAAAATATCTTTCGTATATAGAAGAACTCCTTGCCGCCGGTCGCAAATGTGCCATTGCCACGCATGATACGGTGATACAAACGGAAGCGGCTAAATTGATCGATCAGTATAATCCTTCTCCTGATCTTTATGAATTCGAAAGTCTGTATGGTATTCAGACCGAACGTTTAATTGAACTGAAAGCAAAAGGCTATAAGACGAAACTGTATTTCGTCTATGGTAAAGAATGGTATTTGTACCTGTGCAACAGGATTGCAGAGAATCCGATGAATATTTTTCAGGCACTGGCAGACATTACCAGTTAGCCATCCAGGCGCGGAAAATACGGAGCAGGCCAGCTGAAGTAAAATGGTAACTTAGTAGTCCATTAACATCTTTAATACCACAACATGAGCTGGCAAAAAACACGTGTAACGGAATCGATCGGTATTGATTACCCCATTTTACAAGGGCCATTTGGCGGCGGCTTTTCTTCTGTAAACTTGCTATCCACGGTATCAAATGCAGGTGGACTCGGTGCCTATGGAGCCTACACCTTAAGTCCACAGGAGATCTATGAAACAGTTAAGCAGATCAAAGCGGCAACAAACAAGCCTTATAATATTAATCTTTGGGTGTCAGATACTG
>JBEVKW010000248.1:0-5261 GCA_040509495.1 Chitinophagaceae bacterium | reverse complement strand
GAATTTCCCTATATGAAATATGGTCAATACAAATATCGTAATTAGGTGTTTTTATATTAACAGGGCTTTGTTCTTGCTCAAAAATTAAAATCGCTTTTTGTATATTTTGATTGTCTATCATTGGTAATTTTTAGATATTTTATCTTTCATTAAGAGTATCATTTTTATTATTTTTTGTTTGAGGCGGTATATTTGATAATTGAGTGCTAAGCTGTAAATTATTAGTAGGAACGTGATTTGCGTTATAATTAACTGCTTGAGGTTGTTTCGTGTTTTTGTTGTTTGGATTTAAATTTTGTACGGCTGTAGGTGACCCAGTATTTTTTTGATTAAGCAAATAACTGACATCTCGAATTGCAGCGGCTGGATTATTTTGTTGTATATTATTTTTATTAACTTTAGAAGTATTTAAATTATCTGTACTAGGATTATTTATTGTTGCAGCTGCTGGCGGAGCAATATTTGCGTTGTGAATAAACGGATTAGTAGGCGGGGTTATGCTATTTGTTTTATTTATATTATCTATAGTATTATTATGTGCGGCATTATAAACTATTTGCCCTAGTCCATTAGCACTATTAGGTAATGTTTGTGGAATACCAATAGTAGGCGGTAAAGGAGTACCTTCTACGTTATTGCCATAGGTGCGTTTATAGTTGCGTACCATAGCTCTTGGTACTATGACAAATATGCGTTCTTTATTTGAATTGCTGTTCTCTGTACGGGTAAATAAACCTCCTAATACAGGTATATCCCCTAATACAGGGATACGTTGTTTAGTTCTAGCATCGTTTTGGCTTTGATAACCTCCAATTACTAAAGCTTGGTTTTCTTCAATAATAGCTTGGGTGCTAATAGTACTTCTTTGTACCGAAGGAGTTGAGCTGCCTTCTTTTTCCTGCACTTCTCCATCTTCTATATCAACTACTAAATGAATTCTTTGTCCGCCGCCGTCATTAATAACTCGCGGAGTTACTTTAAGCATAGTACCTGCCGTTACAGGCATAACATCGGCTACTCTTTCTCCTACTAGTCGAATATAAGCTGTGCGATTTAAATCAAGTACAGCTCCTAAATTATCTACTGTCAGTACAGATGGCTTGGCTAATATATAAGCTTCTCCATCTTGCTCCAAAGCTCTTATGCGGGCGTAAAGATTGCCTAAATTATTAACTAAAATGCTTGAGCCTGCACCAAGGGCAGCTGATGCTGCTCCATCTAATCCTAAACTAGAGGTAGCTACTGCACTAAAACCTGCGGTTGTTTTACCTGCTCTTAGTGTCCAGTCAATGCCTAAGTCTTTCATTCTGCTGCGGTTAATGTCAATAATCATGGCTTCAATTTCAACCATCTTAGGCTGTTGATCAAACTCATTAATTAAGGCTTGGTAGTATTCTCGTTTGCTGGGATCATCTCTAATAATTACTGCATTTAAGCGTGAATCTGCTTCAACTAGCGGTACACGGTATTTGTTTTCTTTGCTGCTAGAACCACTTGCATTAAAGCCAGATAAATAATTTTGCTGAGCAGAATTAGATAAGCTTTGGTCTAAAGAAACGCTGGCTTCAGCTCCATTTCCGCCGCTTAAAAATGAAAAGGGACTAAGTGGAGGTCTAGCACCTTGTCCTGCGGCTGTGTTAGCTGTAACTGTATTGCCGCCATTCCAAGTATTACCCATGGGATTGGGGCTTAATCCTCCTTGCGACATAGCATTGCCAGCAAATCCTCCGTAAGTATTACGGGCTGTTGCAGCTAAATCCATATTTGGTTGTCTTGCTCTTTTATCTTGTAATAAATTACGTAAAATAGTTGCTACTCCAGGGGTTATAATGATACGGTTTCTATATTGAATTTCCCTATCATCAGCATTGGCATATTTTAGTTTAAATAGCATGATTTCCGAATCATTTCTTTTGGCTTCATCTTTGCCTAATACTTTTTTTACTAATTTTACATATTCGCTTGGTCCAGAAATAATTACAGCTTGTTCTTCGGTTAATTCTCCCCAGCCAAAACGTGGTTCAAATAAACCAATACCTATTATGGCTTGTTTAGCTTCAGAAGCTGATTCTGATGCAATTTTCATTTTTTCTACTGCATTATCACTAAGCGGTACTACGTATAAGGTATTTGAGTAGACAAACCAGCGAAATTTACGCATTAAAGCTAATCTATCTAAAAATTCAATAGCATTATTTGAAGCAATGCGTCCGTTAATTGTACCTTTTATGCTGGGATGAATATTTAACACAATACCAAATTGGTTGCAAAAGTCCTCTAATAGTTTTTTAATTGGAGTCTGGTTAGCTGAATAGATATAGCCTGTATCTTTCCAAAAAGGCGGTGTAACAGCAGATACAGGTTGAATATTGGCTAATAATATAGCAAAAACTAAAAATAAATTCCCTAAAAGATAAAGGGGGCGTAAATTTTTGCCCATATAGTATATTCCATTTAGTAATGTGTATTTGTGAGAATATCTGCATGAATTAGCATCTCATCAATAGCATGTAAAATTTTGTCTATCGAGTTTGTTTTATCCAGCCATTGTTGTATTACCACATTGTTATCTTTATTATAGGCTAAAGTACTGTACATATAACCTAAAACCTGAGTATTTTGCTGCACGTAATATTTTAAGCGTGCAATTCTATCAGTAGGATTATAATTAGTCAAATTTTCTATTATCGTATATATAGAGATAGTATGCGGTATAGTAAAATTTATATGCAGCTTATATTTATCTGCATAAAATATAAACAGTGCCTTGTGTTTTTGTTTATCTTCAAGAAACTGAGCTAGTTGCTGAATTGTAATCATAACTATATTCAGTAATGTTAAGTTATGTAGATATTAACTAAGATTTAACTTCTTGTAAAATAGCATCATCT
Source organism: Chitinophagaceae bacterium (assembly GCA_040509495.1). GTDB lineage: Bacteria > Bacteroidota > Bacteroidia > Chitinophagales > Chitinophagaceae > Terrimonas_A. Next base: position 2,370 of record JBEVKW010000248.1, on the reverse strand, counting down.
ACGGTAAAACCAGTCTTTACTGCAGATAGCATTATTCTTTTACCTAATTCTTTTTTAGAAAATACTTCTTGAAACTCAAGAATATCTGCATATAAATCTTGTTCATTACTATTAGGGTCATCAGCTGTAATTTGTACATTTTCCGCTTTGTCTATTATATTTTTATCTCTATTTTCTAAATCATCATGAACCCCACCAATATTAAATGAAGGCATATTTTACCTCTTTTTTAAGCCTGTTTACATACATCTATTGCTTCTTTAGCTAGTGATACAGCAGCTTGCTGCATAGATAAATATAATCTATTAGCTAGAGTAGCTTTAGATACTTCTGCACTTTCTCTTTGATTACGTTTTGATTCTTCATTCATTTCTTTAGTAATCTTACCTGCATGTTCAGCTAAATCTTTAGCCAACTCTGAAGGATAGGGTACGTTGAGCATTTGATTGAAAAATGTTCCATCTCCGCTAGTTGTTCCATAAGTGGGAGATGTACCCTGATAATAACCTGGTACAGGCAGATACAGGGAGGTTTCTGGAGCATCTTCAGCCATATTAGTTCCATTTAAAAGTTCAATTCACAAAGTTATGTGTAAATCTAAGGGATAAAAGTTCAAAATTGTAGCGAGATTAATAAAACATATCCAGCCATTATCATTAGTAATGATGCTGCAAATCGTAATTTAAGAAATTTTTTTGAACTTATATATTTTATTTATACACACATAAATATTAAAATAATGGAGAAAAAAATGTCAGGCTCAATGAATCCAATAAATCCAGTAAGCGGAATGCTTCCTAAACCGCCAATTCCAGGTTTACCAGGCAGCGGCGGGGGCGGAGGTACAGGCGGTTTTGATAAAAAACCAGGCGGGATATAAAATTTGTCGCAAGAAACTCCACCTATAGTTTACTAAAGCACCGCTTTTGAAAATTTAGGGGGAGAATGCATTACTTGTGCAAGGATAATAAAGGTGTAGTATGAGTGTAAAAATTAATCAAGATGTAAATAGTTTCGAAGAGACTAACAAAAATTCATCGCACATACAAGATGCTAATGCACAGGATCAGCAATCTTTTGAAGAGTTATTATCTAATGATAACTTGCCTGAAGGCTCATTAGGTAATAATATTATGCAAACCTTTATGCAAGTTACTAACAATGTACAATATTATAAAAATCAAGCTAATACTGCTTTAAAAAAGGCATCTTTAAACCCTGATGTAGATAATATTTTAAAAATGATGCATAAAATGCACGACTATACTAAAGAGACTACAATTACTGCCCGAGTTATCAATAAATCTACCCAAGCAGTTGAACAACTCACTAAGCTGCAATAATATGGCAGTGTAGATATTTGGGCTGAGTAAATATTAATATAAGAAATCTATATGTTTACAAACTTATCTAGGCACTTAAAGTGCTTTTTTTTTATTTTGGTATTATTTTGCCTTACAGCTTGTGGGCGTACAGTAGAAATTCAGACTAATGTTCCTGAAAATGATGCAAATGAAATGGTAGGAGTATTATTAAAATCAGGAGTTTTTGCAGAAAAGAAAACTAGTAAAGAAGGTGCAACTATTTTAGTACCAGAGTCTGATATTGGTAAAGCTATGTCAATTTTAGCAGCAAATGGGCTGCCGCGTAAACAAATTAGCGGATTAGGAGAAATTTTTAAAAAAGAAGGAATGATTTCTACCCCGCTTGAGGAAAGAGCTCGCTATATCTTTGGTTTATCACAAGAACTAGAAAAGACTCTTAGCCAAATTGATATGGTAGTAAGTTCTAGAGTGCATGTAGTATTACCTGAAAGAATTGCTCCAGGAGAGCCGATTACCCCTTCATCAGCGGCTATATTTATTAAGCATAGAAAAGGTTTAGATGTAGACTTACTTACTCCGCGTATTAGAAATATGGTATCTAATAGTATTCCAGGTTTATCTGATTTGCCTAAAGATAAAATTTCTATTGTATTTGTAGAAACTCCAGATATTAAAATTGGGCTAGAATGGACAATGGTAGGACCTGTAAGAGTAGATGCTACTTCTGCCTCTGCTTTACAGGCGATATTAATGAGTTTATTTGTGTTTTCTATAGTTATGACTATATTTGCGATTTTTGCGGTTTTACAACCACATAAAGTTAGAAAAATTTTACGCATTGATAAATAAAAATAAAAATCATTATTATGTCCAACAAAAATTAAAAATCTTAATTGTATTTTTATCATTCATTTTCTTACAGATATAAACTCATTTTCTTACAGATATAAACTCATTTTCTTACGGGTATAAACTCATTTTCTTACGGGTATAAACTCATTTTCTTACGGGTATAAACTCATTTTCTTACGGGTATAAACTCATT
>JBEVKW010000247.1:0-19422 GCA_040509495.1 Chitinophagaceae bacterium | reverse complement strand
GGAAAGGAGATCTCTTTGATCTGGCAATCTGTGTAATCCGCTGCAGGATTATCATCCAGATAGTCAAAGATTTTCTTACATCCCGGCAGAATCAAAATGCAGAACAATGCTGCAACAGGAAAGATCGCTAATGTCTTTTTCATCAGTTCGGTTTTAGGTTTACTATTTAAATGGCAATGATAAAGGGACGGGCGGCTTTCGATGGAGATTTGATTCGCGCATAAATTCGGGAACCAGCCCGTAATGAGGTTAAGAAGGATTGAGGTTTAATAAAATGCCAACTAAAGATAGCATTTATAGCCAACTTAACTTACCCTCTATACCAACCTGGCAGTATTATCATTTTGCTATGTCCTGCGACATAAAAACAGCATTAACCGCGCTGGGAAATAATCATGGCAACATTCTGTCCTGTATCAGGCGGTTGTGATACTGCTGGATAAATGCTTTCATGCTCATTTCAAGACTATCCCTGACCGCAGGCAGCTGATCTTTCAGATCCGTCTTCATCAACCTGTCGTACCGGTAATCGAAGAGTCCCGACGCTTTCAGACCATCAAACTGCAACAGGTATTTATCCTGTATCCATTGAAATCCCCCGAGATAACTCGCCGCAAAATCTTTCTTATGCAGATCAAAAATGCTTTCACCGAAAGAAAGAAGTTTTCCGTTGTAATGAAGATACGAAAGCACACTGGGCATGATATCGATCTGTTGTACAACACTGCTGTCAAGCTTTGCCAGTGAACTATCCCCGGGGTGATACAAGGCGATAGGAATAGACAGATTGCCCCATGCTGTCTGATACTCGGGAAACTCAGATACGGTCGCGTGATCTGCCGTGATCACAAATAAGGTATTCTTAAACCATTTCATGGTAGATGCCGTTGCAAAGAATTTCCTCAATGCCATGTCTGTATATCCCATACATTCATGAAGCGGCAGATCACCTTTTGGGAAAACGCCTTCATACTGTTTCGGCACTTTGAACGGATGATGCGAGGAGACCGAGAAAATGGTTGAAAAAAATGGCTGTTGGATCGTATCCAGGTTTTTCGCAAAGAACTGAAAGAATGGTTCGTCCCATATTCCCCATAAACCATCGAAATCGGCGTTATTGTTATACTCATCTTTACCGTAATATCTTTCGATATCCATCAGGTTTGCAAATGCCTTGAAACCCATCGACCCATTGGGAGCTCCATGGAAGAAAGAAGTATGATACCCGCTGTCGCGAAGTATAGAAGGAAGGCTCTTTATTTTATTGGATGCATACGGCGTTAAAACAAAAGGGATCTCCCCGGCGGGAATACCAGCCAGTACGGACGGCATGGCATCGATCGACTTCCGGCCATTGGCAAAAGAATTCCAGCAGATCCGGCTCACAGAAAAAAGGGAATCCAGGAATGGCGTGAAGCCTTTATAGCTACCGTTCTTCAGATCATGATTGTAGAAACCGATCCCTTCCTTTCCGAAACTTTCGAGAATGATCACGACCACATTATCCGGCTTGAATGGTTTGTCTGATCTCAATTCCTGTACAGGAGAATAGATGCCCTCCACCTCATCAGCAGTAAAAAATTTCTCTTCTTTATAGAAACGCTTACCAGCGGTTCTGATAATGCAGAATGGCGTATTCAATACAAGCGGGATCTCACCGGGATTATCGACATACTCACCGGCATTGCTCATGGTGATGGGACGTGTACTGTATTTAAAGTCGCCCCGTATACCACCAACCGCCATTGCAATAAATGCAGCCATTACGACCAATCCTGCGGGGTAATAGATCAGCGGCCTGATCGCTGCAGGCCTTCTGATATTTGCCCTGTTATAAAGCCATATCATCAACGCGATCAGTATTGCATAGATCAACACCAAATACCAGTAATCAAGCAGGAAAGTCAATACAAAACTCCCTTTCCCTTTTTCATTTGAGAACTCCCGCAGCACGTCTAACGTAGAACGCCGTAGTGTAAACCGGAAGTAGATAAAATCGATGCAGTTCATTGCAAATGACACGCTATTCGTGACAATAAAAACGATCTTTGCGATCTTTTGATAAGCGGGATTATAGCGAAGGGGAATCGGAATCGTATACAAGAGAATGAACAATCCATTTACATAGAAAAGCGCGGCGATATCAAATCGCAAACCTCCACGGAGTATACCGGCCCACGCCGTAGCATCCACACCGGGAAAGTATCCGGTATTCAACAGATAGAAAAGAAACCGGCTGATAGTGAAGATCAGGATCACAATGGCTAACCGGTATAAAAGGGTTACATAAATGTTGGCAGTAAAAGACCAGTTCAAAACCGACGTTCTTCTCATTCGTTCATTGATTTTGTAATGAGCTGTCTCCCCGCGTCCCTTCGGGTTTACAGACAGCATGCAAGCCGTTAAGCAGTTCTTAACCGGCAAAATTAATGAATCTGGGAGAAAAGAATTCGTGTCAATTTGAGTTGAGAAAGGGCCGCGGATGTTTGTTGGATGACATATTGATCGGGGAGGTTTCCGGGTCCGGGCAGATTTTATCCATTACAGGATTCAACGCAGGCACTAGCCGGCCTCTGCTTACTATCGCGAGCGCCGGCGCTGACCGTTTTACATCGGCCTCAAATTTTATCCCGGCGGAACCACCTGCTAATGCCGGGTACATGGTCCTGGGATTAACTATTTCACTATACCAACCTTTTTCAAAAATGCAATGATCGACTGATTCAGTTCGCTGTTCTGTTCTTTGGTGAACTTTCCATGCAATCCGCCTTTGATCGTCACGAATTCCGTCAGCACCCCGGCTTCTACGAACTTCTTATGCAGATCAACAGATTGCTGGTATGGAACAGTCGGGTCTGCATCTCCATGAACGATAAATGCAGGAGGACTGTTCTTCGTCACATAGTTGAGTGGGGAAACCGACATGGCAAACGCCTTATCCGATGCCTTTGCGCCCAGCCATGCGGTGGCGGACCTGCTCGTGATATTTTTTCCATATCCCCAATCCCACACATCTGAGATGCCGTATTTATCGATGATCGCAGCCACTTTCACCTTTTCAACACCGGGACAATTCCCGTCGAAACGATGGTCGTTTCCAAGCAATCCTGCCATCAGTGCGAGATGACCGCCGGCACTCCCTCCCATTACAACGATCTTATCCACGTCTATATTAAGCTCTTTCGCATTCGCAATAAGATACAGCAATGCACATCTTGCATCTTCCACTGCTGCAGGCGCAGTTGCCTGACCGGTCAACCGGTACTCCATATTCGCAACTGCAAAACCTTCCTTGAAGAAAGAATTAAAGCCGGTCTGTGACTCTTTTACACCTTTATTCCATCCACCTCCGTGAATATTGATCACCACTGGCGAAGGTCCATTCTTCACCGGCGGCAGGTAAAGATCAATGCGACCGGACCAGTCGCCTGCCTTCGTATATACCACATCTATTCTGGAAGTATATCCCGCAGGAAATTCAACCGGTTTGTAAGTTGTATCACTCACTTGAGCAAAGGATGCTACGCTTAGCAGCATCATCACTGTTTGAAAAAGTATCTTCTTCATAATATAAAAGAAAAAGAGGCGAAGGAGGAAAAGAATAAAACGTTTCAGCTTGTGCTCTTTTACTCCTTCACCTTCCGGTCTTAATAGCCCGGATTTTGAGGAATGGTCAGTTGTGTATTAGTGTCGATCTCACGTTGGGGGATTGGCAACAACATATGATCTGGCGTTGTGGCATCATACAATTCCTGCAACGTAGGAGCCGGGGCAACATATAAACGGTAATGCGTGAAATACTCATTGGCAAAATGCTCTTTCATCGTTTGCTCGATGGTCACCGTCGTCATCGTCCTGTTAAACCGCAGCAGGTCGAAGAAGCGCTGGTTTTCGAAGGCGAATTCGATCCTTCTTTCTTTCGACAGGGCTTTTTCGAATGTCGCGACAGAGTTGACCGTGGTGGCATTATACAACGGCAATCCTGCACGGGGACGAACGCTGTTGATGAGATCGATACTTGCCGGACTATAGCCCTGTGCTTCAGCCAGCATCAGCAGTATATCTGCGTAACGTAATACGGGAAAATCATTTTCCGCATCATCTACGAGTGTAACCTGTGAAAAGAATTTCCTTACATAGAACTTGGCAGCAGTACCTGTTCCGAATACGGCGAGCAATGTTGGCTTGCGCGTATCTCCATTAGTTGCGGTGTCAAGATCGGCTGTTGGATAATTTAGCCCGTCACCGTCACCATTGATAACCTGGGAACCTGTACCAAGCGGAGCGAATGTATTGGCCATTGGAGATCCCAGACCCAGTCCGCCAGCCTTGTATCTGACAGCAAACAGGATCTCTGAATTCATTTCCTTATCGATAGCAAATACATCAGCGTAGACCGGGCGAAGTGAATAGCCGCTGTTGGTGATCACGTCCTGTAGTAACGGGATTGCTTCTGCCTTTTTGTTCTGTGTGAGGTAAACTTTTGCGAGTAATCCTTTTGCTGCCCAACTGTTGGCACGCCCAAGGGTCGCAGCAGGAATTTGTGCAAACTTTACCGCACTCATTCCAGCGGCAGCCGCTGTTAGATCTGCTTCGATCAGTTTGTAAATATCCGCAGCGGCGACGCGGTTCATTGCCTTTCCATCATTCGGCACAAGGGGTTTATGAACCAGAAATACTCCGCCGAACAAACGAACCAGGTTGAAATAGTGATAACCGCGGATAAAGAGTGCTTCGCCAGCCAGTTGTTTTCTGTCCACATCGCTGATAGAAATAGCAATATCCGCAAAACTGATCGCTCCGGAAACCGGGTCATAAATAACACCCAGTTTATCGAGTACAATATTGGCATTCCGTATATTATTATAAGTAGTCAGCCAATAATTGTAAATGCCCTGGTGAGCAGTGTTTGGCGTGAACATGTCGAGATCACTCAGATCCCTGTTAGTTGACGCCGTACTTCCGGGCTGTCCCTGTTTTGAATTATCTGTTCGTAATTCGCTTACCTGCCATTCATAGATCAGGGGTTTCTGCATGCCGTTATACACACCATTCAGCGCGGCGCGCACTTCTGCTGGAGTGGAATAGTAAGTTGTTGTGTTCGGATTGGATTGAGGATATACGTCAATTACTTTTTTGCAACTGAATAAACCCATGCTTCCGATCAATATAAAGTTTATTATTCGTTTCATATATTAATAAGTTGAAAGGGTTAGAAGTTGATATCAATTCCAAACATGTATGTTTTAGGCATTGGAAAGCTGCCGCGCTGATATCCGTCCACCAATGGTGTGGCATAAGGCCCGGAGGTAAATCTCGCCTCGGGGTTTATACCCCTGTAGCCCGATGCCGAGTGGAAGAAAAGGTTCTGCGCAGAAAAATAGATACGAGCAGAACTGATATGTGCCAGCTTCGCCACTTTGGCCGGAAGTGTATAACCAAGTATCACTTCACGCAACGCATAGTAAGAAGCATCTTCCACAACATAATCAGTCAGCATCCAGTTAAAACCAACGGTTGAATAAGGTGTTTTACCATCGCCGGGAAACATTGGGCTCAGCCATCTATTCTCATTGTAGTTCCTGTTATATCGTTTTGTTTCGTTGTAGTTAGGATCACCGTTGATCAGGCTGGCGCCCTGTACACCCTGGAACATAAAACTAAGGTCAACTGATTTATAGCTTAAGCTATTGTTCAATCCCCAGGTAAAGGATGGATAGGGGCTGCCCATCACAATGCGATCATCAGCATCAATATCTCCGTCTCCATCAGTATCAACAAGCTTCAACCCACCCGGAACGAACACGTTACTGAGTGAGCTTTTGAGCCCTTTAGCTCTTGCGTCATCAATTTGCGCCTGGGATAACCATACCCCATCCGTCTTATATCCATAGAACTGGATCAGTGGGTTGCTCACGCGGTTCATATAGATCTCCGTACGTTCACCCTGGTTCAGCAGGTAAGCTTCATCACCGAGTTCAACGATCTTATTCCTGTTATGCGCAATGTTGCCTGTGGTTGTCCATTTAAAATCACGCGTACGGATATTATTTGAAGTGATCTCAAATTCAATACCCCGGTTCCGCAGACTTCCGATATTATTCCAGGTTTGTGGTACTCCGATAAAACCCATCGCTGATTGGAGTAACAACAACTTATCCGTTCTGGATTGATATACATCCACTGAAAAGCTAAGCCTGTTATTCAGCACAGAAAGATCAATGCCCGCGTTGTACTGGAATGTTCTTTCCCAGGTAATGTCCGGATTGGCAAGTACGGTGCTGGAAGGAAGGAGACCCGTATTGGGCGCTCCGGTCCCGGAACCAAAGGGATAATTAGCAGAGTACAACAGATCGAGATACGGAAAATAAGAAGAGCCAACGCGGTTATTACCCGTTACGCCATAACTGGCGCGTAATTTAAGATTACTGATCCAGTCTGCTTTCTGCAGAAATTTTTCTTCAGACATTACCCAGCCTAAAGACACGGCAGGGAAGGAACCCCATTTCTTCCCCGGAGCGAAATACGAACTCCCGTCCCAACGATAGCTGACAGACGCAAGATACTTGCTTTTGTAGCTGTACATCGCACGGCCAAGCCAGGAAAGAAGGCCGATCTCATTCTTATTGTTATAAGTTGCTTCCTTCGACTGATCGATCTGCAAAGCTGTATTCAGGGTAGTGATATCATCACTTGGATAATCCAGCCCGGTGATCTGCTCATCCCTGATCATTGTTTTTTGTGCAGTAAAGCCTGCCAGGAGATTAATGCTGTGATCGCCAAACTCTTTTACATAGTTCAATGTATTCTCAGAAAGAAGGTCAACAAACGTCCTGTTATTATAAACGCCCCTGTTCACATCTCCATCACGATTGGAACTTCTTTTTGCAAAATCAAGCGCATTGGTGTAGCTCAGGTATACGCTTCCCATTGTTTTGAAATCGAGACCGGGAAGAATATTAATAGAAAGGTCACCCGAGCTTAGAACACGGTAGTCGTTAGAAGTGATCGATCTTGTTTCCATTACAGATTTGGGCGTATTGTTCGCCGTATTGAATGGATCAAGTGCCGCCGTGTTATTCCACATCGTTCCATCCGGCATTAAGCCGCTGTACACGCGTGCATTAAAGTGCCGGGCCTGCGCAAAATCACCGGGGCGGATACCAGCCCATGCGGTAGCCTGGTTAACAAATGCCGCAGTGGTTTCATCATGATAAACCGGGAGAAATGATTGAAAGCGCACGAAATCTATAAAATTGACGGAAGGCCTTTCTCTTTTTATATAAGACGGATTAACATTAAAGGATAGCTTCACCCGCTTACTAAGATTTGCATCGAGTTTTGCACGAAGGTTATACCGTTTGTATTCGCTATGATACATCATACCCGGATCATCCTGAAAACCACCGGAGATAAAGTACTTTAACGTTTTGGAACCACCCGAAACATTTACCTGCAGGTTCTTTACGTTTGCATCGCGTAAAGCTTCCCGCTGCCAGTCCGTTCCAACTCCACCACGGATCTGCTGTTCTACGATATATGCCGCCCGTTCATTATTGGCAATGATCTGTGTGGGCGTTAATGGAGGCACAGCCGGATCAGTTGCCTTGAGTGCGGCTTCATCGAAAAGCATTTTGGTGTATTCAGTGGTGGTCATCATCGGGTACAATTCATATTGCGTTTTTATACCCGTTGAAAATTTCACCCCATACTTCGGCTTATCGGCTTTGCCACTCTTCGTCGTGATGATGATCACGCCACTTGCACCACGCGAACCATAAATAGCCGCTGATGCCGCATCCTTTAATACTTCCACAGATTCAACATCCGCCATATTAACGAAGGAAAGCCCATCGGGGACCGGATGTCCGTCCACTACCACCAGCGGGCTCGATCCGGCATTGATAGAACTCAATCCACGCACCTGCACCTTTGGATCTGAACCTGCTTCGGAACTGATATTCTGGATCTGCACTCCGGCAATTTTTCCCTGTAAAGCCTGGTCAAGCCGCGAAGCCGGTGTTTCTTCCAGATTTTCATTCTTGAATTTTGATACGGCACCGGTCAGATGAGACTTTTTCGTGGTACCGTAGCCGATCACCACCACTTCATTCATATCTGTGGCATTAGCCACCATCACCACATCGATCGTCGTCTTGCCGTCTATCAGGATCGTTTGTGACGTAAAGCCTACATAGGAGAACACGAGCGTAGATGAAGTGGCAGGAACAGAGATAGCAAATGCTCCTTCTTCATTGGTGGTAACACCGCCTTTTTGTTTATCGGAAAGAATGTTCACTCCGGACAAGGGTGCGCCATTTTCTTTATTGGTGACCTTGCCCGTGATGGTTTTATTTTGTCCATACGCAAGGCCACTGAGCCAAAGCAGCATGAACAGCAGGCATCGAGATTTCATAATAGCAGTTTAAATATTTACAAATCGTTGATCAGTACAAAAGATTAATGCGCAGCCGGGAGGCACTATCACCAGCAAGGCTTTTCACATCCTGCCGGCAACCACGGCAGTTGAAATGTTCGGCACCTTCTGTTAAAAGGAAATAAGATTCTTCGAATTCATACGGCTTGATCTGTTGCCCATCCCATGTCTTTGCCCCGGAAAGAAATGGTTGCAATACATCGAATGCTTTTTTGAGCGACTTACCGGATGGACTTTTGTAATTCCACATATCCATCCCAAGTTTATCGGCCACTTTGGCGATATTGAAAAAAGCTTCCAGCGCGAAGGCTGTATAATGAAGAGAAATAGTTCTTTCCAGCTCCAGCGGGAATTTCCCGGCATCGTTCATTTGCTTATCAAGCCGGGCTTGTGCATTTTGAACGATACGCTTTCCCAGGTCAATACTGTCAACAAACATGGCGATCGACAAACGCTGCGCATCATACCATGCGCCATGATTATTCGGCGCATTCAATTCGTTCAGGCCAACTTTACTGGTCTGCATCCATTCAAGGAAAGAGGAAAACCATTGCTTCATTCCTTGTTGATCGGCGGGTTTCCAGGATGAAGATCCATTGAGCAACCCAATACCGTCAATCAGTTTGATGAAATGACGCGTGTCGATAAGACCGGAACCCCTACCCGTATTAACGCCTTTGATCGCCTGACCATAATTCAGGTGTGGATTCATTTTGGTGGCGGTGTCAAGAAACCATACACGCAACAGCTTTGCGGCATGATCTGCGTATATCTTCCTGCCGGAGAAATAATACGCAAGTCCCAATGTATAAACCGATTCACAAAGCCTGGGAAGATATTCTTTGTCCTTGTATTCTTTTACTTCCGGATTTGTTTGACCGTCCTTCCTGATGTATGGAAGACCATCAGGTTTGGAAGGATCTGGCCAATGGTACGGCGCAAGACTCATATAGTCATGTCTGTCACCACTGGGTGGCTGATTCTTTTTCTCCATTACGCTGACAGGACCAAAACTCAAAGCCCTGTCTGCATCTTTGATCAGCTGTTGATAGGCTGCAAGAGCGGGTTGTTGCTTTTGATTCACTGCAACTTTATTGGCTGCAAGGTTCTTTATATTCAGCACAAAGACCCGTGGTTGTTCAGCCGGAGGCATGTTGGCTGCATTTACCTTACCGGAATCGAACCCCGGTATGGCAACGAGCATTGTCAGCAATATTTCTTTTATCATATAGCAGGCATTAGCGATGGTTAGTTATATTTCCTCAATTACATTTTGTTCTTTTTTTGATGAAATGAAAATGATGCAGGCCCAGGCAACGGGGACGAGGAGAGCACCTAATACAAAAAAGGAAGTGTAGCTTTTCTCAGTTAATGCCGGAACAAGCAGCGTGATCACGATCGTTCCGACAACGGCAGATGTGCCCCCCATTCCGGCAACCGTTCCAACATTCTTTCCATGGAAGTAATCAGAGGGTAGTGTCTGCAGATTATTGATCAGGAACTGGAAACCGAATAATGTTGCGCTGATCAGTATGATCGCAACGTTTGCATGATCTTTCAGGTGATCGAGCGAAAACGCAATAACCGCCAATGCGATCAGCATGATCATGCATCCGATAGTGATGGCTTTCTTTCTTGCAACAGTTGCATTTACCCCCTTCCTGACGAGTGCAGATGAATAGAAGCCGCCCAGCAGGCCACCGATCGCAGCAAATAAGTACGGAACCCAGGCAAATGCACCGATCTGTTTGAGATCAAACGCAAACTGCTCCTTTAAAAAAGTCGGCAACCAGGTAACAAACATCCACCAAACGGGATCAATAAAGAAACGTGAACTGATCACGCCCCAGGTGTTCCTGAAACGCAGCAGTTCTTTCCATGAGTACGCTTTGGTGCGATTGGTGCTCACCAGCGCTATCTCCGTTCCTTTAATATGTTTCTGTTCTTCTTCTGTGATCCATGGATGTTTATCGGGTGTGGATTTATTGATGATCAGCCATGGAATGATCCAGAGGATGCCCAGAAATGCAATACCGACGAATGTTGCGCGCCACCCGAATGCCAGTGCGATGTAGGCGATCACCGGAGCCGCAACAACCGAACCGGCCGAAGCGGATGCGCCAAAGATCCCCTGGGCGATGGCACGCTCCTTTGCAGGAAACCATTCAGCGTTGCTTTTAGTTGCGCCCGGCCAATTCCCCGCTTCGCTAAATCCAAGCATTGCCCGGAAAATATTGAACGATGCCAGCGATCTTGCCAGCGCATGCAATGCAATGGAGATACTCCATCCAACAATGGAAACTACCATTCCCAAACGGGTGCCGATAGCATCCATCATCTTACCGGTTGCGGTTTGTCCAATAGCATACGCGATCATAAAGAATGTGGTGATGATCGCCAGTGCGTTCTTACTGTCTGCATCAGCAATACCAAACTCTTTATAGATATATGGCCACAGGATATTGATCGCGCTCCGGTCAATATAATTAATGACTGTTGCAAGACCGATCAGACCAATGATCCACCACCGGAGATTTCTTATTTTCATATGCCAGGCAAACGTTTCTTCTTACTTGATAAAATCTTCCCTCATCGGGCTGAAAACATCGATGAGTACGCCTGCTTCGAGGCATACACATCCATGCCATATATTGGGTGGGATGTAGTAAGCATCACCAGCTTTGAGCACCTTCTTTTCACCACCGATCTCCACCTCAAAAGCTCCGCTTTCCACATGGGTGATCTGGGAATGATAATGCTGGTGAAGCACGCCGACTCCATTCCGTTGAAATTCTACTTTGACCAGCATCAGCTTGTCGTCCCACGACATGATCTTTCTTCTTACCCCATCACCCACTACTTCCCAGGGGATGTCATCATTCGAAATAAAAACCCGCACTGCATCTGTTGTTGACATAATTGATTCTTTTCAGTTTAATATAATCAGAGTAAAAGCTTCGCAGATCAAGGCTCAGTTTTTTACTCCTGTTCTTTTGCCATCATACCATACGGCATAGGGACCACTCCATTTCAATTCCCGGCCTTTACTGTTAATGGTATGTGCTGTATTACCATAATCTTTGTTGCATTGAACGATCGTCAGCTCCTTATTGTCATATTTCGCTTCCAGGATAGTGAACTCCGCGTCATCGCGGGTTAATGCCAGGTTCGTTACGGAGGGATAAGACTGTGAAGAGATCTCCACTACCGGGTCCATTTTCCCGTGGATCTCGAGCAGGTTGACAAATGTTTTATTACTTCCCTTCTTACGGATGATAAATGCCGGTTCCCGCCTCAGGTTGAACTCCGGGTCGTTGGCGCCTGTTCTTGTAAAGAAGAGCGTAGCAGAGTCACTCACCAGTGTTGAGATCGTATAGTATGTTTGACCATTCAGGAAGGTAAATTGCGCCACTGTATCGGTTACGCGGGCTTCTGCTTCCTTCCAGAGGTATTCATACCCGTTCTTTTTACCCAGCGGCCGCAGGTTATCCTGGTAAGCATGATATTTAAACGAAGCAGAGATCAACTGGCCTTTATACTGGAAGGGAAGATCATACTGATGATCCTTATCTGCATAGGCATGAAATACATCCAGCATTATCTTTTTCTCTCCGGGCAAATTCAGCATATAAACAGTCCTTTGCAAACGAATATCTTTATAGGCGTTATTTGCCTCAGCAAACACTACCTGAACTGCGGGATCCGCAATATGGCTGTACAGTTTATTTGCAGGAAATTTTTCCGCTTCTTTTTCTTTTCCATTGAAATGGCTGGTCTCATCTGCTATGATGGTGTTATGAGCGATTGTTTGCGCTGCATACTTATCATTCTCGGGCAAATAGCGGCCGCCATATTTCTGCTCCACGCCAACAAAACGGGCTGACCCATAATCTGTCAGGATCTCATTTCCCTTATCATACAAACTGATATTTAATTTATCAAAATGTCCGTGTGATAAGCCATGCGCCGTGTATTTAAAAAGCAGCGTAGTGAGATGATCGCCCTTTCCTGATCTGATCAGCGTGATCCCCCCTTCGTCGCCTTTCACCCCATCTGCATATTCCACCGACCGGTACGGATAATATGCCGGAACATTCTTACCGGTCAATGCAGCCGCAATTGAAGCACCGCCTGCACTCAGCATTACCTGGTCCTGCTTTTTCGCAATAGCAAGCAAACCGGGATCAGCTCCGTATTGCGACCACGCAATATCAACTGCCGTGATCATTTCACTGGTTGAATAGTCCTTTTCTTTTATGGCATCATTGAAAGGAAAGAAAGCTCCGTCCGTATTTGTTTGCTGCAGGGCCGCCAGCAATGCCTTTAACAGGATCCGGCCGCGATGCTCAAAGATCTTCAGTGAAGGACGTGCATGTTGCAATGCATTCGCGAAAATATAATAGGGAAGGATAGCATAGCGCGCATAGTACGGACCTTCGGTGTAATAACCGTCCGGGGAGAACAGACCATCCAGTTGCGCCATGAACCCGCTCTTCCCGTCTTTTGCTGTGCCGTAAAGCGCCATGTCTATGTATTCTTTGTTATCTGTAGCGATGCCAACAATGCCAACACCGGCACAAGCCCACACGCCATGGTTATGGATCAGGTTGAACCAGTTGTTAAGATCTTTTGTGATAAAATCAACTTCCGGTTTGAATGCGCCGTCCTCAATAATCTTCCGTTCGGCAGGAGAAAGACTATTGTGAACAAGATCATATGCCATTCCTGTATACACCAGCCAGTTTGCATCATTCAGTGCCTGCCAGAAAATATGACCGGGTGAACTGCTGGTCGCTTGCGGATGATTTTTTAACGTTGGATTCAACTGCGCATATTTCAGCAACATCTTTTTTACCAGTGTTGCATAACGCGCATCGCCCGTCAGGTTGTACAATATGCCGCTGTTGAACATCAGCATATAATTACTTTTATGCCGGTCATGCGTATATCCCCCTGCCGGGTCTTTGGGAACCGGAACATCGATCTCGCTGTCAAGTTGTTTGTCGACCTGTGTCTTGATGTCAGTATACGATTGACGCAACAGCGGATACCGATCCAGGTCCTTTTTTACACTGACCACTTCATTCTTTGTAAGAAAGGTCTGCGGATGCTGCGCTTCAACGTCTGCACATAGAAACAGGAAAGGGAATATAATGAGTGCTTTCAGCATTATAGCAATTGATCTTTGATTATGCAAAATAGCTGCCGCCATTGATCTCTACGCTTTCTCCGTTGATAAAGGACGCATTATCGCTTGCAAGATAAAGTACAAGATCAGCCACTTCTGCTGCCTTTCCTTCTCTTTTCAACGGTGTTGCATTTGCTACATTCACCCTGATCTCCGGTTTGGTGAACGTATCATGAAATGCTGTATTGATCATTCCGGGGGAAACGCAATTCACGCGGATGCCTTTGGGTCCGAGTTCTTTTGCAAGGCCACGGGTGAGCGTGAGCACGGCACCTTTGGCCGTCGCATAAGCGATCGCACCACCGCCACCGCCGTCGCGGGCTGCCTGCGAAGCGAAATTTACGATCGCGCCGCCACTGCTCATATAAGGTAAAACCGCCCGCGATGCGAGATAGGCAGATTTCAGATTTACGTCAATTACCAGGTCCCAGAAATCTTCATCGAGATCCGCTAAGGGTTTCCGGCCCATAATGCCGCCAGCAACATTGACGAGGATATCGATCTTATCACCGAATTCGGCAACACAACGATTGATCAAAGCAGACACCTCCACAGACTTTGTCATATCTGCTTTCACAGCAATAGCTGTACCTCCTGCCTGCCTGATCAGTTCCAGCGTTTCATCTGCCGCCTGCTGATTGCTGTTATAATTGACACATACTTTAACGCCTGCCGCAGCCAATTTGATAGAAGTCTGGCGGCCGATATCTCTCGCCCCACCCGTCACGATAGCAACTTTTCCTTGTAATGAGTTCATATAAAATTTTATAAAAGAGAAAAATGGTCAGACAATAAGACGTTTATGAAGTATGTCAACAGGAATTCCGGTAACGAAGGTTTCCAGGGAAGCGCGATGCTTTCAGGTTGCGGAATGATCTCAATGGCAAACTTCAGGATGTAATATTAAGCCGATTCCCGGCAGGTGTGCCGGGATTGTATATTCGAAAATCTCAAAAAAACAGGTCATTTTATGAAAGAAAACAAACGGGAAACGAGATTGGTCGCATTTTTTATATTTTTTCAATCCCGGGATCGTTACCGGCAACGCTACCGGGATTTCCGTAATAATCTTTCAGTTAGTTTTACCGTTCATACTTGCTATATGGATAAACCAGCAACGATCAAAGACATCGCGAGGACCCTGAACGTATCAACCTCTACTGTATCGCGTGCAATGCGCAATGCTCCTGATGTTAATATCGAAACGAGAAAGGCAGTGATGGCACTGTCTGAAGAACTCAATTATCAGCCAAACAAACTCGCACTAAGCCTCAAACAGAAACAAACACACAACATCGGCGTCATCGTTCCGAACCTCGACTATGTCATGGCGTCAATGGTGAAAGGCATCGATGAAGTTGCCCTGGAAGCTGGCTACACGGTAATGGTTTGCCAGAGCAACGAATCCTTCGGAAGGGAGATCGTCAATACACGGCGTTTACTGGACAGTCTTGTTGACGGGTTTATCATTTCCGTTTCCAGCGAAACAAAAGTGTTCGACCATTTTAAAAAGATCCAGGAAAAGAAAATGCCGATGGTGGTGTTTGACCGCGTTACTCCTTTCCTGATGGCACCCCGTGTCAGGCTTGATAATTTCGATGGTGGGTTCCAGGCAACGGAGCATCTGGTTGAACAGGGTTACAAACGGATCGCCATTCTTGCCGGCCCAAAGAATCTTGGCATCAGTAATGAGCGGATGGATGGCTATCTCGCCGCATTGAAAAAGTATAAGCTCAAGCCAGATCCCGATCTGATCATTCATTGCGATTTCAATCAGCAATACGCATATATCGCAACGCAGGAATTGCTCAGCATGAAAAAAAGACCGGATGCAATTTTCACTATCAGTGATCGTATGGCCATCGGCGCTATGCTGGCGATCAAAGAAAGAGGATTGAAGATGCCGCATGACATCGGCCTGGTTGGCTTTAATAACGAACCGATCACCAGCCTGGTCACTCCCGGCATTTCCAGCGTAGATCAGCCGGCATTTGAACTTGGAAAGGTGGCGGCCAAACTCTTTATTGAAAGCATGCACCATGATGGAGATATGAGTGAGGTGGAAGAAATATTGAAGCCCAAACTTCAGATCCGCGAATCATCTTTACGAAACCCTCCCAAAAACACGAGATCAAAATAGACTTATGAAACGATTGCTCCTGCTTACCACAGCCTTACTGATGGGCCTTTTGCTTTTCGCCGGCACCATCACTGTAAAAAATGTCAATGAACTTCACCTGGCAGATAAAAATGCAAAGCCGGGAGATGTGATCATTCTCGCAAATGGAGAATGGAAAGACGCCCTGATCAAACTTGCCGGTAAAGGCACAAAAGAAAAACCGGTCACCTTCATGGCGCAAACGCCGGGTAAGGTCATGATCACCGGCCATTCTTACCTCAAGATCGGAGGCGAACACCTCATCATAAAAGGATTGATCTTTTATAATGGATTTGCCGGAAATAATGCCGTCATCGAATTCAGGCTGAATAAAGATAAACTGGCTAATAATTGCCGCGTTACGGAATGCTCCATCAGTGACTTTAACAATGCGAAGCGGATGGATGAGAATTACTGGATCTCCTTTTACGGCAAAAACAACAGGGTCGACCATTCCCATTTCCGCGATAAAAAAAACATGGGAGTAGTGATGGCAGTGATACTCGATGACGACCGGAGCCGCGAGAACTATCATTCCATCGACCATAATTTTTTCGACGGCCGTCCGCCATTGGCCTCTAATTCCGGAGAGATCATCCGCGTGGGGGTTTCACAACATTGCCAGTTCAATTCACTCACACAGATCACCGACAACTATTTCCGCGAATGCGATGGCGAAACGGAGATCGTTTCCATAAAATCCGGAGGGAATGTTGTAAAAAACAATTTGTTCCGTGAGTGCCAGGGCGGCGTTGTACTTCGTCACGGTGATAACAATACCGTTGAGAATAATATCTTTCTGGGAAATTATAAAGACGGAACAGGCGGTGTCCGCGTGATCAACAAGGGACAATGGGTGGTGAATAATTTCTTTTATGCCTGCCGCGGGATCGACTTCCGTTCACCCTTATCTGTCATGAATGGAATTCCGAATTCTCCTGCTCACCGGTATGTTCAGGTCACTGATGCGGTGATCGTCAACAATACTTTTTACAATTGCAGTGCCGCCAGTTTTTGCGAAGGCAGTGATGCGGAACGTACACTCGCGCCTGATAATGTTTTCTTCGCCAACAATACTTTTTATAATACCAAAGACAGCAACATCTATCGTACATCCGACGATATGAGCGGGTTTGCCTTCAGTTCAAATACCGCAAGCAATGCCATTGCGCAAGCGCTGCCTCCTGGTTTTATCAAAGCATCTATTCAGGCTACTGACAATAATATTGCTCCACTGCCGGAGCAGATCAGCCAAAAGAGCGCGGCTGTCCCTGACTCCCTTCAGAAAATTTCCATCCGCCGCCTCGGGCATACGCTTCCGGCAGCTATTGGCTTTGGCAATAAAAACAGGCTGCAAACCGTATATGAGAATGCCCTCAATACAAGCGGTCCCAATTGGCTACGGGCATCAACGAAAGGCAGATGGACCGGACAACAGGCACCAGTAGAAGCATGCAGCTCTGCTGAGGAAGTATACGCCGCGCTCGCAAAGAATGAGCCTGTGATCATTCTGCTCACAGCAAACGAGTATTCACTTGATCGCCCTTTTACGATCCAAAATCATGTTACGTTTGATGGCAATACAGCAACCATCCGTTTCTCAACACCGGCTATCCCTGCCGTATTCATGGTGAATGGCGGCGGGCATTTGCTGCTATACAATCTCATTGCAGAAGGCAGTAATGTTAAAGCAAAAAGTTTTATCTGCAGTGATACAAGCGGCCCATCAAATCACTACAGTATGAAAATGCACCGCTCCGGTGTGCAGGGTTTTGACAGGAAGAATGGATGTGAAAGCATTTTCTTCAGTCACCGATCAACAGTCGCAGACAGTATCATCTTTGACGGAAATACTTTCGCCGGTAATAACGCTGATATCATCATGATGGCAGAGGAGAAAGATGATAAGGGATATTACAATGCGGAAAAGATCGTGATCGCGGCAAATGAATTGAAAAATAACAATGGCATCTTGTTGAATGTTTACCGGGGCGGCAATGACGAAAGCACAATGGGTCCTAACCTTGTATTTGAAAAGAACAGGATCACTAACTGCAATAGCGATGAGACAGTACCGCTGATCTCTCTTACCGGTGTTCAGCAAACGAAACTTCTCCGAAATACTTTTTCCAATGTCAACCCAAAGGGTGTGGTATTGCACTATAAAGACATCGTGAGAGCGCGTCATTTACTGGAGGGGAATTCATTCATGGATTCCGGCAAGACTGTGGGAAATGGTTTCGTGGAGAACAGGGATAGTAAAGCTAAATAGGGTGAGTTGCTTTCATTTCTGACTGGCGTGCAGGCGACCCGGCGAGCGGTGCGGATCGGGGGGGAATGCATCGAAGCATACCAACGTTCCGGGTCGTTCTCGCGGGTCAACTTGTGCCGGAACGAATTAAACAAAAACCTTATCGGAAGGGCAAATTTCCGGCCTCAGCAGCCCTTTTTTCCAGCTATCACCGTTAGCTTTTGCAACTCCGTCTTTTTTATCCCCCAATAAGACAGTTTTTACATTTCCAACACTAAAAAGCTCACAGAATCACCTATATTCACACCTTTAGACCCTGCAAAATCTACATGAGCCGTAAAAAATTTTCATCCTTCCGTTGGTCGGATGAGGTGGAGCCGCATAAGGCCCGAACAAAAGAGATCATTACCAAACACCCGGAGATCAGAGAACTGATCGGGCGTAATCCTTACACCTTCCTGGTGATCCTGGTTGCTGTAGGCATCCTGGTTGGGCTTGCCTTTGGTGTATCACCCCTCGGATGGGACCTGTCATGGATCTGGACAATCGTACTTGCTTATTTTGTTGGAGCTTTTTTCTGCCATACCCTCTGGGTTTGCATCCACGAAGCTTCGCATAACCTGATCTTCAAAAACAAAACAGCAAACATATGGGCTGGCATGATCGCCAACCTGCCGCATGTATTCCCCAGTTCTGTTTCCTTCGCAAAATATCACATGAAGCATCACGCCTACCAGGGTGTGGAAGATCTTGACGCAGACATGCCTTTTCGTTGGGAAGCAAAACTCATTAACAATGCGCCAGTCGGGAAAGCCGTTTGGTTGTTGTTCTACCCCATTTTCCAGATGCTGCGCCCGATGCGTTTGAAAGAGATCAAATTATTTGATACCTGGACATTGATCAACTGGCTTGTGCAGGCGGTTTTCATGTTTGCGATCATCTATTTCCTCGGAGCAAAAGCAGCCGTATTCCTGCTTGCAAGCTTTTTCTTTTCTGTAGGCCTTCACCCGCTTGGTGCAAGATGGATCCAGGAGCATTTCCTTACGCATGGTGAACAGGAAACCAAAAGCTACTATGGTCCGTTGAATGTTACCAACCTCAATGTAGGTTATCATAACGAACACCACGATTTCCCTTCTGTTCCATGGAATAAATTGCCAAAAGTGAAACAGATCGCCGGCAACTACTATACAACATTAGGATTCCATACCTCCTATACCGGGCTGTTGTTCCGCTTCCTGTTCGATGGAAACCTGTCTGTGTATTCCCGCACTGCCCGCGAAAAACGTGGCAAGCGCTCTGCAAAAGCACCGCATATGCCTGCGGATATGGCGGCGCCGGAGGAATTGAGCTGAGGATTCGTTGACCGTTGACCGTTGACCGTTGAC
>JBEVKW010000246.1:0-6019 GCA_040509495.1 Chitinophagaceae bacterium | reverse complement strand
AACTTAAACGAATCATCCTCGCAAACGATTCTACCTCTCTCAGTCCGCCCGGCCTTGGAAAAAATGGCGTTAAGAAAATGGGAGGCTGGCACCGTCTGAGCGCCGAAGGCAAGCGAAGGCACAAAAAAACTGTCTGAGCCAGCACGCCACACAATCAACATACCTTACCGGCGAGTTTTTTTTTGTGCAGGTGACACCCTCCCATTTTTAGCCATTTTTTCCTCAGCCTTGATTTTTTTTTGTTACTTTTTTTGCATCAAGGCAAAAAAAGTAAACGGAGTCTCCGACCCCGCTCGGAAAAACAGCGCCTTGCCCGCCCGGCAAAAAAAGTAAATGAAGTCTCCGAGGCAATCCCGTCGGAAAAAAAGCGCCTTGTCCGCCGGCAAAAAAGTAAACGGAGTCTCCGAGCCCCCTCGGACCACTCTACAAGTTCACTACCAGCACCGGTATCTTCAACTCATGCCTTACCGTATTGATCGTTTCACCATAGATGAGATCCTTGATCCCGCTATGACCATGCGCACCGATCACCAGCATTTCCGCCGTTGATTCATTCACAAGCCGGACGATCTCTTTCGCCCTGCTGCCAAAGCCAAGCTTTGCTTCTGCAGCAAATCCACGATCACGAAGCTGCTGCGCATAAAATTCAAGATGTTCTTTATCTTTTTCCGTTTCCATATCATCACTGTCATGTTCATAGATACGGGCAGAAACGCTTTCCACGATATGTACAAGTACGTATTTTGTTTGTGAATTGCCTTGTCCCAATGCATGCGATAATAACCGCTGGTCGTTTTCGCTGAAATCAAGAGCGACGGCGACTGTGGCATAAGATGGCGCTTCAAGTGAATGAAGCACGGTCGCCTGCGGGTGAAGTTGCACCTGGACATTTGACCATTTCTTCTTCAACAGCGGGTACAGGATCGCAATGATCAGGAGAACGATAAAGATCAATCCGCCGAGTATAAGCGCTGTTTTTCCTACCCAGTTACCTGGCTGTGAAAACAGATCGTTCGCTTCCGCCATCACCATGGTCAGGTTCAGGTATACGAGAATGGCAGTGATCAGCCATGCAGCAAATTGCACGATCGGTTTGATCGCAAAGCTGCCCATTGTTTTTTTATCGCTTACAAAATGGATCAACGGGATGATCGCAAAACCTAACTGCAGGCTGAGAATCACCTGGCTCAGGATCAGCAGGTCGTCGATATTATCTTCGCCATTTACAAGAATTACAATGACTGCGGGTACGATCGCGATCATCCTTGTCAGTAATCTTCGCATCCAGGGATTGATGCGCAGCCGGAGATAGCCTTCCATCACGATCTGACCGGCAAGCGTTCCGGTTACCGTTGAGCTTTGTCCCGCAGCGATCAGCGCAACAGCAAATAATGTAGGGGCCAGCTTTGAACCAAGCAACTGATCGAGCAGGAGATGGGCATCTTTGATCTCAGCCACATCGGTACGGCCCGATTTAAAAAATACTGCAGCGGCCAGCACAAGTATTCCTGCGTTCACCAGAAAAGCCAGGTTAAGAGCAACGGCACTGTCGATGAAATTCAGCTTCAACGCCCGCTTGATACCGTCGGGACTTCGTTTGATCTTTCTTGTTTGCACCAATGCAGAATGCAGGTAAAGATTATGGGGCATCACGGTGGCGCCGATGATTCCAATAGCGATATAAAGCGCAGTGTCGTTGGGAATATGGGGGATGAAACCGGAAGCTATTTCACTCAATTTTGGTTTGGCCAGAATGATCTCGATCAGGAAGGAGCCCCCGATGATGAATACCAGGCCAACGATAAATGCTTCCATTTTCCGCATGCCCAGCCGCTGGAGTAAAAGAAGAAGGAATGTATCGAGAACGGTGATGAGTACGCCCCAGATCAGCGGAATCCCTGTAAGCAGTTGCAGCCCGATCGCCATTCCCAATACTTCCGCAAGATCCGTGGCAGCGATGGCAATTTCAGCAAGTATGTATAAGGCAAAATTAACAGAGCGTGGATAAACTTCACGATTGGCCTGAGCAAGATCGCGCCGGCGAACAATGCCAAGCCTGGCGGAAAGACTTTGCAGCAACAGGGCCATCAGGTTACTCATCAGCAGAACCCAGATAAGTGTATAACCAAACTGGCTTCCGCCTGCAAGATCGGTTGCCCAGTTACCCGGATCCATGTACCCGACACTTACAAGATAGGCCGGACCGAAAAAGGAAAAAATACGTCTCCATTTTGAGCGGCCGGCTGAAGTTGTATCCACCGATTCGTGTACGTCACTTAATGAAACGTCTGGATGTTGTTTACTCATCGTATTTGACAAAGATATTTTTAGCCAGATCTCCACTGATGTTGGTGGCAGATTGCTGGCGGAGTTTGATCTCAAGTGACTGGTCAAAACTGAACTTCTTTTTGACCTCAAGTTTTGTCCCCAGCCCGATCTTTTTATGACTCAGTAGTTCAAGCATTGCTGAGGACTGATCACTTACATAGCAAACGATCGCGGTGGTGTTCAGAGGAAGATCTGAAAGGCAAACCTGTTTGCCTGTTTCAATTTTCCCGCTGGCATCGGGGATGGGATCGCCATGCGGATCGTAGCGGGGAAACCCCAGGAACTCATCCAGCTTGTCGATGAGTTTTTTGCTGCTTACGTGTTCCAGATCCTCCGCCACGGCATGTACTTCCTCCCAGCTGAACTTCAGTTTTTCGGCAAGAAAGAATTCCCATAAGCGATGCCGGCGGATGATCAGCAATGCCAGCTTCTTACCGTCAACTGTAAGCTTAAAACCTTTATAAGCTTCATAATGGACCAGCTTTTTCGTCCGGAGCTTTTTCATCATATCCGTGACGGATGCAGGGCGTGTCTGCAGCTCTGCGGCAAGCTCATTGGTTGTGACTGAACCTTCCTTCTGCAAATGATAGATCGCCTTGATATAATTCTCTTCACTGGTCGAATAGTTCAGCACGGCTAAAATATTTTTTAGACAAATCTAAAACAAAGAGTTGGAAAGAGGAAAGGAGATTTGGAGATATTGGCCGGCGGCCGTAGGCGGTCTTTCATCTTCCCGTCCAAATTAAAATATGATTAGCCTGCAGGTTGCACACTTAAACTTTTAGCTCTTTTTCCGGGTTCTCTCGTCTCAAAAGCCTTATTTTGCCGTACCAACTGATCCCCCATGAAGTCCTATTTCCTTTGTATTATCTATTGTTTAAGCCTTGCCTGGATATCAGGATGTAAATCCGAAAAAAAACCCTCTTTATCAGGCGAGGAGCCTGTGGAAATAGGTGATTTTATCGATTTTTTCCCGGAGATATCATTGCCATACCAGGTGGCGGATACGAGCTTATTGAAAAAGGACAATGATTCTTTGCGCATCAATTACAAGATCTTTACGCAGTTCGTGCCCGATTCCATTCTCAGCGCTTCCATGGGCAAATCAGCACAGGCAAAAATTTACCCGGTGGGGAGAATTGGCAGGGACGAAACCTATTTGCTTGCCAAAGTGAT
The DNA here is from genome assembly GCA_040509495.1 of Chitinophagaceae bacterium. Classification (GTDB taxonomy): domain Bacteria; phylum Bacteroidota; class Bacteroidia; order Chitinophagales; family Chitinophagaceae; genus Terrimonas_A. The sequence goes on along the minus strand of JBEVKW010000246.1, from coordinate 2,515 downwards.
CAATGGCACTAACAGGGCAGTTTTCATTCTGGGATTTGATAAGAAGAAACAGTTCATTGCCGCCATGCCTTTGCTCAGGCAGGACGCTAACCCGGCAACGCAGCAGGTATCTACACTGGATACAAGGTTCACCATTACAAAATCGGTAGTACGTAAAAATGCTTCAGGTATCAGTGAAGGCAAAGATGTTTATGTGTTGAATAATGATGCGAAACAATTCATGCTCATCATGACCGATCCGTTGGATGACGTGGTTGCTGAACTGATCAACCCGATCGATACGTTTTCACGTAAACTTAAATATTCAGCCGATTATGGATCGGGAAAAATGAACCTGGTATCTGTCCGCGACGGAAGAAAGAAAGACAGGTTCAGTTTTTTTGTGCATTTCCAGAAGGGAGACTGCTCCGGCGAATTAAAAGGCGAAGCGATCTGGCAAACACCTACCAAAGCTGTGTACAGTGAGGCGGGCGATCCCTGTTCCCTGCAATTTACGTTCACTAATAATTCAGTGAGTTTAAAAGAACTCGAAGGTTGTGGATCGAGAAGAGGATTACGTTGTTCATTTGACGGTGCCTATACAAAAAAGAAAGAGGCCAAGCCTAAAAAGAACGCGAAACGCGATTGATCTACCAATTGCCACAAATTAATACGGAATAAGCACGAATGGCCTGAATTTGGTAAGTAAATGCCCAACGCAGAAAAGAACATTACATTTATTAATGCCCAGCTCTTCAATATTTCAATAATTTACCCGTTTTTGTATTTATTCGCGCAGATTCGCGTTCATCGCGGTACATTCGCGTCATGTAAAAAAGACACAACATGAGTTTTAACAATTTTACTGTCCCTTACCCTGCTGAACAGCCGTATACAAAACGCGTTGCTTATTTCTCGATGGAGTTTGCTATCCACCAGCCATTAAAGATCTATAGTGGTGGTCTTGGATTTCTGGCCGGCTCTCACATGCGCAGTGCTTATGAACTGAGGCAGAATCTTGTGGGGATAGGCATTCTTTGGAAATATGGTTATTACGACCAGGAACGTCACCAGGATCAAACGCTGGATGTAGCCTGGAATGAAAAGCAATACAGTTTCCTTGAAGATACAGGGATCCGTTTCCAGATCAATGTGCATGATCATCCGGTTTGGATCAAAGTATATTATCTCAACCCCGAAACATTCAAGACTGCTCCGATGTTCCTGCTGAGCACAGACGTTCCGGAAAATGATTATGTATCTCAGACGATCACTCACCGCCTTTACGATGCGAACGTGGCAACAAAAGTGGCACAGTTCATTCTTCTCGGAGTTGGCGGCGCAAAATTGATGGATATTATCGGGTTCAATCCTGAATTATATCACCTGAATGAAGCGCATGGTCTTTCTGCTGCCTTCTATCTCTATAACAAATTCAAAAACCTGGACGACGTAAGAAAGCGACTCGTATTTACCACACACACGCCGGAAGAAGCAGGTAACGAAAAGCATGACATTTATCTCTGTCATAAAATGAGTTATTTCTGTGGCCTGTCGGTGGATGAGGTAAGAAAGCTTACCGGTATTTATGACGATGCGTTCAATCATTCGCTCGTTGCACTTCGCTTTGCAAAGATCGCCAATGGCGTGTCTGCGCTGCATGGAGTGGTAGCGAGGGAAATGTGGTCAAAATATCCCGGCGTATGTCCGATCATTTCGATCACCAATTCACAGAACTATCGCTACTGGGCCGATAAGCAACTCTATCGTTTCCGCGAGGCAGGAGACGATTATGGTATCGATGACCGCAAAAAATACCTGAAGAAAAGAGCGTTTGAGATCGTAGCTGATCAGACCGGAAAACTCTTCAATCCGGATGTATTCACCATCGTTTGGGCACGCAGGTTTGCGGGTTATAAACGAGCGGGTATGCTGACGACCGATGAGAAGCGCTTTGAAAAATTGCTGACCAATTCTAAATACCCGGTACAGATCATCTGGGCTGGTAAGCCTTACCCTGTTGATCACCCGGCGATCAGTGAATTCAACCAACTCGTTCACCTCAGCAAAAAGTATAAGAACGTAGCCGTACTGATCGGTTACGAACTGGCACTCTCCAAACGGTTGAAACAGGCGGCTGACTGCTGGTTGAACAATCCCCGGGTACCACGCGAAGCATCCGGTACAAGTGGGATGACCGCCGCCATGAATGGCGCGATCAATTTCTCTACCGATGATGGCTGGATCCCGGAATTTATTAACCATGGTCATAACGGCTTCGTGGTTCCAAAAGGTGACTATGCAAACATGACAGTGCATGAGCAGGATCAATACGACCTTGGCAAACTTTACGAGATACTCGAAAATGAGATCCTTCCTCTCTACTATGATAATTATGCAACCTGGAGGCTCGTGATGAAGAACAGTATGCAGGACGTACGGTTCCAGTTCGAGAGTAACAGGATGGCGCATGAGTATTACGACCAACTTTACAAATAGAACTGTTATATATTCGGATCGCCCGTAAGCGGTATCC
>JBEVKW010000245.1:0-18146 GCA_040509495.1 Chitinophagaceae bacterium | reverse complement strand
CCCCTTTTTTGTAAAGAAGATTTGCGAGGTTGAATGCCGCAGCAGTTTCCTTGGTTGATGAATAAATATCTGCAACAGCTGCTTTGATCAGCAGTATGATGGCGGTGTCGTTTTCTCCTTTTTGAATATAGATATCGCTAAGCGTGGAAGCGGTCAAAGCAATTTCATGATGCGTGAGTGAAGGATCTTCCATGAGTTGCCGGTACCCGGCCAGTGCACTGAGGTTGTCGCCTGAGCGGATATCTTTCAGTCCGCGGAAGTAACGATCGGGGAAGGAGCCTGGTGTAAAAAAGCGAAGGGCGGAGTCGAGATAAGCATTCCCTTTCCGGACATATCCCGGGGAATGATAGCTGTCATTCCCAAAATCTGCAAGGTCATAATAAAACCGTCCCATCACCTGGTAATATTCCATCTTCAGGCTATCCGGCAATTGTATTACCGGGATCAGGTTCAACGAATCGGCCGCTTCCTTGAACAGACCGGCCGACACGAGCGAGAAGCCGATCTTTAATTTTGCCTGACCGATCCTGACCTGGTCATCAAGCACAGCTGCCAACCCGCGAAGTGTAGTCGCATAATGATAAGCCGAATCGTATTTGAAGGTTTTATATTCTTCGTAAAGCTGAAGACAGGTATTATATCTCAAAAGCGGATCCCTGCTATCGCGTAACTGTTGCTTAATAGCAGTGATCGCCGTCTGCTTTTTCACATCAATGACAGGAGCATCGTCAATCGCTCTGTTCAGTTCTTTCAGCAATATCGATGCATCCTGCTGGGTCCAGGCGCTAATGAACAGGCATAATAGCAGAGCAGTAAGTAATGGCCTCATAAAAATCGTCAGTAGGCCAAATTACGGGAAAAGTTTTGTTTCGTTGCCCGATGTCCATTCTCCATTGCCCGTTTTTGTTGCAGTGAGAGATGGAGCGAAATAAAAAAGCCTTCCGGAGAAGGCATATATATTGAATCAAGACTCTTTCTTGCGCTGTATTGGTGAGGCAGGTCGGCGGACTACATCGGTAGACGCTTAACCGGAAATGGCCAATAAAAAAAATGGGGCCAGGATAAAAATCCAGCCCCGTTTTTAAAATCCAATATCCTATGAAAAACCGAGACAATATTAAATCTAATTTTTGATATAGCCAAGAATTAGTTAGGGTATTTTCCTTTTTATTGTAATGGTTAACCCCTAATAAATAAAATTTTGCTGTTTCGGGAAGCTTCCTAATTTTGCGCTACCAATTTAAACATGACAGTAATTCTCCATATTCATCATCATCATCTTGCCAAACGGTAAGCTGGGATGGTATTATGTAGACTAAAACATAATTAATCGTTGAAAGGCTTACCAGAACTGGTAAGCCTTTTTTATTTGTAATTATATGAAAATCAAGATCGCAATTCAGAAATCAGGCCGCTTGCATGATGATTCGGTACGTTTATTCAAGGAATGTGGCATCGATATCTCCAATGGCGGAAATAAACTGAAGTCTACTGCTACCAACTTTCCGCTTGAAGTTTACTTTTTACGTGATGACGATATCCCTCAATATGTGGAAGATGGGGTGGCCGACCTTGGGATTGTTGGTGAAAATGTAGTGTACGAGAAGAAAAAAAACGTGGAAGTGCTTGAGCAACTGGGCTTTGGGAAATGCCGGCTGTCTATTGCGGTTAGCCGGAATGAGACGTATGATCGCCAGTTCCTTGCAGATAAACGGATCGCTACCAGCTATCCGGTGATCCTGCAGGAATATCTCGATAAACATCAGATAAATGCAGAGATCCATGAGATCAGTGGAAGTGTGGAGATTGCTCCGGGTATCGGGTTGGCGGAAGCGATCTGTGATTTGGTGAGCAGCGGTTCCACTTTACTGACCAATGGCCTGAAGGAAGTGGAGACCATTCTGCATTCCCAGGCGGTGCTGATCAGGAATCAGGACCTGAAACCGGAGCAGGAGCAGATCTTGCAAAGGTTGTTGTTCCGTATCCGGTCTGTTAAACAGGCCCGTAATAACAAGTACATTCTGCTGAACGCTCCGAACGACAAGCTGGATGAGATCATTGGCCTGCTGCCGGGTATGAAAAGCCCGACAGTGCTGCCGCTTGCAACCTCCGGTTGGAGCAGCGTACATAGCGTGATCGATGAGAATGATTTCTGGAACCTGATCGAGCAATTGAAAGATGCCGGAGCGCAGGGAATTCTGGTAGTGCCTATCGAAAAAATGATTCTGTAGATCTCAAATGGCTAGCCATTATCGGTCATCAGCCAGGCTTGCGGAAATATTAATTAACTTATTTGAATTGATACCATGGAATTGATCATTCATCCGGAAAGAACACAATGGCCAGGCATACTTGCGCGGCCAATGCAGGATCCGGCACAACTGGAAAAAGCGATCCGCCAGGTCCTGGATAAGGTTAAAGAAAATGGCGATGATGCACTTCGTCAGTTCACACTACAATTTGATGGTGTATCAATAGAACAGCTGGAAGTAAGTAAAGAAGAAATAGCAAACGCCGTGTCGCTTGTTACGCCCGCGCTGAAGCATGCGATCGAAACTGCAAAAAGAAATATCGAAACGTTTCATGCTTTCCAGCTGAAAGAAGAAACACCTGTGGCCGTTATGCCCGGTGTTAAATGCTGGCGGAGGGCAGTTGGAATTGAAAAGGTCGGACTATACATTCCGGGTGGAACGGCTCCGCTGTTTTCCACTGTATTAATGCTCGGCGTACCTGCAACACTTGCCGGATGCAAAGAGATCATTCTATGTACGCCACCGCAAAAAGATGGCACGGTTCACCCCGCCATTTTATTTGCCGCACAGCTTGCCGGTATCACGAAGCTGTTCAAAGTGGGCGGTTCACAGGCAATTGCTGCAATGGCTTACGGCACTGAAACGGTTCCGAAAGTCTCCAAGATATTTGGCCCGGGTAATCAATACGTAAATGGCGCGAAACAATTGGTGCAGGCTGAAAATACAGCTATTGATATGCCTGCAGGTCCCAGTGAAGTTTGTGTCCTCGCGGATGATTCTGCCAATGCCGCATACGTTGCCGCGGATCTTTTATCGCAGGCAGAGCATGGCCCTGATAGTCAGGTCTTGCTTGTTACCACATCTGTCGCATTCGCTGAAGCAGTTAAAAAAGAAATTGCAAAACAGGTGAGCAGCCTTCCCCGTGAAGTATTTGCGCAGCAGTCACTCACCAACAGCCGGGCAATTGTGTTATCGTCCATCGACGATGCGATCGATCTTGTCAATCAATACGCTGCTGAGCATCTGATCATCGCCTGCGAGAATGAAGAAGCTTTAGGTGATCGTGTTATCAACGCAGGGTCTGTATTCCTGGGCAACTATTCCCCGGAAAGTGCGGGAGATTACGCAAGCGGAACCAATCATACATTGCCGACAAATGGTTTTGCAACTGCCTACAGTGGTGTAAGCGTGGATAGCTTTGTAAAAAAGATCACTTATCAGCAACTTACCCGCGAGGGATTGCAGCAACTCGCACCCGTCATCGAAGAGATGGCTGTTGCCGAAGGATTGGAAGCACATGCCAACGCAGTTCGTGTCAGACTGCAGTGAAAGTTTAAAACTTTCAAACATTAAACTTTAAACGTATTCTCTTTATGAGCGATAGAATAACCAAACTTGTTCGTAGCAACATCAAAAATGTGAAGCCGTATTCATCGGCCCGTGATGAATTCAGCGGTGAAGCAAAAGTCTTTCTCGACGCAAATGAGAATAGTCTTGGCTCGCCAACTACAAAATGGTATAACCGCTATCCTGATCCTTATCAGCATAAAGTAAAGGAAGCCATCAGTAAGGTAAAATCAATTTCTGAGGAGCATATCTTTCTCGGCAATGGGAGTGATGAATGCATCGATCTGCTCTATCGTTGTTTTTGCGAGCCGGGTAAAGACAATGTGATCATTTGCCCGCCGACCTACGGTATGTATGAGGTAAGTGCATCCATCAATGATATCGAAATAAAAAAAGCACCGCTTACTGCGGAATTTCAGTTGGATCTTGCGGCAATCGAGTCGCTGGTGAATAGTAACACAAAGATCATCTGGGTGTGTTCACCCAATAACCCCACGGGTAATAGCTTGCGGTACGAAGATGTTGCCATACTGCTGAATAATTTCGAAGGACTTGTTGTGGTGGATGAAGCCTATATCAACTTCTCCCGGCAGCGTTCCCTGCTGGCAGAATTGGAGGAGTATCCTAACCTGGTAATACTTCAGACATTCAGCAAGGCCTGGGGATTGGCAGCATTGCGTCTTGGGATGGCTTTCGCATCGCCGGAGATCGTGGACTGGCTGAACAAGATCAAGCCGCCGTACAATATCAACCAGGCTACGCAGGATCTGGCATTAAAGGCACTTGAAGAAACGGGGCAGGTAAATGATATGATCCGTGAGATCGTCGCAATGCGTGAAGAACTGGCAGCCGTCTTCCGCAGAATGCCACTTGTGCAGCATGTATACCCGTCTGATGCAAACTTCCTGCTGGTGAAAGTGAGAGAAGCTGGTAAAGTCTATGCGTTTCTGCTGACGAAAGGGATCGTTGTCAGGGATAGAAGTAAAGTGCAATTGTGCGAAGGGTGTCTTCGTATTACTGTTGGCACAGAAGCGGAGAATACAGTACTGGTAGATGCAATGATCAATTATATGAAAACAGCTGTCCCCGCAAACTAAGCAACTCAAAATTTTTTATATGCAAAAAAGGGTTTTATTTCTCGATAGAGATGGCGTGATATTTAAAGAGCAGCCTCCGGATTATCAACTCGATAAACTTGAGAAAATTCATTTCATGAAAGGAGTGATCACCAATCTTTCAAGGATCGCAGGATCGCTGGATTATTACAAAGTGCTCATCTCAAATCAGGATGGACTTGGTACAGATATTTTCCCTGAAACTACATTCTGGCCTTACCAGGACCTGATGATCCGAACGCTGGAAGGAGAAGGGTTTGTGTTTGATGAAGTGCATATCGATAAAACATTCGAACATGAAAACGCACCGACGCGTAAACCGGGAACCGGTTTGCTGACTCATTTCTTTGATACGGAAAAGTATGATCTCGCTAACTCATTTATGGTGGGAGACAGATGGACCGATATGCAACTGGCGCGCAATCTTGGTGTGCGTGGCATCCTTATCAAATCCCCTTACCTGCCATTGACTCCTGAGCAGGAAGAGGAGTACAGGGATGTGATCGCTCTTGCAACAGATGACTGGAATGAGATCTATGCCTTCCTGAAAAATGGGCTGCGGAAAGTACGTCATGAACGCAATACAAACGAAACGAAGATTACAGTAGAGTTGAATGCTGACGGATCCGGTAAAGCGAATATACATACAGGCCTCGGCTTCTTTGATCATATGCTTGATCAGATCGCAAGACATGGCAAACTCGATCTTTCCATAGAATGCAAAGGTGATCTGCATATAGACGAACACCATACTATTGAAGATACTGGTCTCGCTCTCGGAGAGGCATTTGCAAAAGCACTGGCGGATAAAACCGGTCTTGAGCGATACGGATTTGCATTGCCAATGGATGATGCTGAAGCGAAAGTGCTGATCGATTTTGGCGGAAGGCCGTGGATCGTGTGGGATGCGGAATTCAAACGCGAAAAAATAGGAGAAATGCCGACAGAAATGTTCTTCCATTTCTTCAAGTCATTCAGCGACGCTGCAAAATGTAACCTCAACATCAGTTGTAAAGGAGAAAATGAACACCATAAGATAGAGGCGATCTTCAAAGCTTTTGCCAAAGCTGTCCGCATGGCGGTAAAAAAAGATCCATTCAGCAACTATCTGCCAAGCACAAAAGGAGTGTTGTAAAGACAAGAGTAATGACCGATGTTGAAGAAGGATAACAGCAGAAAGATTTGGTGCAGTAACTGATATTTTTACTTTACGCGTTGAATTTTGGACATTGAAATTATGAATACAGCGATAATAAAATATAATGCAGGGAATATTCAATCGGTCCTCTTTGCTTTAGAACGATTGAATGCACCGGCAATAGTGACGGATGATCCAAAGCTGATCCGGGAAGCAGACAAAGTGATATTTCCCGGCGTTGGTGAAGCAAGCTCTGCCATGCAATACCTGCGTGCGAGAAAGCTGGACGAGGTGATCAGAGGTCTTCAACAGCCGGTATTAGGCATTTGTCTTGGCATGCAACTCATGTGCACGCACAGCGATGAAGGAGATACAACCTGTCTCGGCATATTTGATACACAGGTAAAGAAATTTGATCAGGGATTGAAAACACCACAAATGGGCTGGAATCAGGTGAGTCAGGAACAACCTGAGTTGTTTGCCGGATTCGACAAAGATCCTTACTTCTATTTCGTTCACAGTTATTATGCCGGCATCTGTTCAGACACGGCAGCAATAACGGAATATGGCCTTCCCTTCAGTAGTGCTTTGCAAAATGGAAATTTCTACGGGGTACAATTTCACCCGGAAAAAAGTGCTGAAGCGGGTCAGGTCTTGTTGGAGAATTTTTTAAAACTGTGATCATGGACATTCGTGAGGTTGACCTTCATACGATCTGGAAGATCAGGCAGGAGGTGATGTATCCTGCAGAGGAACTGAGCTATGTACAGTTACCGGATGATGCGTCTGGTAAACATCTTGGACTTTATGTAGGAAATGTGCTGGTTTCCATTGTATCGCTCTTTGAGCGGGATGATGCACTTCAGTTCAGGAAATTTGCAACGCTCGTTGAAGAACAGGGAAAAGGATATGGATCAAATGTGCTACAGTATGTAGTGGCACTCGGGGTGGCCGGAGGCTATCGGTCGATCTGGTGCAATGCCCGGGTTTCTGCGCGTGGCTTTTATGAAAGGTTTGGCATGCGCATAACTGGTGACACCTGGTGGCAAAAAGATATAGAATTTGTAAAAATGGAAAAACAATTTAACTGATGCAGATCATTCCTGCCATAGATATCATTGACGGAAAATGCGTTCGCCTTACACAGGGGGACTATAACCAGCAGACCACTTATCATGACGACCCTTTGGTGATGGCCAAACGTTTTGAGGAGGCGGGGCTTCATCGTCTTCACCTGGTAGACCTGGATGGCGCCCGCAAAAAATCTGTACAGAACTGGAAAGTATTAGAGAACATTGCCGGGAATACCTCACTTGAAATTGATTTTGGCGGAGGCATCAGCACCCGGGAGGATGTAAAGCTCGTACTCGGATCGGGAGCGAAATGGGCCACGGTAGGCAGCATTGCCGTAAAGAATGAAGAAGAACTTCAGCGTTGGTTCGACGATTTCGGTGCTGATAAATTCATGTTGGGTGCAGATGTGAAGGATGGCTTAATAGCTATTCACGGATGGATGGAAACCGCAGGAATCACTGTAATCGATTTTATCCGGAAGTATATCGCGAAAGGGGTAACACATGTTTTTTGTACCGATGTAAGTAAAGATGGCAAACTGGAGGGACCTTCTGTCGATCTTTATAAGGAAATACTGGAAGCGTTTCCTTCGCTTTGGTTCATTGCAAGCGGAGGTGTTTCATCTGTTGCTGATCTTGACCGGTTGAAAGAGATCGGTTGCCGCGGCGCGATCGTTGGAAAAGCTATTTACGAGAACCGGATAAGCCTCGAACAATTAAAAGCGTTTGTATAATATGTTAACGAAGCGAATCATACCCTGTCTGGATATAAAAGATGGACGAACTGTAAAAGGCACCAACTTTGTTCAGCTGAAAGACGCTGGTGACCCCATTGAGCTGGCGTCGATCTACGCAAGCCAGGGTGCAGATGAACTGGTATTTTTGGATATTACCGCTACTCATGAAAAAAGAAAAACTCTTGCCGATCTTGTAAATAAAGTGGCAAGGCAGGTCAATATACCATTTACCGTTGGCGGCGGTATCAGCACTGTAGAAGACGTCAGTATACTATTGCAAAATGGAGCTGATAAAATATCAGTGAATACTGCAGCAGTGAAAAACCCTTCACTTATCAATGAGTTGGCGAAAGAATTCGGAAGTCAGTGTGTAGTGCTGGCGATCGATACAAAACTGGAAGATGATGGTGAATGGTACGTATATCTCACGGGTGGCCGAACGAAAACTAATATCAGGTGTATTGATTGGGCACGCAAGGCCGTCGATCTTGGAGCAGGTGAAATCTTACTGACGTCAATGAACCATGATGGTACAAAGTCAGGCTTCGCATTGTCCATTACAAAACAACTCGCCACCTCATTGCCAGTGCCGGTGATCGCCAGCGGTGGAGGTGGTACAATGCAGCATTTTGAAGATGTATTTAAAGAGGCTTCCGCAGATGCAGCGCTTGCCGCAAGTATCTTCCATTTTAAAGAGATCAGCATCCCCGATCTTAAAAACTATTTGAGTGACCGGCATATTGCCATTAGAAAATAAATTTTATGACAATCGATTTTTCCAAATACAGTGACGGACTGGTGCCTGCCATCGTCCAGGATAGTCAAACAGCGAAAGTGTTAATGCTCGGATTTATGAATGAAGAAGCATTGACAAAAACGCAGGAGATAAAGAAAGTGACATTCTTCAGCCGTAGTAAACAACGGTTATGGACGAAAGGAGAAGAGAGTGGTAATTTCCTTTTGCTGGATAGTATTGCGGTTGACTGCGACCGGGACACACTGCTTGTTAAAGCAAAACCCGCAGGGCCTGTTTGTCACACCGGAGCAGATACCTGTTTCAATGAGAATAACAAGCCCGATTTCCTCAGGGTATTAAGCGATACGATTTTAAACCGTTTTGAAGATAGAACGGATAAATCTTACACCTCAGGTTTATTCGATAAAGGGATCAATAAGGTAGCACAGAAAGTGGGAGAGGAGGCTGTTGAGCTCGTGATCGAAGCAAAGGATAATGACGATGATCGTTTTTTGAACGAAGCTTCCGACCTGTTGTTCCACTACATGGTATTGCTTCGTGCAAAAGGCTTCTCCATTGATGACGTAGTACGTGTACTTGAAACACGGCATAAGTAACAGCAAACGGGCTGTTTAGGTCAATAACGTTTTTTCACTGCTCCCGCAACACCTATACCATTACTGAACTGTTTCTTCCTGTTCATCCCCGCTTACCGGTTTATTTTGCCGGTAAGGCGAGGGCGGGCAACGGTTGTTTACACAGCGGTCTTCCATTGTTCTTCGCACAGTTGACCGCTGATCATCTCCTTGTGTTTTTTCCATTTACTTCTCTTAAGTTTGCTGGATGAAAACCATTCTAACTGTGTGTGCACTGGGAGCAGCATCATTTGCAGCGGCCCAGCAAACTGAATTGGAACTTGATCCTGTCACTATTACGGCTTCTGTGCAGCCAAAGCCAGTGTCTCAAACAGGACGAAATATTATCACATTCAAAGGATCTTCGTTTAATAATCTCCCTGTTCATTCTATAGATGAATTACTAAGATATCTTCCTGGTGTTGAGATGCAGATGCGGGGGCCTATGGGCTCGCAAAGCGATATTGTTTTGCGTGGCGGAACTTTTCAGCAGGTACTGATCATGCTGGATGGTGTCAGGATCAATGATCCGAATACTGGGCATTTCAGTAGTTATATCCCAATTGCGCCGGCAGAGATCGAACGGATCGAAGTCCTGAAAGGAGCTTCCTCCGCGATCTACGGCTCGGAAGCCGTTGGAGGTGTAGTGCATATCATCACCAAAAGTTTTGCAGCGCGGCGTAAACAACAGAAATTACAAGTGCAGGGCCAGGCTGCGGGAGGCGAATACAATCTTTTTTCGGCAAATTTGGGAGGTCTTTACCAGGCCGGCAATACAGCCATCAGCGGAGGCTTTTTAAGTAATAACACCAATGGCCAGCTGCAGCGCGGCACGCGTGGTTTTGTACATGCAAATACCGGATCGTTGTCAGTAAATCATTTCATTAATGAACAATGGCAGGTTGCCGCCCGTGTAGCGTATGATAACCGCGATTTTTCTGCCCAGAATTTTTACACCACATTCCTGAGCGATACTGCCCGGGAGGAAGTGCGGACAATATGGACGCAGCTGCGCGTTTCTTATGCTGGCATTCATCATAAAGTGAACATCGATGCTGGCTATAAAGATGTAAAAGATGACTATGCATATAATAAGGTATCAATCGCAAACGCGAGCACAAGCCGCATGTTTCAGGTAACGGCAACTGACGAATGGAAGATCTCACAACAGACTTCAATGATAAGTGGCGTGCAGTTCATCAATAAAGAGATCAGCTCGAATGATAGAGGAAATCACCAGGTGCCACAAGGCGGTGCGTTTATACTGATAAACCATTCTTTTTTACAAGGGTTTACCATTAATCCCGCATTGAGACTTGATTGGAATGAACGTTCAGGTACTGAATTGATCCCACAAGTAAGCATGGCTTATCGTTATAATGCAGTCCGTTTTCGCGGAAGCGCAGGCAAGACGATCCGTGATGCTGATTTTACCGAACGCTTTAATAACTATAATAAACCTTCCGTTGCCAGCGGACGTATCGGAAATCCTGATCTTGCTGCGGAACGTTCTCTTAGCTATGAAGCAGGAGCCGATTATTTTGCGGGTTCTTCATTGAAAATAGGTGCTACTTTCTTTCAACGATATCATCGCAAGCTCATTGATTATGTAACAACACCGTATGCAGATATGCCGAGAAAAGATAATCTTGTTGCAGGCGGAACTTATGCATTAGCAAAGAATATCGCGAAAGTAAATACTACCGGAGCGGAGCTGGATATCCAGTACCAGCGCAAGTTTCAGAAGAACAGCAATCTTTACGCAGGCGCGGGTTTGGTTTGGTTGAACAGTAAAAGCAGTGAACTCACACCGTCTTTTTATGTATCATCGCATGCCCGATTTATGAGTAACTTTTTTGTTGAATATACATTTCACAGGTTCTTAATCAGTGTGAATGGAATTTATAAGAACAGAGCAACGCAGGATGCTCCGGCTATTCATGCGATCATAGAAAAAGATTATTTTGTTTTCAATGCAAGGGCTGCATTTTATACATGGGAGCAGAAAATGAATATATTTGTAAGAGTTGATAATATTACTAACACCAGGTATAGCGATTTATTAGGCGCACAAATGCCCGGGCGTTGGTTGACAGGAGGGGTTAGCTTTGCGTTTTCCCGATGATATATCCGGTACATAATTTCTTAATGATGCCGTGATTTTCAACAGTAGCATTTTAATATTTATTAGAATTGTTATGGAAAACGTAGAATTGATTTTTTTTATGTAACTTATTAACTCATTGGAGAAAGCCTTATCTGCAAAAAATTACAAGCTCATATCCATCCATGGAAAAAGTGACCATCTTACTAGTTGACGACCACAAGCTGATCAGAGATTCCTGGTCTTTTATTCTGAACAGTGATCCGCGTTTCATTGTGATCGGTGAAACGAGTTCGGGAGAAGAGGCTATTCAAATTGCCGCTCAGAAAACACCGGACATTATTTTAATGGACGTTAATATGAGTCCGGTGAACGGTTTTGATGCTACCAAGCAGATTCAAAAGATCTCTCCGGAATCAAAAGTTATCGGTGTCTCAATGCATACCATGCCCGCATATGCTAAACGGATGCTGCAGTTGGGAGCAATGGGCTATGTAACAAAAAACTCTTCCAAAGAAGAAATGATCGCTGCGATCATCGAAGTAAGCGAAGGCAAAAAATATATCTGCGAAGAAGTAAAGAATATCCTGGCTCAGCAGGAACTTGACGAAACAGCTGCCCAGGGAGACATGAACAATCTTTCCCGCAGGGAGATTGATATCATCAAACTGATCAAAGAAGGCATGTCCTCCAAGCAGATTGCACTCGAGCTGGACATATCACTAAAAACGGTGGAAGTCCACCGTTACAATATTCTCAAAAAATTAAAGCTGAAAAATACAGCAGCCCTTGTTAATTTCATTAATATCAAGGGCTTGTAGAATTAGTTCTATCCGATTTGTTTGTCTTTCACAACTTGTTTGGTAGAAACATTCATCGGACAGCCATACTTACGTGAAGAGGCACATGATGTAGAAGCTACAACTAATACTAAAAGGGAAAAGGCGGCAAATAAGGTTTTCATTTTCATTGTTGGGTATTTCATCTGAAGTATAAACGTGTGTCAGACGTTATTTATTATGCAAATATAAAGCCCATTTTGAGAGATGCAAGAGGCCGGGGAGAGATTCGATGGCCCACGACAGTTGGCCGATGCCCGACCTTAGGATAGAGGCTTTTCTCACAGAATTGATTTTTAGATATTTAGAATAAATTTGGATTGCTCTGACCGGGTATTTCGGCCATCAGCCATCGGTCATCTGCCCTCGGTCTGCGGTAGGTGGACAATTCAAAACGAAACCCCTACCTTTACCGCCAGAATTTTTTTAAGAGAAACTCAGAACTGATGTTGAAGCTGACAAAACCGCTTGCCTTTATCGATCTGGAAACTACCGGTACAAACCTCGGAACAGATCGCATCGTTGAAATTGCCATCGTCAAAATCCTTCCTGATGGTACCCGTAGTGTAAAGAGAAAGCTTATCAACCCGGAAATGCCTATTTCCAAAGGGTCTTCCGATATCCACGGGATCACGGATGAAATGGTCAAAGATGCCCCTACTTTTAAGCAGGTAGCCAATGAGTTAAAACAGGTGTTGGACGGTTGTGACATTGCCGGGTACAACAGTAACCGCTTTGACGTTCCGCTACTGGTAGAAGAATTCCTGCGCGTACAGGTTGATTTCGAGCTTAAAAGCCGCAAACTGGTTGACGTACAGAAGATCTTCCATCAGATGGAACAACGCACCCTTAGCGCTGCCTATAAATTCTACTGTAATAAAAACCTTGAAGGAGCTCATGGAGCCGAAGTGGATGCCAGCGCAACCCATGAAGTGCTTGAGGCTCAGTTAGAAAAATATCCCGCCCTGGGCCAGTCCGTAGACTCTATACTCAAATGCATCGGAGAAGAAGTGATCGTCGATTTTGCACGCCGCTTTGTCATGGAAAATGGTATCGAAGTGTTCAACTTCGGTAAATTCAAAGGCCGTGCTGTTGCGGAAGTATTAAAAGCGGAACCCCAGTATTATGACTGGATGATGAAAGGAGACTTTCCACAGCATACCAAGCAGAAACTTACGGAGATCTATACCCGTACAATGCTGAAGAAAGCGTAAGAACGTTAACGACTTGTGTAAAATTTTTAACAGGTAGTCTTTATCGATTTTCGTAAATTCGCTACTTCAGGCAGTGATTATAGTGGAAAAAATTGTCATCATACCAACTTATAACGAGCGCGAGAATATCAGTAAGATCTTGCATGCCATCTTCAATCTTAATGAAGATTTTCATGTATTAGTGATCGACGATGGTTCGCCGGATGGTACTGCCCAGATCGTAAAAGATCTTCAATCGAAATTTCCCGGTCAATTATTTATTGCTGAACGTAAAGGTAAGCTGGGCCTCGGCACCGCATACATTTATGGTTTCAAATGGGCGATCGCGAATAAGTATGAATTCATCTTTGAGATGGATGCCGATTTTTCCCACAATCCTAATGATCTTTCCCGCCTTTACCAGGCTTGCAAATATGATGGAGCCGACCTTGCCGTCGGTTCACGTTATGTTCAGGGAGGAGGCGTGGTAAACTGGCCTGCTAACCGGATCGCGCTGTCGAAAGGCGCATCCGTATATACAAGGTTGATCACCTGGATGCCGGTTAAAGATCCTACGGCTGGCTTTGTTTGCTACCGCCGCCGTGTTCTCGAAACAATTAATCTCGACGAAATACGCTTCACGGGGTACGCTTTTCAGATCGAAATGAAATTTGCGACCTGGAAGCTCGACTTTAAAATAAAAGAAGTGCCGATCATCTTCCAGGATCGCACTTTCGGCGTTTCCAAGATGAACAAGGGAATCGTAAAAGAAGGAATTCTCGGTGTATTAAAACTCCGCTGGCATAGCCTGTTCACCAACTATCGCAAACGCGTACAGAATAACGCTGATATCGGTATCTCCCAGGTCCGTAAGAACGAAATGATCGCGGACTAATAATATCTGCACATTTTTTCCTCCATGTCTGCTGCCGATGAACATTTATTTCATCCGGAGAAATGACGTTTCTGTATATTCAGCGTTCTAACTGACATCGTTCTCCGGCACATGAAAAAAGCGTTCGTTCAACTTCATATCTCCGTGTTTCTGGCCGGGTTCACCGGAATTCTTGGCCGGCTGATCACCCTTAATGAAGGAATGATGGTTTGGTACAGGCTGCTCATTACCGCATTGACCATGTGGATCTTGTATGCAGTGTTCTCTAAACGGCTACAAAAAATCTCCTGGCAGGATATACTTAAGATAAGTGCAGTCGGGTTTACCGCAGCGATGCACTGGGTCACGTTCTACGGCGCTATCAAATACGCAAATGTATCAGTTGGACTTGTGTGTTTTTCGGCCGTCGGCTTCTTTACTGCGTTGATGGAACCGCTGATCACACGGAAAAGAATCAAATGGACAGAACTTCTGCTAGGGCTGATAACGATCGCCGGGATCTATATCATTTTTCATTTTGATACCGCCTATAAAACTGGCATCATCCTCGGCATAATTTCAGCGTTTTTGGGATGCCTGTTTCCCATCTTTAACAGGCGCTTTCTCCAGCGGATAAATGTTGAAACCGTTCTTACATGGCAGATCACCGGCGGGTTTACTACGCTGTCACTATTGCTGCCATTCTATCTGAAACAATTTCCCGCGAGCAGATTTTTTCCAGGTTGGGAAGATCTTTTATGGCTGCTGGTGCTTTCATGGATCTGTTCAGTTCTCGCTTTCCGCCTCACAGCAAATGCGCTGAAACATCTATCCGCCTTTACCGTCAATCTAACGTATAACCTTGAACCTGTATATGGTATTTTACTGGCATTTATGGTGTATAACGAAAATCAATACCTGAGTCGCTGGTTTTACCTGGGTTTTGCCGTCATAATAAGCGTGTTGGTCTTTCATGTTTTACTGATCATCCGTTCTGAAAAACGTGCTAAGTTCCTTCACGATAAGACTGCATCCTGATGAGAAGATAATAGTATTGCTTCATGTATGACTGCCGGAAACCCGGGGTTTTATTTTTTTAACCAAAACTTTCTGAAAGATGATCAGAACGACTGTATTCCTTTTGTTTTTATTGCCGGCGCACTTCGCACTGGCGCAAAAAAAGCCACTCGATCATACGGTGTACGATGGCTGGCAAAATATTGGTCAGCGCTCCATTAGTAATGACGGTAAATGGGTTGTATACAATGTAAATGTGCAGGAAGGCGATAACGAGCTCGTTATTCAATCCGCGGATGCGTCTTATAAAAAGACCATTGCACGTGGAGCGGATGCAACCATTACTGAAGACAACCGGTTTGTGATCTTCAAGATCTCTGCACCTTTTAAAGAGGCAAGAGAAGCACGCATTAAAAAGAAAAGACCGGATGAAAGTCCTAAAGATTCTTTGGCAATCCTTGAACTGGGGAAAGACAGCCTGTGGAAAATGGCCCGCGTCAAATCTTTTAAAACACCAGATAAAGCCTCTGGCTGGCTGGCATATCACCTTGAAAAAGCGATCGAAGCTCCGGCACGTAATGCAAGACCCGCGGGCAATGAAAAGAAAGTAACGGATAGCCTCACACATATTATCGATTCATTGAAAAACGTGATCGCTGCAATGCCGAAAAAGGCGAGTAATAAAGATGCTGATATCAGCGAAGAGTATTTGATGACAGATGCGGAGGGCGATGAAGCTACCCCGTCATCCACAGATGCAGGTAGCGATCTGGTCGTTCGTAATCTTAAGAACAATGCTCA
Organism: Chitinophagaceae bacterium; assembly: GCA_040509495.1. Classification (GTDB taxonomy): domain Bacteria; phylum Bacteroidota; class Bacteroidia; order Chitinophagales; family Chitinophagaceae; genus Terrimonas_A. The sequence goes on along the minus strand of JBEVKW010000245.1, from coordinate 2,285 downwards.
GAAAACATTCCGGTTCATTCTCGAATATCAATTCAATGATAAAGGCACAAAACTGGTAATGGAGCAAGCTCGTAATCCAAAGGATTCAACGAGTAAAGCACATGTGCTGTTATATGACCTGTCCCAAAATAAACTGGATACTGTTGCAACCGGTGGTAATGACTTTAAAAATTTTGCACTCTCTGATGACGGAGAGCAACTGGCATTCCTTGCAGAACGTGATGCAAAGCCGAAAGATCTGCAAAAGTTCTATAAACTATGGTACTATAAAAGTGGAACGGACTCCGCTGTTGCTTTGGTTGATAAAAACACGGCAGGGGTGAAAGGCGGTTTCACCGTGAGTGAATATGGAATCGTTAGTTTCAGCAACTCAGGGAAAAGACTCTTTTTCGGAACGGCACGGATCGCTCCGCCAAAAGATACTACGCTGGTGGAAATGGATCTGGTGAAGTTGGACGTGTGGCATTATAAAGATGATTATCTGCAAACTGTTCAGTTGACCAGGCTTCAGCGCGATCTGCAGCAAAACTATATGGCGGTGTACGACCTTACTGCAAAAAAAGTAAATCAACTTGCTACTGAAGAAATTCCTACCGTATTTCAAAGTGGTCAGGGAGACGGAGCCATTTTCGTAGGAACGAGCGATGTGGGCAGACGGGTTGAAAGCCAATGGACCGGCGGTACAGTAAAAGATATATATGCGATCAACCCGGCGGATGGTTCCAGAAAACTCATTAAAAAAGAGTTCGATGGAAATCTTACGCCTGCTTATGTTTCTCCGACAGGTAAAGTAATCGTTTGGTATGATAATAAAACCAAACACTATTTTGCTTACGACGGCGATTCTACCCGCAACATCACAGCGAAGATCAAAACTTCACTGGCAAACGAAGAGAATGATTCACCAACTGATGCCGCTCCTTATGGGATCATGCGCTGGCAGAAAGATGAAAGAGTGGTCTATATTTATGACAGATACAGTGTATGGAAAGTCAGCCCGACAAATTCATTTGTTCCGGCAATCCTGATTGGCGGACGGACAACCAGGACGAACTATCGTTACCAGCAGATTGACCGGGAAGAACGGGCGATCGAAGATGGACAGGCCATGTTGTTCAGAACATTCAATGACGTGACGAAAAAAGCCGGTCTGTGGGAATACAAAATCGAAAACGGTAAATACAAACTGGTAGCATTAAGCAAAGATTCCTCTGTAAGCATCGGTCAGGTTGCAAAAGCAAAGGAAGCGAGTGCCTATGTGTTCAGTAAAGAATCATATACGAACTCCCCTGATCTGTATACTGTAGTGGATTATGGTGCAGCGAAAAAACTGTCATCAATCAATCCACAGCAGGCATCTTACAACTGGGGAACGGCAGAACTTTACAAATGGAAAACTTTCCTGGGTAAAACTTCTGAAGGCATATTGTATAAACCAGAGAATTTCGATTCCACAAAAAAATATCCGCTGTTGTTCTATTTCTATGAAAAGCTGTCAGACGGATTGTATGGATACCAGGCTCCTTCGCCAACACCAAGCCGGTTGAACATCTCTTTCTTTGTAAGCCGCGGCTATCTTGTATTTGCTCCGGATATCAGCTATACGATCGGGCATCCGGCTAAAAGTGCTTATGATTATATCGTAAGCGTGGCAAAAGATCTGTCCAGACACAAATGGGTTGATAGCAAGAATATGGGCATTCAGGGGCAAAGCTGGGGAGGTATCCAGGTGGCACAACTGGTGACAATGACGGATATTTTCAAAGCTGCATGGGCCGGTGCTCCTGTGGCGAATATGACCAGTGCTTACGGTGGCATCAGATGGGAAAGTGGTGCAAACCGCCAGTTCCAGTATGAAAGAACACAAAGCCGGATCGGTGCTACGCTGTGGGAAAAACCTGAGTTGTACATTGAAAGCTCACCGCTTTTCCATTTACCAAAAGTAAAAACTCCGCTGGTGATCATGGCAAATGATGCCGATGGTGCAGTGCCATGGTATCAGGGAATTGAACTGTTTACCGGCATGCGCCGCCTGGGCAAACAGGTGTGGATGCTGAACTATAACGGCGAAGCTCACAACCTCGTTCAACGTAAAAACAGAAAAGATATCCAGGTGCGCGAACAGCAGTATTTTGACTGGTTGCTGAAGGGCGAAAAACCGGCAAAATGGATCGTGGAAGGTGTTCCTGCTGTGAAGAAAGGAAAGGACTGGGGGTTAGATATTGCGGAATAATTTGTCGAGGTCAATCCTTCAATAGTTAAAAAGTTGAATGGTTCAAGCGTTC
>JBEVKW010000244.1:0-14276 GCA_040509495.1 Chitinophagaceae bacterium | reverse complement strand
TGCGTTTCCTTTGGGTCCTTTGCGATACTTTTACAACATGAATATTTCACTCGAAGGAAAAACCGCCGTGATCTGCGGCAGTACACAGGGTATCGGTCTCGCCATTGCCAAAGCATTCGCACAAGCTGGTGCGCAATGTATCTTATTCGCCCGGAATGAAGACACGCTCAGAGAAGCGGTTGCTTCCCTGGAACTCGGTGCGAAAGCGCATGAGTACCGCGTAGTGGACTTTGCCAGCAACCACGCAGTGAAAGAAGCAATTGAAGAAGTTGCGCTAAAACATACCGTGCATATCCTGGTGAACAATACAGGTGGCCCTGCTCCCGGGCCGATCACAGAAGCTTCTGCAGACGCGTTTGCGAATGCATTCAGTCAGCATATCATCAATTACCAGCAACTCGCACAAGCAGTATTGCCGGGAATGAAAGAAGCCGGATATGGCCGCGTGATCAATATCGTTTCCACTTCAGTAAAGATCCCGATCGCGAATCTTGGTGTGTCCAACACGATCCGCGCGGCAACAGCGGGCTGGGCAAAAACACTGGCGAATGAAGTAGCCGCCTGGGGTATCACCGTCAATAATATTTTGCCGGGCTTTACGAAAACAAAAAGACTGGAAAGCCTGATCTCAACGAATGCTGCGAAGCAGGGAACAAGCGAAGAAGAGTTGGCTGAAAAAATGCAACAGCAGATTCCTGCGAAACGGTTCGGCGAACCGGAAGAGATCGCTTCGGTAGCCGCCTTTCTCGCCTCACCCGCTGCGTCGTATGTAAATGGTGTTAACCTCCCTGTTGATGGCGGTAATACCGGTGCCTTTTAAAACATCTTTTCAAAATAATAGCTATGCCATTTCAAACAGATCTTGATTTTGCCCGTTCGCTGGATCAGCAGGATGCGCTGAAAGGTTTTCGGGATCAGTTCATCATCCCCGAAAAAGACGGAAAGCAATTGGTTTATTTCCTGGGAAACTCATTGGGACTGCAACCAAAGGCTGCAAAAGAATACATGCAGAAAGTGCTGAATGACTGGGCAAGCCTTGGTGTGGAATCATTCTTTCATGCGGAAGAACCGTGGATGGATTATCATGATAAATTGACCGGTACACTATCAAAGGTGGTTGGTGCAAAGCCTTCGGAAGTCGTAGTAATGAATCAACTGACGGTGAACCTTCACCTGATGCTGGTGAGTTTTTATCGCCCTACTCAAAAACGTTTCCGGATCATTTGCGAAGCAAAAGCATTTCCCAGCGATCAATATGCATTTGAAACACATGTGACGCATCATGGCTTTGATGCAAAAGATGCCGTGATAGAAGTAGCGCCGCGTGAAGGAGAGTTTACGTTGCGGACGGAAGACATCATTTCAACAATAGAGAAATATGCGGATGAAACCGCACTGGTATTATTCGGTGGCATCAACTATTACACAGGCCAGGTATTCGATATGAAAGCGATCGCAGAAGCAGCGAAAAAAGCAGGTGCAAAGATTGGCTTCGATCTGGCGCATGCCGCAGGGAATGTATCATTACAGTTGCACGACTGGGAGGTAGATTTCGCCTGCTGGTGCTGTTATAAATATTTGAATGGCGGACCCGGTGCAATTGGCGGCGTATTCATCCATGAAAAGAATTTTGCTGAAGAACTGCCTCGCTTTGCGGGATGGTGGGGATATGATAAAGCAACGCGTTTTAAAATGCAGAAAGGATTTGTGCCAATGGCTGGTGCGGAAGGATGGCAGTTGAGTACACCGCCTTTCCTGATGTATGCAACCCTGCGCGCTTCTTTGGATATCATAGAAGCAGCGGGCTGGGAAAGGATCCAGGTAAAAAGAAAACAATTAAATGATTATCTCTGGTTCATGCTGAACCGGATCAATAATGCCGTAGAGCCTGCGGTGATACAGTTCATTACGCCCGAAGGGGAGATTGAGCATGGTTGCCAGGTATCGATGCTGATGAAAACGCGTGGCCGGGAGATCTATGATCAGTTGATCAAACAGGGCTTTATGGTGGATTGGCGGGAACCCGATGTGATCCGTCTGGCGCCGGTGGCATTGTATAATACGTTTGAAGAGGTCTGGAGATTTGCGGATGCGCTGGAGAGGGCGATCTCGTTTGATGGATATATTGCTTAGTTCGAATGGCGTAGGAGGAGTATCGCAAAGAACGCAGAGGAATCGCAAAGTGCGCAAAGATATCTTAGCGCACTTTGCGGTCTCTTTGCGTCCTCCGCGATACTATTACGCCATTCATATTCCCAGATCTCTCTGAATCACTTATTTTTGCCGAATTATGACCCGTCAGCAGCTTATAGAACAGATCCGCCTCAAAAAATCATACTTGTGTATTGGTCTTGATACAGATATTGAAAAGATTCCACAACATCTCTTATCAGAAAAAGATCCTGTATTTGCTTTCAACAAAGCGATCATTGATGCCACCCGTGATCATTGTGTTTCCTATAAGATCAACACCGCGTTCTATGAAGCACTTGGTTTGAAAGGATGGGAAGCAATGGAAAAAACGGTGCACTATATCGGCAAAGATCATTTCACGATCGCAGATGCAAAACGCGGTGATATCGGCAACACGTCTGATCAATATGCCAAAGCATTTTTCGCGGCATTGCCTTTCGATTCTGTAACCGTTGCTCCCTATATGGGCGAAGACAGCGTAAAGCCATTCCTGCAATATGCTGGCAAATGGGCGATCGTACTGGGACTTACGTCCAATAAAGGCGCGGCTGACTTTGAACTGCAACAGGCCGGCGGTGAGTTGTTATATGAAAAAGTATTGAAAACAGTGAGTGGCTGGGGTAGTCCCGACAACCTGATGTTTGTAGTAGGCGCAACACAGGCGGATGAGTTCATCAATATCCGCAGGCATACACCGGATCATTTTTATCTTGTTCCCGGAGTTGGTGCGCAGGGCGGAAGCCTGAAAGAGATTTCTGAGAAAGCAATGAATAAGGATGTGGGTATACTCGTGAATGCAAGCCGCGCGGTGATCTATGCGTCTTCGAAGGAAGATTTTGCAGAAGCAGCCAAAGCAGTGGCAAAAGGATACCAGGACGAGATGGCCATGTACCTAAACAGGTGACGGACTTTTAAAGATGATCGTATTTATATCGCTATGGATGCAACTGCATGTTGTATCCATAGCGATTTTTTTATTGATCGCTATTTGAATATGAACTTTCCTTTTTCCGTCCACCACGGATAAAATTCCATTTTAAGTCTGCCGGTGATCACCGCCGTATCGGTGTTGACTAGCGTTGCAATTTCTGTTGAATCTTTTGCATCCATGAGGAAGATTCCCCGCAGATCAGATTCCGCGCCGATCGGTCCGGCCATAATAAGCTTTCCTTCTTTTGCCAGGCGATTGATATTGGCCATGTGCGCTGCCTGGATCTTCGCCGCACTCAGGCTGTCTTGTGAGCGGTTGTCCCCTGATCTTAATAACACGAGCCAATAGCGTTTCATCTCTCCGCTGTAAACCGAAGTGTCGGCATTCAGGTCGTAAGTCGCGGAGGAGGGTGCAGGTGCAGGCATTTTTTCCGGGCTGTTATGACAGGCAAGAACCGTAATGCTGCTTAACATCAGCAGGATGATCTTATGCATGGCGATGAGTTAGGTTAATACAAATTAAATGATTTTGGGTTGCCCCGGTCAATGAAAACCACTGTATTGCCGGAACCACGAAGATCATCTCCATATGCGTACCGTGTAATCACCTTTTCGTACCCGTCAAAACACCCTCCCGATCTTGGGTGTATAAACGCTTGTTTTTAATAATAGTTAAACTGCATTTTTGCATTGACCGTTCAGGAGTACGATCCACCAATTGTTTCCTGCCAGGTCACACCACCAACCACCACCACCATGCCGAACCGCTGCATCCTTCTTTTATGGGGGATACTTTGCTGCGTGCGCCTGTGCGCACAACAAGATACCACTGCTCCTGCACTGCCGGGCAGCGAACGGTTCATTACCGGCATTCAACAGAAAACATCCCGCCTCGAGGAAAAGCTCGACAAACAAACAGACCGGATCCTTGCCGTCTTCCTGAAAAAAGAGCAACAGCTTCAACGTAAACTCGCGCGCAAAGACTCTGCTGCCGCCGCCGCATGGCTGGCTAATTCCACGGCTGCATATGGCTCCATCAAAGATCAGCTCACGTCAGCCGGATCACTGCAGCAATACATTCCCACGCTGGATTCTTTACAGTCATCATTGAAATTTCTTGAATCGACCCCTTCCTTCCTGAACGCAACGGATAAAACACCGGAAGAGCTGCGCAAAGCACTTGGAGCGGTGAAAGCCCTCGAAACCGGGTTCCGCAGATCAGAGCAGGTTAAAACATTTCTCCGGGAGCGCAAACAATACCTGAAAGCAAAGCTGGCAGACGCGGGATTTGCGAAAGAATTGAAATCGCTCAACAAACACGCTTATTACTACAGCGCCCAGGTAAGCGAGTATAAAGAACTTTTGAAAGACCATAAAAAAGCGGAAAAGAAAGCGCTGGAATGGCTAAGCAAAACCCAGCTTTTCAAAGACTTCATGCGCAAGAACAGTGTACTGGCATCTCTATTCCGTTTACCCGGAGATCCGAACGACCCGCAGCAACAAATAAGCCTCGCGGGCTTGCAGACCCGTTCGCAGGTAAATAATCTCGTTCAGCAACAGATCAGTGCAGGCGGCCCGAACGGGCAGGCACAGTTCAGTCAGAATATGCAACAGGCGCAATCGCAACTGAACGCGATCAAAGACAAGCTGATGAAGCCGGGTGGCGGCCATTCAGCAGAGCTGGATATGCCTGACGGCTTCAAGCCAAACAAGCAAAAGACAAAAACATTCCTGCAACGCATTGAGTACGGCGCAACTTTTCAATCGCAACGCTCCAGCAGCTGCTTTCCTGCGACGAGTGATATCGCTTTCACCGCAGGATATAAATTGAATGATAACAGTATCGCCGGTATTGGCGCAGGATATAAACTTGGATGGGGAAAAAATATAAATCATATACGGATCACGCATGAGGGCATCAGCCTGCGCAGTTTTATCGATCTGCGGTTGAAAGGTTCCTTCTGGCTGACGGGTGGTTACGAGATGAATTACCGTTCGCGTTTTCATGACATAGCAGAATTGAAAGACCGGAGTGGATGGCAGGAAAGTGGTTTGATCGGGTTAAGTAAAGTGGTAGACATGCGATCGAAGCTGCTGAAGAAAACAAAGGTGCAACTGCTATGGGATTTTCTGAGCTATGGGAAGCGGCCTAAACCGGCTGCAGTGTTATTCAGGATCGGGTATACATTTTAATTCATGACTTTTTTATACATAATTAGATGAAACGGATCTCCATTGTCATAGGCATTCTATTTTCCGCTATCCAGCTATTTTCACAGGAAGGCGCGGGCGCGTTGGCGTTGCCCAGGGTAACACAGGCTCCGCCTGATGCATTTGCCTTTACGCGATACGGTGATATTCCTATCGGCTTGTTCACGGGTAGTATGAATTATTCAGTGCCGTTGTTCCAGGTCAGTAGCGGAAGGCTGTCTGTACCGGTAAGTCTTGAATACACAACGAATGGTGTGAAAGTAAATGACGCGTCAGGGCGTACGGGTGTGGACTGGGTGTTAAAAGCCGGTGGTGTGATCACGAAAACGGTCGTGGGAAGAGCGGATCAGCAGGTCATCAATCCGCCGCCAGCGAATGCCACACCAACCAATGCGGATTCTGTGGCTTTTTATAACTGGCTAAAGCATGTAGCGGATAATGATGTTAACGTTCAACCGGATGAGTATACCTATAATTTTATGGGTTACGTCGGTAAATTCTTCTATGATTACCAGGGAACGTTGCGTCAGTTGACGCCGGATGGATTGAAGATTGTTGCATCTAATAATCTCCAGGATTTCAAAGTGACGGCACCTGACGGCACGCAATACTTCTTCCGCCAGCGGGATCAGAATTTTACCTATGATCTTTTGGGAGATAATAATGAGATCAATTCAGATAACCTGAATCCGACATCATGGTTCCTGAACAAGATCAAAAATATCTACAATGATTCCATTGTATTCAATTATGATCCGACAATGGCAACGGTACTTGATGCACCGCCGGGTTTCCAAACACCGGACCTGGTTTCTGGTATCAGTCAGTCCATGACTGTTTCGCCATCTGAATACTATCTTTCCAATCCGCGTTATATGCCGGGGTCTAATTGCACATTTACCTTTGGTGAACTGAAAGACAATAGTGATGATGGAGGCGAGGGGGCTACCTGTCCGGGTTCGATACCGGAGTTCAGGACATCGATCACGATGAGTTCTGTGGCGATGACATCTATGCTTGCTGAAATCCAGTTCAAGACTGGTAAGATCAGGTTTTTTTACTCCGTCCGCGATGATCTGCCAGGTGAAGTCAAACTTGACAGCATGGCGTTGGTGAATAAGCAGAATGTATTGATAAAAGGCATTAAGCTGAAATACGTGTACGGCAATTCCAACCCTGCGTATACATCTGTTGGTTTTAACGTGCCCGGCCAGGACTATCTGGCAAATGTGTATCCTTATCTTAAAAAACGGCTGTTCCTTCAATCCGTAAATGTGTCTGGCAAAACAGGCTCCGTGCCTTCAGTAACCGGGTTTGAATATGACGATATCAACGGAATGCCTCCGCGGATGTCTTATGCCCAGGATTACTGGGGATATTTCAATGGCCGTTTTAATTCGGATCTGATGCCTGGACAGAATTTATTCTCCGGTTATTATTTTCTGAACTCCGTGCAGAGTGGCCGCTCGCCTGACTCTGCTTTCAGCCGAAAAGGAACACTGAAGAAGATCAATTATCCTACAGGCGGTTATACGGAAGTGAAGTATGAAGCAAATCAGATCAGTCAGTCAACGATACATAAAGTGGATACCGTCAATGCGGTCATTAACTACAGCGGCGAGGCAAATACAACGGTCTATAGTCCCAGTTTCACGCCGAACTTTCCAATGGAAATAAACGTGAGTGCTGACTGGTATGCAGCTCCGGATCCCAATGGCCCGCAGCCAACCGATCCGATGGTAATATTAACGATTGAAAATCTGACAAACCCGTCGCAGGATCTGAGCTTCTTCACAAGATATATTGGCGTAGGTGGTTTCGACAGGATCTACACCAACCTGCATTTTTTGGGCCAGGGGAACGTGTACAGGTTGAAGCTCGTCGCTTCTGAGACATATATAAAAGGGAAAGCGAATTTCCTTCATTACAAAGACACCGTCAACGCAAATTTCAATGCAGTTTCTGCGGGAGTAAGAGTAGCCTCGATAAAAAATTATTCCGCAGCCAACCGGCTGGAGAATACAAAGAGATTTGCCTATAACAAACCCGGCACTCCCTACAGTTCCGGAACAGGGATCACCCGGTTCCTCGATAACAGGGATTATTGCAGCAAAGTGCCTGTACTTTGTACAGAAGGCATGGTGCTTTTCAAACACACCGTATCTTCTTCCAGCTGGCTTTCCGGCTTTAAGAATGATTATGCGTCGGTGAATTATGAGTATGCAACTGAGACATTTGATTCATTGGGTACGAATGGAAGTGTGACCTCAAGATTTCTGATCACGGAGAATAAGCTGGCAGAAACTTTTGCCTGTAATCCGGCCTGGATGGTATTTAACAGGTCGCCCTTGCTAAATCCCAGTGCCCCGGTTTCCAATTTTGCTCACCTGAATGGAAAGGAGGTGCAGAAGACAGTTTACAAGCGCGTGGGTACTGACACTGTTAAATTAAAAGAAACCAATAGTTATTACTCAGTTGATACCGCCCTTTACCGCGAAACAGGGCTCTATGCAGTGCGTAAAAAAATTACACGTCCTTTGTATAGCTTTTTATGGAGATACTGGGCTGACTATGATGTCAATTTATACAAACGCGTAACTGCCTGGGTGCATGTGGACAGTGTTGTTGATAAAACCTATGAAGCAGCAGGGCAGGTGTATGCGACAAAGCAAGTGTATAAATACGGTAACTCCACCCATCTGCAGCCAACGGAAACCTATACGTTCAACAGCAAAGGTGAAATGGTTACGCAGCGCATGCGCTACCCCGACGATCAACGCATACTGACTCCTTCCGACCCGATCATCAACGGCATGGTCAATAATAACATCATTGTGGCGCCAATACAGCAAACCAGCTATGTGAACAGCATACTGCAGACCACCTTGCAAACGGATTATAACAGCAGTTTCTATCCGGCTGCCGTTAAAAAATCAATCCTGAACAATGCATTGCAAACAGAAGGAGAGATCACACAGTATGACAGCTATGGTAATATCCAGGAAGTGAAAGAAAAAGATCTGTACAGTTCTTTTGTGATAGACACTTCATTGAACCAGATCATTGCAGGAGTGCAGAATGCACGGGTAACAGATATCGCTTATACCTCTTTTGAAACGGGCAATAAAGGCGGCTGGTCATACAATGGCACTATTGCAGCATCCACTGTGCCGACTGGTAATAATTATTTTGACCTGACGACCAGCAATACGTTATCCAAAGCAGTTACATCCGGTAAAACTTATATCGTTTCATACTGGCGTAATAACAGTGCAGCATTCAGCATCGCCGGCGGCACATCCGCAGGATACAATACAAAAGCGGGACCTGATGGATGGTATTACCATGAACATTTTATTACAACCAACACCACAACGATCATTATTTCCGGAACCGGCCGCATAGATGAAGTGCGTCTTTATCCGAAAGGCTCACTCATGACAACTTATACGTTTGAACCGTTGATAGGCATGACGAGTCAGTGTGATCCGAATAACCGGATCGCATACTACGAATATGATGTGTTGAACAGGGTATCGTTGATAAGAGACCAGGATAAAAATATCTTAAAGAAGTTCTGTTATAATTATGCCGGACAACCGGAGAACTGTGGCGTCATTAACTATTATAGTGCTGCGGCAAGTGGTTCCTTTACCCGGAATAATTGCGGTGCCGGGGCAAATGCGGGCACAGTTACGTATTCAGTTCCCGCAGGAACGTACACCTCCGTCATCAGCCAGTCTGATGCTGATCAGAAAGCCACCAATGATGTAACAACAAACGGGCAGGCTTATGCTAACGCCAATGCAGGATGTACATGGGTCAACACGGTACAAAGCGGAAGTTTTACCCGCAACAATTGTGGCGCCGGAGGAACAGGAGGAACGATCACTTACACTATTAACGCAGGCACTTATTCTTCCAATATCAGTCAGGCCAGTGCCAATCAACTGGCAGTTAACGCGGTGAATGCCGGCGGCCAGGCGTATGCTAATGCCAATGCAGGTTGTTCATGGAAAAATACGGCCCAAAGCGGAAGCTTTACGAGGAACAATTGTGGAGCAGGAGCAACGGGTGGAACCGTGACTTACACCATAGCGGCTAACACTTACACTTCCACTATCAGCCAGGCAGATGCCAATCAACTTGCAGTTAATGCCGTGAATGCTGGTGGTCAGGCTTATGCTAATGCCAATGCAGGCTGTTCATGGAAAAACACCGCGCAAAGCGGAAACTTTACCCGCAATAATTGTGGTGCCGGAGGAACAGGAGGCACTGTTACCTATACAATCGCTGCTAACACGTACACGTCTACGATCAGCCAGGCAGACGCTAACCAGCAGGCCATTAATGCGGTGAATGCCGGTGGTCAGGCTTATGCCAATGCCAATGCGGGTTGCTCATGGAAAAACACTGCACAGAGCGGAAACTTCACCCGTAATAATTGCGGAGCTGGCGGAACCGGTGGTACTGTTACTTATACGATCGCTGCCAACACGTACACCTCCACGATCAGCCAGGCGGATGCAAATCAACAAGCGGTCAACGCTGTGAATGCAGGCGGTCAGGCTCATGCCAACGCCAACGCAAGCTGTACCTGGTATAACCAGACGCAGAGCAACAGCTTCCAGCGTAATAACTGCGGCACCGGTGGTGTGGGTGGAACCGTTACTTATACAGTCAATGCAAATACTTACAGTTCCAATATCAGTCAGGCCGATGCAAACCAGCTTGCGTTCAATGTGGTGAACGCCAATGGTCAGTCCTATGCTAACAGCAATGCCGGGTGTACCTGGTATAATCAGGCGATGAGCCAGAACTTCACCAGGAACAATTGTCCATTCGGCTATGCAGGCACAGTTGTCAGTTACCAGGTAGCAGCGAGTACCTACAGTTCGACCGTCTCTCTTGCAGCAGCCAACCAGCTGGCTCAGAATAATATCAATGCCAACGGTCAGAGCTATGCCAATACGAATGGAAACTGTACGCCTATTCCGTGTGATTCCGGGAACTGTGGCGGAGAGAACCGTAAATGTGTAAACGGCGTCTGTGAAATAGGGTATAAGGTATACACTTCTTCGGTATGGAATGAATCCATGAATAAATATGAGTGTACTTATCACTATGAGTTCAGTGATTATTCCTGGTCGCAGAATTACATCGAGTATTCCGGCGGAGAATGTCCATTGTTCTAACCTTAATTGCTAAAAATAAAACAGTATATGAAAAATATTATCGCATTGCTGCTGGTCATCCTGATCTCTTCGCAAGCCCGTTCACAAACGGTGGCGGAGCAGCTATCATCAAAGATCGCGGACAAAATGAAGGATACCCTGGAACTGACCGGCACACAGCGTCAGCAGATCTATGAGATCAATATGCAGCTGGCAGCGCAAAAACAGGCGGCACGGGCTGCATCAACAGACCGGGAAGTGGTGGGCCGCCAGTTGCAGCAGATCGAAGGGACCAGGGATGGTTTGTATCAGCCCATTCTTGGCGAAGAAAAGTTTGCAACCTACAGGCGGAAAAAAAATAACCTGGTAAATAACCAGTGATAGCGTATTAATCCATTGATCTTATTTAACTGAATTATATATGAATCTTCGTTTTGTTCGCCTGGCAATCCTGTTATCTGCGGCCGCGTGCTTTGGCCGTATGAATGCCCTGGCGCAAACACCTTATCTGCCATCCGCCTATCCATCCAACATGCCGGTGAACTATGTGCGTACGTGGAATGCGATGAAACCGGAGTCCGGTACAGCAGCTATTACGACTACCGTTGCCGCAAAAGACTTTGTGATGACGACCCAGTACGTGGACGGCCTGGGCCGGCCGGTGCAGACGGTCTCCAAAAACAGTTCACTTGCTACCGGCAATCCCGCAAAGGACCTGGTCAGCATGATCACCTATGACGAGTTCGGCCGGGAAGCGTATAGCTTTTTGCCTACACCCGCCACAACAAATGGCGGCAATACTTCCGTGGATGACGGCCTGTTCAAACGCAACCCGTTCGAGCAACAGGTACTGGCGTACAACACCAGCTTTGCTTTATCTCCCGTGAATGGACAGGATCAAACCTATTACTATGGCAAAACACATTTTGAAGCTTCTCCGCTTAACCGAATCACAGAAACTTTTGCCCCCGGCAACAGTTGGGTGGGTACTGCCCATGAACCGCTGGCGGCTAACCGCCGTTCGGTGAAGATCACCTATGCCACCAATACGTTGCTGGACGAAGTGAGGGTCTGGACCGTGAATGGCGGCGCAGTGGGCACCTGGGCGACTTTCTCCAGCGGCGCGGCCTATGATCCCGGTGAGTTAAGCAAAACAATTACGACTGACGAACAGGGTAAACAGGTCATCGAGTTCAAGGATAAATCCGGGCTGGTGATCCTGAAGAAAGTGCAGCAGAATGCCACGGTGGACAATGGCAGCGGGAGCAACCATACCAACTGGCTCTGCACGTATTACATGTATGATAACCTGAACCGGCTGCGCTGCGTGTTGCAACCACAGGGCGTAAAAGCGATCAACGCGAACTGGCTACTGGTCAACACCCTGATCGAACAAGGCTTCCGGTACGAGTATGACGAACGCAGCCGCATGATCATGAAACGCCTCCCGGGTACATCTTCCACCGGAGAGGTCCTGATGGTATACGATGCACGCGACCGCTTGGTGATGATGCAGGATGGTAATATGCGCGTGAACAACCGCTGGATGGTCACGAAGTATGATGCGCTCAACCGCCCGGTAGAAACGGGTGTCTGGACCAATGCCAGCACCTTCGCCACGCATCGTAACGGTGCTTCTTCGTCCACCAGCTATCCCAATACTGCTACCAACTATGACCAGATGACGGTCACCCATTATGATGATTACACAGGTATCCCGGGTGGAATGACCACTACACTCGATAATGCAGGTTCATCGGCGTTCTATACAACCTATAACGCATCACCGTTGTACGCACAACAGCTTACTGTCAACATGCAGACACAGGGACTGGTGACCTGGACGCAAACAAGAGTGCTGGGTACCACCAGTGATTTTATCTCTTCCGTGAACCTGTATGACAGCAAGGGCAGACTAATTCAGGTAAAAACAAAGAACGCCACCGGCGGCACCGATATCAGCACGACGCAGTATAACTGGGCGGGACAACCATTGATCACCGTACAGAAAACGGATATGGGCGGAACGAATGCGCAAAGCATTACAACGGTCAACCGGTTCAGCTATGACGATCTCGCGCGGCTGATCAAAGTGGACAAGAAGACCGGGCATTCCGCGATCAGCAGCGGCGCCCTGGGCGACTGGATCACCGTGTCCACACAGGAATACGATGCACTTGGATCACTGTCAAAGAAAACAGTGGGCAGTAAAAAAGATCCGGCTACAAATGTCTATTATTCCACCCGGCAACCTTTGCAGGAGTTCACGTACGATTATAATATCCGCGGCTGGATGCTGGGCATGAACCGCGACTATCTTACCACGGAAGGACAAACCACGGATGGTAAACTGTTCGGCTATGAACTGGGGTATGATAAACTGACCAGTAAAGCAGGCGAGAACTTTACCGGTGTACAATACAATGGCAATATCACAGGGATGACCTGGAAAAGCGATGGCGATGACAAACGCCGCCGGTATGACTTCAGTTACGATGGCGCCAACCGTTTGCTGAAAGCGGAGTTCAAACAAAACAACAGCGGCACCACCTGGAATAAAACACTGGTTGATTTTACCGTGCAGATGGGTAACAGCGGTGCTGATGACAACACCGCCTATGATGCCAACGGCAATATCCTGAAGATGAAACAATGGGGACTGAAGCTGACCGGACCTGCACAGATCGATAACCTCACCTATACTTACTGGAACTCGGGGAACATGCTGCGGTCGGTAACAGAAAGCGGCACGGGCACCACCGATCATAAGCTGGGAGATTTTACCGATAAGAATACAACGGCCACGGATTATGGGTATGATCGCAACAACAACATGGTCATCGACCTGAATAAGCGCATCAACGGGACGGTCACGGCTGCCACGGGGATAACCACCGGCGGCGGTATCGAATACAACCACCTGAACCTTCCTTCAAAGGTCACGCTGCGCAATAATGCGAACACGGCGGATAAGGGAACGATCTCTTATGTATACGATGCGGCAGGATCCAAACTGAAGAAGATCACGGTCGAGAACAATGCCAGCGTCAGCTACAACGGCACATCCTATACGACGAATATCACTTCGACAACGACCTATCTGGGCGGGGCGATCTTCGAGAGCAAGCAATATGCGAATGCGACAGTGAACACGGGACTGGGGTATACGGATAAACTGCAGTTCTTCGGGCAGGAAGAAGGAAGGGTAAGAGCGGTGTACAATCCGGCAAACCCCAATACCTTAACAGGTTTTGAGTATGACTACATGATCAAAGATCACCTGGGCAATGTGCGGATGGTGCTGACCGAGGAAGTGAAACAGGATGCCTATCCTGCGGCAACAATGGAAACGGCGCAGGCTGCAACGGAAGACCTGTTCTACGCAAACCTTTCTGCTACGCGCATTGACCGGCCTTCCGGCTACCCGCTTGATACCACCTATTCGAATCCCAATAACAAAGTAGCGAAGGTGAATGGTGGTGGCAATAGGATCGGTCCGGCGATGCTGCTAAAAGTAATGGCAGGAGATAAGTTTCATCTTAAAGCAAGTGCCTGGTGGAGCGGAAGTGCAGGGAGTACGAATACCAGTCCGCTGAGTTCGATCGTATCGGCGTTGATAGGTAGCGCCCCTGGCGTGAGCAGCGGTAAAGTGGTTGCCGGAGATCTCACCAGTACGTTATTGAACCCGGAGGTCGGATTATTTTTAGCGACGCAGCCGAATGTTTCAGGCAAACCAAAAGCCTATCTGAACTGGGTGTTGTTTGATGA
>JBEVKW010000243.1:0-9180 GCA_040509495.1 Chitinophagaceae bacterium | reverse complement strand
ATATAAAAAAACGTCCGGCAAAAGATCTTGCCGGACGTTTTTTTATGTGTTTGAATATTCTTTAGAAAATGTAAGATGCGGAGAAAGCTGCATGGATATTATGCACATTGTGATATATATCTTTCCCCTGGTCATCACGCTGGTAACGCCATTGATAGTTCAGCGAACGGACAAAAGATAAATTAGCAGAAAAAATAAAATTGTTGCAATACCAGTTCCTGTATGCGTTAAGGGAAAGATCGATCCAATGATACCGGGCATTGTATAAGGGTTGAAACGCGCGGTAATAAAAATCATTGTTTCGTACCACACGCTCAAGGGAGAATCCCAGTTTTTTCAGCCCTTTGATCCAGCTAACTCCAACCACCTGGCTGTTCGATCCTGATCCAATGCCGGCACCGAGTACCTGGCCCCGATTTGTATAACCGTGTCTTACCTGCGTATGTGTGTACCATCCCTCCTGAGCTCTTAGCCATGCGGTTGGAGAGGTTTCTGTTTGAGTCATTTCAAACATCAGCTCGACGTCTGTATTATTCCTGGAAGTGAATATCTTCCGTCCTCCTATGATATAGGCCCTTGCGTGCTCTGGTTCCATTAACAGGTCGGTAAAATTCTGTGCATGATCATTTCTGCCAAACTCTGCATAGAACTCCGCCTTTTCCTTTGGCAGAACGAGGCGTGCAAACACTGACAATAACTGATCTCTTCTTTTGAGATCTTCATTGGTTGTATGCCCTTTGAAGAAAGCTCCAAGTATTGGCAGATAACCGTCAAGCGAATGTTCTACATCAGCGTTATACAGGTAGAACATTCTCGAAAATCCTAAAAACAATCCTTTAGTCCACTTCGGTTGCCAGCTAACGATCATTCCATTCATGTAACGCTTACTGTCTTCGGGTTTGGGTTCATATAGGCGAACGCCATTAACTGTTTTGTTTGTATCCGTCGGATAAACGCCTGATCCTTTCAGCATCCCGCTCAGAATCTGCCACTCAAACGACCCAATAGGCGTTTTCACGGGAGCCGTAGTATTGAATGTCAGGTGAGGAAAGCCTGGTGCAGTATTACTCATGAGCAGCGAATTTCTGACCCCGGGCCCCCACCATATATTCTCGGTTGAAACACCAAGAGACAATTTTTTTACATTCAACCGTATGCTGGATTGTCCGCCAAAAACTTTCGTATAGCTGCCATTACCAAATCTTTCCGGGCTATCGATGCGATTAAGAACGAAGTAGTATGGAGTCCATAAAGAATCGATCTGCCACGCAGGAAATTCTTCAAATCCCGGGTTCCGGGCATAGACAAATTCAGGGCGGATCTGCACACTAAGCGGACCGATCCTGGTGAAAAAACCAGCACTGATCTGAGTTTGAAAACCTTTAGCCTGTATCATCGACCCATCATTCCACCCGTAAGGATGATGCGTATTATATTGTTGATTAATGGTCGCGGGGAGCACCGTGAAACTACCCTTTCCTCGCGCATAGGTACGGGTCAATGACCGTGACAACAGGCCTACAAGTTCTTTCAACTCAGCAGATGAAGAATCAGTCAGTTCCGGAAGTGCACTGGTGAATAACGGCCGGATTGAATAAGATCCCTCATCCTTCAAATATCCACTGACCTGGAAACGTCTCATGGATTCTTCTATCACATTGGTTCCAACGGGAATAGTTTGAGCATGTAACCGGGAAACTCCCGCTAAAGAACATAGCGAGAGAGTACACCATACAAGGCGTTTAATCATAATATGTGTAAGCTTGGGGAATTAATATGCGTTCTCTTCCGTCTTGACCATGTTAACGGCTGTCTGGAGAATGATTTGAAGGTCAAGCCAAAAGGTCCAGTTTTCCATATACCATACGTCAAATTCCACGCGTTTTTGCATCAGGTATGGGCGCTGAGTTTCGCCCCTGAATCCGTTAACCTGAGCCCAGCCCGTAATACCTGGCTTGACCCAGTGACGCATCATGTATTTTTCGACACTGTTTTTGGACTGAATATTTAACGGAACAGGATGCGGCCTGGGTCCAACAACAGACATGGAACCCAAAAACACATTGAAGAATTGAGGTAATTCATCCAAATTTGTTTTCCGTAAAAACGCTCCTATTTTAGTTACGCGCGGGTCATTCTTTTTTGCTTGCTGATACACTCCTGAGTCATCCACATCTTTGCTGGAAACGACCATTGAACGGAATTTGTAACAGATGATCGGCTTATTATTAAGCCCCCAACGCTCCTGTTTAAAAAATACCGGGCCTTTTGAGGTCACTTTGATGATCACACTGATAATAGGAATCAGCCAGCTTAATACAAGCGCAATCACAAAAAATGAAAACATCACATCGAACACCCGTTTGTACGTCTTATTGTCAACAACATCCAGAGGAAGTGCCCGAAGAGTAATTATAGGGAGGGAACCAAGTGTGCCAACATGGATCTTTCCTGTACTGAACCGCTGGTAATGAGGAATGATCTTAACCCGTTTGCCTTCTCTTTCCCCTGCAGTAATGATCTTCTGGAGTTGAGAGTCATCATTGATAGGCATTGCTACAACTATATCATCCAGTTCATGGGTAGCAATCACCTTATCGATATCAGACGTCTTGCCGAGATAATGACCGTTTATCGAAGGGTTAACATCATCATCAACAAATCCTGTCAATAAATACCCGTAATGATTGTTCTTAACATAATGCTGATAAAAATTGATCCCCGAGTCTCCTGCTCCCACAATGAGCACTTTGCGTTGCAATTGTTTGCTGGTGCGGAGCTTTTTGAAAATAAGACGAATAGCGAGTTTCTGAACAGGAAAAGCAACAAAGATCAATGCCGCGTGTTTAACCAGCTGTGTCAGGTTAAACGGATATTCTTTTATAAGCTGAGAAAAAATAAAGGAAACAAGTAATGTATAAATGATGAGTGTCTTGAGAAATACGACCCACTCGATCGCAAAAGGGATAGCACGGTAATCTTTGTACAGCCCCATTGCCCTGCCGGTGAAAAACCAGCAACCCAGACTGACGCCCACAAGTAGCAGGTTGAAACTGGAAAAGATCGGCTCCGTGGAGTTATCAAAGACCATTCTTCCAACAAAGATTATGGCGGTCAGCATCAACAGATCCGCTGCAATCTTTACCCGGGTGGAAGGAATGTAAGCAGCCCTATGCATAAGTTAAGGTTAATTGAATTAGGAAAGGTCGTAATAAACAGTGACAACAAATGGCAGCTAAACGTTGCTTGATAGGAATCGATCAAGCCGGAATTTGTGTAAAGATAGATAAACTTAGCGACTCGGTCTCACCGCAACGTCATAAATCAACTGTCTGTATTGGCCAGAGATCTTCTCCCATGTGTATTTTTCAGTAATACGATTGCGCGATTTTACTTTCAATTCACTCACTTTATCTCTCTTTTGTTCGAGTTCGCTTATCAACCCCGCAAGACTTCCTTCCTCTTTAGAGAAATACAGGCCATATTCCCCATCAGCCAATACTTCTCTACTGAAAACCGTGTCCAACGCTACAATTGCACAGCCATAAGCCAGTGCTTTCAGCAGGGTAGGATTCGTTCCGCCAAACTCATGCCCATGGAAATATGCAAAAGAATTATGATACAACTCTGCAAGCTCATTCTGATCACGGATATATCCTGTGAACAAAATGCGTTCATCCTGCACCTTTTTTATGTTAGTGGCATATTCATCCTTGTACGGAACGTCTCCAACGATCACTAATTTTTTTGATGTGGTCGATTTAACAAATTCTTGTAATATGAGCAGCGCATTGTTGTCCGGGATCAATCTCCCTACAATCAGGTAATAATTATCAGAAGTCAACCCCCACTTACCGATCAATCCGGGGTTGGTAGAATGACGGATATTAGCCCCGTATGCAATAACGGTAGATTCCGTATTAAATTCCTGCAGGTATATATCTCTCATCCTGTCTGCGTCTGTAATGATCCGGTCCATCCACCGGGTTGCCATCTTGGAAGAAAAATGAAAAACTTTAGCTCCAAGGCCTTTCCACTTTGGCCGTAGCCATTCCAGTCCATCCACATTGATGGCAGTTTTCTTCCTGAAGAGTTTTGTTATGGGACCAAAAATGCCGTTTGCTGAGTTAACATAGAGTAAAACATCATACTTTCTCGTTACAGCATGAAGCGTACAAAGAAAAGAATTCGATAACTGGCTCAGGCTTTTGGACCTGATCATAGGAATGTAGTGCAGGAAAATACCATTCACCTGTTTAGGCCTTTCTTTGAACAAAGAACGGTGACAATAAACATGCACTTCAATACCCTCAGCGGCCAGGCGCGGAGCCACCTCAGAAACAAAGGTTTCGTAGCCACTATATACATAAGGATAGCCTCTTGAGCCGATAATAGCGATCTTCATATTTAAAAACGTCTAACCAAAAAAATATAAGAAATCAGATACATAGGTTCGTAAAAGAAAGAGGCGGATACGAGTCCGTTCACAAGGATAAAAATGATCATCAGCACTGCCGCATTGCGGATAGCCATTCTTGCCGGCGTTATGTCGGGATCGGGAATAGCTTTCCTGAACCTCACCAACTCACGAATCGAAATAATGATAAGCATAAGGAACATGATTAGCCCCATGTATCCTCCATTGAAATAAACACCAAACAATCCGGTATCATTCGGATGAAAATAAGCATCGCCAAAGAAGAACTCTTTGGTCCGGGCGTTTAAAAAGCCAAAGCCATACAACGGATTGAAATCAGTGGTCAGGATCTGTTGAATTTCCAAAAACCTGCCGGCCAGCGACGCATCCACCGCATCTTCCCTTGACACAACCGCTTCGAGTATACTTGCAAATTTGCCTGTGCTGAAAAGAATTGCAAGGCCTCCCGCAAACAAAAAAGGGAATACCAGCTTAATTTTCAGGGATGCCTGTTTGAAGTAGATAAACACGAGGATCAGCAGGATGATCATGAACCGCATCCGTTGAAAATTCGGGATATTGATCAGGACCAGTGCTGATATCAAAAGCAGAATATGACGACGGCGCTTTGCCGGATCTTCGCTTAAAAGTATTTGTGAAGCCTGGAAAAAAATAAAGAAGACGACAATATTCTGATTGAAGCTAAATTCGAAAATATCGTAGCTGGCAGCAAGCGCCTCTTCCATGCCCGAGACAAAAAGAAGAACGTTTAATAGTATATTAATGCCAACAAGAACAAAAAGTGTTTTTATAAACAAATCTGTTGACAACTCCCCTTTTCTTCCATAAATTATAAAAATGGAAAACGACATGAACAGCGGATACTGAGCTTTCAATAATTCCATCAAAGGAAACTGACTGGTCAGTATCGAATAATTGATCAGTTGCAGTGCAGACAAAGAAAGAGATAGCATCAGGTAAGCTGCTACCAAAAGATCAAATGGTTTAGATCGAAGCGTCCCAAACCTCGCGGTGATCAGGAATGTATAGATCTGCTTCAGCAATATTTGCGGCTTCCACAAAGGTGTCAGCTGGAAATAGTCCTGGGAAATTATAAAAAATACTATCGATCTAATTGATTTCACTCAGCTGGTATAGTTTTTCCAGTTGTTGCGCGCAATAAGCTGACGGTGTCTGATTTTCTATATTTTTCCTTAGATGGGCATTCACCTCCGCTATATCTTCCGCATGATAGAGCTCTTTGATCTTCGTCACAGCATCTTCCGCGGAAGAAAATACAAGACGCTCCTGATATTTTCCAAAATAAGGCGATAAGAAAGGAGTGTCCGAAGACAGAACAGCTTTTCCCGACAAAACTGAATCAAACAGCAGTAACAATCCCGCAGGGTTATAAGGATCTTTGATAGGAATAAAGGAGACTTTGCATTGCAAGAGAAGCTGGAAATATTGTTCCAGCGACGTATCCCAAAACATAGTCACATTTGCCGGAATATTCAATTGCTGATCAAAGAACCGCTTCCTTGCTACACAGTAAAATTGAAATTCCGGAAGGCGCTGTGCAATTGTCATCACCAGTTTCCAGTTCCGGTTGGCCTCGCCCCCGGTAAAAATATACTGCTTGTGCTCCGGAATGACAGCAGATGCCGCAGTTGGAGGTACACGGTCATCAGGCAGGCAGTCACCAATGAAATAGGTCTTTTCTCGTTTTAACGCAAGCCTGCAATTGTCTTTGTAATAATCAAACAATGACTCGTTTTGCAGCGACAAATAAAGATGTTTATATTTCAGTGCAAAATTGTAAAGAGATCTTCTGAGTGCATCTGCGAACCTGTTCCCTGAATTCCGGAAAAGAAAATTCTGACAAACGATCTTTTTTTTCGAAAAGGTCAACCTTAGCAGCGTTGCAGCAATAAGTGCAGGCAACTGATTCCAACAGAAAATGATATCATTTCTTTTCGCAACCCATGTCAGCCTGACCGCAAAACAAAATGTTTTAAAAACATAAAGCATATGGCCGGGCAGGCTTTTCCTGTCGTTCTCATTGTACCATTTCGCATTGCCGACAAGCGAGATCTGTTTATCGCCCTGATTGGCTTTTTGCATGTTTGCAAAAAACCACCACTGCGTATCATTATCAGAAAGCCATTCTGCTGCGATCCAGATCCTTTTTTGGGCAGTTATCTTTTTCACCCCAATTGTTTTAGACCTTCTATAAAATCACTCGCCCTTTTCTCGTTTCCAAGAGTGATACGTGTTTTCTCTGCGAGTAAACGTTCACTATCAAGAGAGGCAAGCCAGTCTTTCCATATCTCAACCTCTAGCGGCAAATTAATGGAGATATCCGAACACACTTTGAACGCAGCCAGATCGGAAGTAACCGAAACTGCGCAGTAATCCGCATTGGTTTGCAGTATCCCTGAATTAGTGATAAAAGTATAGGGCATTAACACCGCATCATACCTGCTTAGCACTTCATCGACCTCGCTTTCGGGAATAAAGAATTCGTAAAAACGAAGATTTTTGACCTCTAAGGTTTTCACGCGTTCATTAAACGCAGCTTTATATTCTTCATTGATAAAAGTACCGTATACATCAAATGTCTTTTCAGGCATTCTGCTCGCGAGATCTATGACAAATTCAACATTTTTTGACCTTTTGATAAACCCCCAAAAAATGTAAGAGCCGGTAGCAGGAACCTTGACAGCCGCATGTGAACTGATTGCTGGCGGGAGAGGGAGAAATGTAACTGACTTGCCAGGGAAAAGTTCAGACACTGACTTATTATGAACAATCAGGTTATCAAATGCCTTCATTAAAAGTTTGTTCGCGAAATGTCCCATTTTGCTGCGGATCCCCTTGCGTTCATTTTTTAACGTACTCACGGCATCATGGATCAGTAAAAATCTTTGGTTGCGTTTGTAACGCAGTATTGCCGGCAAAAACAGGAGCGTATTCAGTGATTCTCCATAATGCGCAAGCACAACCCTGTCAGCATCTTTGGGTAAACGCGCAAAAGCAAAGCTGAAAATACTTCTAAGGCTTGCGCCTTTTTTATCCTTATCATAGATAAACTTCTGACGGACGAAATCAGAGTCGTAGTTACCAAAAATCTCAACTCTGAACACTTTTGATGTCAGCGCAAAAAAATTCTGATGCCAACGCTCCATACCGCGGGTCCGGCCAACAGGATCAATTAAGAGAATTTTTTTCTTCATTGGATAGCGTCTGCACTTTTTTTCTTGATCCCGGAAAATGGAAATACGATCAGCACCAAAACACAATTGAACAGTCCCCGCTTCAACATAAGATCCTCAAGCGAGAATGTAGTAAGCTTGGTATACACAAAAAACAGTGCGGTGATCAGGAAGAGTTGCAGTACCAGTTTCGGATTGCGCTCTCCCTGATATATTTTAATAAAAAACAAGACCAGGAAACAGGTGATACTGGCCAACTCCAGCGACGACCACAGGATGAACTTGAATTCATAGTCAATGCTGATGGCAAATTTCAGGACAAGAGGAGCAGCCAGCAGTATCACAGGAATAAGCCACAGATAGCGGCCAAAGCGTTCAATAAAGCGCATTGTCTTCTTCAGGTGGGAAGATATCAATACAGACACCACTCCCGAAAGGATACCCGCCAGTATAATGTAAATGCGTGAAGTATATACAACTATGCTGCTCTTTACAAAAACGGCATTAACCGCGTTGAACAGGAAAAAAACAGCGTTGATATATAAAACCGGGAAGCTATTCAATATGAAGTTTTCAAAAAGCCTTACAGCCGGAAATACCGTCACCTTCTCCTCTCGCCTGGCCTCTTCAACCGGCCTGTTCTTCCGGTTAAAAATAATGGGAGGAAGGATGGTCGCCATGGAGTTGGCAAGTAAGGTGGTCAACAATAGATATTGCTGAAAGAAAGCAGCGATCATTATTGGAATAAGACAGATCAGACGTGCGTAAATGGTAAGTCTTATATACTTATTGTAAACCTCTTTATGAATGTAGTAATGCGTATCGGCATTGTAAAAAGAGAGCAAAAAAGGTATAGAAAATGCACAGCAGATAGTTATCAGCGATGGAGCATATGCGGAATTAGTAAAACCAAAATAAATGCATGATCCAAAAAAGATCAGCACTCCGAGAATAAGCATGCGACGCTTGATCCGCTTAACACTCCTGTAAATAAGACTGGAGGAATGCGTGTCATACGATACAAGCGCAAGATTATCGGTTCCAAACAATACAAACGAACCTGCGATTATAAGGGCGGAGTTGATATAGCTGTAAAGGAAATATTCACTTAGCTCAAGTCTGTATGTATTTATCAGAAAGATGACGACCGAAATAAGCATTCCGGAAAAGTTTGCCGTCATCAATGACAAGAAAAGCTTCTTCATTCCTTCAAAACTGTTGAAACGCCTGCATCACTACCGGAAAAATTTTTACTTCAAACCTGGAAAGTTTCTTCATGCTGTCTGTTAGATAAAATAGCCTACGGGCTTAAGTTTGTATTCAATGTTAATATCCCGCTTCTTCACCTCTTTGGCAGGTGCTCCGAAATATACTCCTGCTTCATTGGTACTTTTGGTTACCAGCGAATGAGCTCCTACCACACAGTTTTTGCTGATGGTCACGCGCGGTAATACGGTTGATCTGAAACTGATCCATACATTGTCTTCAACGATAACAGTTCCGCCTTCGATGGCAAATGCAGGAGAATAAGGATCATGCTGCAATGTC
>JBEVKW010000242.1:0-9449 GCA_040509495.1 Chitinophagaceae bacterium | reverse complement strand
GCTGTTTTCGCTGCGTACGTCGCGTATCCGTTGCGTTCGCTGCGTTACCTTACGCCAGCAAAAACAGGATGCTCCCGCGGTGTTTTTCATCTCAAGATCGTACAACATGACACTAATGCCATTGGATCAATTCAACCAGATCGTCCGTTTAATTCAACTATCACGTGACCGGTCAATCAGAGCGGTGAATACGGAACTGATCAGCCTTTACTGGACCATTGGAGAGTATATCTCTTTGCAACTACAGAAAGCCAGCTGGGGTGAAAAGACCATCGACGAGTTGGCTTCACACATAAAGAAATATCATCCGGAAATAAAAGGATTTGACAGGCGTGGGCTTTACCGGATGCGGCAGTTTTTTGAAACGTATCAAAATTCCCCGTTGAGGCCAGCCGGCACTGAAGTTTCACAATCTATTAAAAGTGAATCTGTTGAAATTGTGACACCAGTGGTGTCACAATTGAAAGTGGACGAGTTAAAAGCAAGCCCGTTGACTAAAGTGAGCTGGACCAATCATTTGATCATTCTTGGCAGCTGTAAATCATACGAGGAAAGAGAGTACTACCTGCGTTTATGTATCCGGGAAAGATATAGCAAACGGGAACTAGAAAGACAGATCCGTAGTGGTGTTTTCGAACGATCTCAAGGCGGAACTCAGTTTTCTCCTTCGCTTATAAAAACCCACCCGGATATTATACATACGTTCAAAGACAGCTATGTGTTTGAGTTTTTGAATATGCACGAGCCGATCAGGGAAGCTGATCTGCAAAAAGGACTGATCAGGCAGATGAAAGAATTCATACTGGAACTGGGTAAAGATTTTTTGTTTGTTGGAGAACAGGTTAAGCTTAGGGTGGGCTTGAGTGATTTTTTTATCGACCTGCTGTTCTTTCATCGGGGGTTACAATGTCTGATTGCCGTTGAGTTGAAGGCGGATAAGTTCAGGCCTGAACATTTAGGGCAGCTTAATTTTTACCTGGAAGCGTTGGATAGGGATGTAAAAAAGAAGAATGAGAATCCGAGTATTGGGGTGTTGTTGTGCAAGGGAAAAGATAAGGAGGTAGTGGAGTATGCGATGAACCGGAATATATCACCGGCGCTGGTGTCGGCGTATATATTGCAATTGCCGGATAAGGAGGTTTTGCAGAATAAGCTGCATGAGATTTTTGAGGGGAATAAGTCTTGAAAAGATCGAGTGGCATTTGTCATTGCCAATAGAAGGTTACGGAAGATCAAATGCTATAATCCAAAATCCGACCTTCCGTACCGGAGATACCTTAGCGAGCGATTCTCATAGATCATATTTTTTGCCCATTCTTCCAAAGTTTTACTAGCTTCAGAATTAATTCGACTTTGTGCTCCACAACCATTAACACCATCCCAGCTTCGATGAACAGTTTCTTCAATTCTTAAGACTTCACTTGCTTGTTTTGCTCATCAACTGGACTATCGGGATCTTCCAATGGCAGGATTTCAGACTCAATAATATCTTGTGCGTCGAAAAACTCTTTTTCGTTCATGGTATAAACTTTCGTCAGCGGATGACAACATATAAAATTGATCTTTGCAAACCTTTCAATCAGTGTGTTAAAGGCTAAATTTTCAATCGACTGTGGATCGTTTGAGATGATTTGAACCAGCAGTTAATCTCAATAAAATACTAGCGAATATCTGATCATATAATTTATGGATCAGATTTAGAGCTTCTCACACAAACCCCCACCTCATTATGCTCTTCATCCTCCGACAACTGCGTGGATTCATCTTCATTGTTATTCGCATGATTTGGTTTCGCGGCCAGTCTGTCATTTGTTTTTGTTGTGCAAAGATGTATTACCCTCTTCCGTAATGATCGCCTGATCGGTCACCTGTCCTTTCAATTTTAATGATAGCTGGTGCAGCCAAGATCAGACTTTATGAGCAGAAATCATGTTTTTATGCGGTGAGAACCACGTTCGGAGCATTTTGAGTTAAATTGCAGTAACATGCCTTCATTATATATCATAGCAGGTTGCAACGGTGCCGGTAAAACAACAGCCTCATTTACCGTGTTTCCGGAGTTGCTGAACATTCGCGAGTTCGTGAATGCGGATGAAATAGCAAGAGGGTTATCTCCTTTCCAGCCGGAGAGTGTATCCATTCAAGCGGGTAAGATCATGCTGAGAAGGCTGGATGAACTGATTGCTGAAGGGAAAGAATTTGCTTTCGAAACAACATTATCCACCCGAAGCTTTATCATACTTTGCGAGGAAGCAAGAAGCAGGGGATATGATGTCTATATGATATTTCTATGGTTGCCTTCGCCTGATCATGCAATCGACAGAGTCCGGGAACGGGTTTTAACGGGAGGCCACAATATTCCGGATGATGTCGTCGTGAGGCGTTACAAGGCTGGATTGAAAAACTTCACGGCCTTATATCAACCGGTGATGGACTATTGGATCTTTCTGGATAATTCCGGCCAGCAATTCGAATTGATAGCCGAAGGTGGCAGGGAGTCAAACACTATCATTCATAATTCAAAAATATGGCAAAAGATACAGGAAAGCGGCTCACGCACGAACAGATAAAAGCAAAAGTGCTCGAGGGCATGATGCGCGCGCGTAAAAAGCTGATCGAACAGAAGAGGAAAGATGACTTGTACCTGGTAGTTTGGGAGAATGGGAAGGTGGTGAAGGTGAAGGCGAGGGATATGGAGATCTAGTTGTGCGTTTGTGACGGCTGATGGTTCTTTCTTCGAAAGTGTTCCAGGTTGTCATGGATGAGCTATTGCGCGAATTTATTTACGCAACCAGTGGTTGCGTAAGTACCTTTTGGTCTTTGAGTTTAATATGGGTGATGCGTTTACAGGATCATTTACGGTATTATTTACAGTATCACCGGTGATACTGTAAATCGGATCGTTTCCTTAGCCTGTAATCATCATTGGTACGGACTGCGAATAATAACCTTCAGCTGGTTCGAAATAAGTCTATTTTCAATTATGTCACCAGTGGTGACTCAATTGAAATTGAGTTATCCGGAATTTCCGGATAACTGGAATAATAATGAGGGACTATTTCAACTATTCTAAAATTTCGAATAGTTGACCGTCTCACACAAACCTTCTTCTTACCATCCTTCTCCTTTTATCCTTCGGAAACTGCTCATATTCATTTCCATCGTTGCATGCATGATCTCTTTTCGCGGAAGTTCCGTCATCTGATCCTGCTCTGCGAAACTGTAATATCCCTCCTCCGTGATGATCACATGATCGATCACCGGTACTTTCAATTCCCTACCTGAACGATTCAACTCTGCCGTTATATAAATTGCGAAAAGGAGTTTTTTTTATTAGACATGAATATTTTTCATTTTCAAAAACTCCCGGATCTGCACATGCTTTATTCCTTCATGCGTATTTCCATCGAATTGCTCTTCGGTAACCACCATCTTTGGATAATTATCCTGGATGCTCAATAAGTTTCCAAATTCACGGTCAATCGTTGCCTGTTCCCCTAAGCGTAACGCGACCTGTACATAAGCTCGTTCTCCTCCCCGTTCACAAACAAAGTCTATCTCCTGCGTATTCAAGGCGCCGACTTTTACGTCGTACCCGAGGAAAAGTAAGTGGTTATAGACGACGTTTTCCAGCAGTTTCGCTTTATCCTTAATGTAGTGCCCTGTAATCGCTTCCGGATGCCCGTATTCTCAAAATAGAATTTGCTTCCGATCTCGAAGATCCGGCGGCCGGCAATGTCATAGCGTTGTACGTCGTGGATGATGTGTGCGCTTGTCAGGTAAGAAGAGTATTGAAGTACCTGGTTATGCGCGAGATTGATGTGCTGCGATTTCAAAAAGTCGCTGATGCGTTTAGCCGAAAACAAGCTGCCGATATTATCTGCCAGAAATGAAACCAGCTTTCCAGGAATTGGGTATTACGAATGGCGTACCGGCTTACAACATCCCTGTAGATAATGGTGAAATAAACGCTAGTGAGATAGTCGAAAACGTGATCGTTCAATGCAAGGTTGATCAGGTAGGGCAATCCACCGTATTTTATGTATAACTCTAATGATTCGTTGTTGTCTGCCAATTGATGGAAAAACAGGAATTCATTATAGGAAAGGCTGTAGATATTAAACTCAATATATCTGCCGCTGAGATAGGTTGCCAGTTCCCCTGAGAGCATATGGGCGTTATTTCCTGTTATGTAGAGGTCATTCAATTCATCCAGCAGTAAAGAGTGCAATGCTTTTTCAAAATCCTGTATATCCTGGATTTCGTCGATAAAGATGGCATTTCGGGTGGTGGGTTTGAGTTGAGACGTCACATAATCGTTCAGATCTTTTGCAGTTTGTATGTGATCGAATTGCAGGTCTTCCTTATTGATGTAAATAAGGTTAGTGCCTGGCTGTTCTTCAAGGATCAGCTGCATGAGTTGATAGAGGAGATAGCTTTTTCCAACGCGTCGCTGTCCGGAAAGAACTTTTATAAGGTTCTTTCCGATGTAGGGGCGTATGCGATCTACATAGGTATCGCGTGGCTTTATGGAAGAAGGAATTTTCATAGTTGTAAGTATGATTACAATTTTAAAGTCAAATTAAAAAGTTGTAAGTATACTTACAACTTAATTGATTAGGCCTAAGTTAATGATAATCACGTATATAGATAGGTTACTAATAGAGGATAGCGGAAAGGCGTATCATATAATTGACAAATAATACGTAAACGTGATTATATAAATGCCCTATATAGGGACAAGTTGTAAATACGCTTACAATTTTTAAGGGACGGTTAAACAAACCTCCTTCTCACTATCCTTCTTCTCTTTATCCTCCGGAAACTGCTTGTATTCATCTCCATCGCTGCATGCATGATCTCTTTTCGCGGCAGCTCTGTCATTTGATCCTGCTCTGCAAAACTGTAATACCCTTCCTCCGTTATGATCACATGATCGATCACCGGTACTTTCAATTCTCTGCCCAGCCCCCGGGTCATGTCCGGGGCAAGCTTATCAATTCTCCCGCTATGGATCTGGCTGCTGCCGATGGTCGCAACGATCCTCCCGCGTTAAGAATTCTCCTATAAAAGAAAGCCCGCTATTAGAGCGGGTCCTATAAAAGTTAAAAACAAAAGAATGAAGTTTGTCGTTCGTGTATTAGGCGGTTTTGACAAAACCGTATCGATTGCATGTCGAACGAAATCATTCAAAGTCATATTTTTCAGGGCTGCATATCTGGCCGCCTGCCGATGCAAGTCGGACGGGATACGAACATTAAAACTTCCCTTGTAAGTCTTTTCCGGTTCTTTGCCGAGTTCTTCACAGGTCTCCAGATAATCATCCACAGCTTCGTGAAACGCCTTTTTCAATTCTTTAACTGTGTTTCCCTCAAAATTCACGAGATCATTTATGCCAATGATCTTTCCATGAAACACTTCGTCTTCAGCACTGAAGTGCACTCCGGCATAATAGTTCTTGTATTGTAAAACATCAGTCATTTAATAATCTCCTCTCTTTTTAGTGAGTCACTACGTCATCGATCTGGTAGGACTTTAGAATATTTTGCGGATGTGGTTTATGCAGGCAGATCACATCTTTTTCCTTATTTGCAAATTTCCTTCTCAATCCACCTGTTTTTCCCGTTTTCATCTCTATATAATGAGCCAAAAACATAAACGCAAATTACTCTAAACTCAATCCATTATTTTCAAGTTCGCCCGCGCCCTCACAAAGGCCGGTTCTTTGTAGACATGAAACAATAATTCTATCAGCGCTTCCTTACCACATCGTTTATGTGATCATTTACTGTATCACGGATGATACAGCAACTCCGACCCTGCTCGTAACTATCACTTAATAAATTTGTTATAACGGTAATCGGGACAATTGTTCTGAACCTGTCTCCTTCGATAAAAAAGCCGGCCCAGCTTTCTCTGCATTTGTAATTGTCGAATAAGGAATTACTACGGCATACACCCATAAAAAAATTTGAAAAGAAGAGGACTATAAAAGTGAATCGATTTAAGGGTGAAGGTTGTATTACTTACACCGGTAAAAATAGATATGACTATATGGATAACTAGCCAACCTTTACCAACTTCCGGTCGTGTGAGATCGTCTCCAATTGTTGCATCACGTTTTTACCATTAGAGTCAAAGTCATGACTGGCTGCCTGGAAAGCACCGACAAGGACAGCTACAACTTCCAGTATTTGAGAGGATTTACTGATTGCTTCAAGATCCTTTTTATGTTTGAGGAGTAAGTACGCAACATATTCGACCTCGCTAACCTTATAGAGAGACAGCGCTTTATCCAGGCTGAAATAACCATTGCCAACAGCCATCTCCACCATTCTGACGCGTTCCTCCAGCATAGGCACATCTATCAGCAATTCTTCGCCAACAGAACCATGGTCTCCACTTTGTTTAGCTCCTGAAAACATATTCCTTAAAGTTACTGAATTGTTCATTGTTTTTCAAATTGACCTCTCCGTGCCAGTCTGCTTCTAACAAGACGTCTTTCATACCATCAAGGCCTGCCCAAAGCAATATTGGAAATGCTTTTCCAACTGGATTTCTTGTATAATACGCGCTAAAAAGGTGTTCAACCGGAGCAAACTGCGTGGGAGTCAATGCTCTTTGGGCATCACGTAAGATGACTTCTACCTCATTCCTGTCTGTCGCTACGAATCCATGTCTTGCCCAAACATATCCCCCACCCGACAAGCCCGCATGAACGATGATTTTCTCAGCGTCCATATTAACATATTGTTGCAAGCTGGTTTGAAATACCTTTTTCACAAGACCTTTATTCCGGTAAGTTTTGGGAATAATGCAGAAGTTATGTTTGATAACTATGGATTTACCGGTCTTCAGAAATTCACGATCAAAATACACAGCATCATCTTCCCCGGTATAATCGTTTCTATAAATGATGCTCAAAGAAGGCGGCTTTTCCTGAACTATTAACTGCCTTGATATGGGCAAGGAGGTTGTTATAGTAAAGGATTGCTCAACTTCCTTTAACAAGGCAATAAGATCAAAGTTTGGGAAATGCTTTTTGATAAATTTATCGGTCGGCATGGATGAAGTAATAGTATATCCCATTCCTTTTATTTGATCAATGTCGGCTTTTCCGATTTTATATGGTTTGCGTTTTAAATCCATCTGCTTCGATAAAGAGCCTGCGAAAAGAGTTCTGCTTTATTATTACCAGTTATCAAAAGACTTTTCTGTTTTATGTTTCGTTGATCTTTTTATATTTCAAAGATGCAAAGAATCAATTGTTATAAAGCGGGGTTTTCAACGGGAAAAAATGTTTTTTTCTGGAATATGTTTTTAGCTTGCGAATTATTTTATGCCACTATTATAGTGGCGGAAAATTATTATCATCAATTAATGTAAATTCTCACGGAGTATAGATCAGATTAACGCTCATTGTTTCAAACAAACCTGCTTCTCAGCTTACCTCTCCTCTTTATTCTTCTAAAACTGGTTGTGCTCATTTCCATTGCGGCATGCATGATCTCCTTTCGCGGCAGCTCTGTCATTTGATCCTGCTCTGCGAAACTGTAATATCCCTCCTCAGTGATGATCACATGATCGATCACCGGCACTTTTAACTCCCTTCCCAGGCGATTCAATTCTCCTGCCATAGATCTATCCGCTGCCGACGGCTGCAACAATCCGCCGGGGTGATTATGCACCACGATCAGCCTCACCGCCCTTTTCTGCAGCGGTGTGCTGAAGAGTTCCATCGGCTCGATGATCGCGCGGTTCACACTGCCCATGGTGACCAGCTCGATATGCAGCACTTTGTTGGCGGAGTCAAGGCTGATGGTCCAGACATGTTCGCGGTTGCGGTGCGGATAGGGCGTGGCGAGCAGAACGGGCTGAAGGAGGGAGAAGACATCGGCGGCGGAGCGGATGTAGTGGTTAGCTGTTTCGATAGCGGTTATCGGTTGATCGATCTTCATGGGTAGGTTGTTTAATTGGTTCGGGAATCAGGGATTGATTGGATGTTCTTATAAGCAGCAGCCGGATCACTCCATCGCCAGGACACTGTTGAACATGATGAATTTTCTTGTGTTCATTTTCTCGAATTCTCCACCATCCTTGAAGCTGTAGAATTCAGTTTCGGAAATGATCAGGTGATCGAGCAATTTGATATTCAGGAAGCGGCTGGCTTCCACAAGTTTTTCTGTGGCGGTGATATCGGACCGGGACGGCTTTAAGCTGCCGGCGGGATGGTTGTGCGCGACGACGATCGACGCTGCACGTCTTAACAAGGCGCGATGAAAAACTTCCATGGCATCGATGAGGACGGTTTGCTGGGTACCGAGACCGAGGAGTTCGAGGGTGCGGACGGTTTGGGAGTGATCGAGACACATGAGCCAGAGATGCTCGCGATCGCGGTCGAGTTTGGATTGGCGAAGGAAGGCTGGTTGGAGGAGGTGGAAGATGTCGGCGGAGGTTTGGATGTGGAGGTTTTTATTGGAGTTGAGGCGGATTTGCATATGAGTAGGTTTTAAGGAGTATAATTATTTTGCTCGTTAGTATAGAATAACCTACCTAAGGTATATAATAAGTGAACCTAATCAAAATATTTGTTAGCCTTTTTTTACTTTTTATAAATTAGATGTGAACATTAGTATAGAAAAAGCTAACAAACAATGACTAAACTCGGGGTTTATCTTGCTCAGAAGTCGGTGAATAAGGCAGAGGTTGGTAGGAAGGCTGGGCTCACGAAAGCGAGAATGAATGAGCTTACTTTAAATGAAAGGAGCCATTTAAGGGCGGAGGAGCTATATCGGATTGCACTTGCTATAGATATAAATCCTTGCGAGTTGCTGGACGTATTGTATAAGAATTTAAGATAGGTCGAGTTTTCACAACGGACACTTAATGAAGTGTGCGATAATAAAGATTGTAGTCAAAGCAAATTAGCTGAACTTTTACAACATTAATTATCTGGGGAATCTTTTTACTAAGCCTCACAAAGCTGGAATTATATAGTAGATGCCCTCTTGTTGTTAGAGGTGGATTTTGTATCAACCGGTTTACTTTTTATAATACTATCTAACTTGGATTTCAAATTTTCATAATCGCTGTTAGATTTTTTTTTCATTGAATCCTGGATCAATTCTTCTGATTTCATTTTATAGCCGAATTCAACCGCCTGTTTCAACTCGTTTTTGTCTGTCCAGACTTTAATGTTGAGTCCGACTAACAAAGTTATAACTGCGAGTATAGCCCATTCAATTTTTGTCTTAAACTGCTTTACATCATCTATTCTTTTGCTAAGAGCATTTGGTGACGCGATGTCGCCTTGACTGAGAGCTTTTACCGGCTCATTTGGGATGATACTTTGACCATTATGACTACCTACATATTCTTGGGACTCGTTCAATTCTGCAAACCAAATTGGAAAGTACGAGGTTCCTTGGCTTAAAATTATTGTTGATGGC
>JBEVKW010000241.1:0-55319 GCA_040509495.1 Chitinophagaceae bacterium | reverse complement strand
ACTAACGTGAATGAACATAATTGATAGGTAGATCCGAACCATTATGATTATCTGCGCAAATGATGATCATGAGTTACGCCGCAATCTCTAAATAAAAATCATAAATTATGCAGTGTCCTACAATTTATCTACTTTCAGGTAGTGTAACCGCAACACTGTGTTGCGATGCACAATCCCCGCCTACTGAACATCGTTAATCACGTTCTCCGCTGACTTCAAATTATCTGTCTTTCTTACGAGAGATGATCTTCGGCTATACTTCGAAATTCGCTTAAACCTAAATAACACTTATGAAATGCATTTTTTTATCTGCCGTTCTCGCAGCCGCTCTTCTCGGTTGTAGTAATCAGGAGTCAATTACTATGAAATCGCCACGCCTTGCGGATTATACTTTTGAAACAACGCCTAACGAATTAACAACTGTCGGGTTTGTATTTGCGGTTGATGACAACAAAATGCAAATCCCGGTTGATCGATTGAACCTGGTCCCAAATGAAGGCACCGTTGTTGTACCTTCAAAAACCGCCACAAAGGATGTTACGCTCGGTGCCCTGGTTAAATTTTTAGGGCTACCCAGTCTCGCGCTAACCGCAAACGCATCCATTAATAGTAATACAAAACTTACAACCACTTTTGCAATGGATAATCCCACGTTATCCCAGGTATTGCTTGTGCCACTCGACTCCGCACTTCAGGCGCGTAAAACCATTATCGGCAAAGCCCTCGTCAATCAGCACCTGGAAAATGCTAAAGTGTATGTGATCTTTCAAACGATCAAAGCCAGGAAACTGACTTACGACTTCACTAAAACGAAAGTAGGCATCGCTTCACTGGACGCGGTCTTCAGTAAAATAGCATCCACGAACGACTCTCTTAAATGGAATAATACCGGAAAGGGATCGCTGAGCTATGATCTGAAGAAGAACTTAAGCGTTTTTTATAAAATGTTTCAGGTGGATGTGTTTCCGGGAGCAGCGGGCCTTGAGATCAGGCGGGGCGCACCTGTTACCGCCGGTGAAGAAGTTTATACCAGTGTTAAACACTAATCAACATTCTGTCATTTTCAACCAGGTCGCCGCATGAAAAGCTATTTAATGATGGCCTTCGCCATCGCAATGCTTACAGCTTGCGAAGCAGCGTATGCCCAGGACTCTTTCGAGCAACAGGGAATACCTGTTGTCAATAGTGAATTCACTTTCTCCCGCACAACTTACCCCGGAAGTAAGGTCCGGTTTGCGGCATTTCCCAACCTGAACTACCCGATCTTTTTAGCCCTGGGAAGGAATAATCCTTATGTCATCGAAGCAGGATTTAACCTCCGGAATCTGGGAACCATTTACCGCGATTCAGTGAAGCATAAAGTGCGGGGGATCTCCATCGGCATTCCCTTGAAATTCTATATTATCAAAAAGCCTCAAATACTTATCGGAGGGGAATTTGATTACGTGTTTCACAGCAAAGAGAAAAGCTACTTCGATAAGAAAGTTAAGACCACAACGTTCGATGTAGACCGGATTAACCGACTGCAAGCTTCTATCACCGCTGAGGTCAGGATGTCGAAATCAATACGACTGAAGGGAAATTATTTTTTAACAGATCTGTTAAACACTTCTTATGCGGAAGACGTGAACGGTGTTAGCATAAAGCCCTATCAGCATGGCTCAAATCTTTATTCCATTTCTGTTGTCTGCGGTTTGATCTTCATCACAGCGCCGCCAACCATCATCCGATTATTTACCAAATGAGAACTACCAGCACCTTATTATTCATCCTGATCATTGCTTTGCTGCAAGTTGCCTGTATTTCCGGTAATAAGCAGGCAAAAGCGCTTCGCCAGGATACCATGACGGGCCGCTTTGCCAATGCATTCTATGCCATCGATGCATCAAGACCGAATACTACCACGAAAAGAACTTTAAAGAATAAAGAGTTCAAACTTCTTCAACGTGATCTGAATTTTATCATTGGTCAGATCCGCAAGAACCAAAATGCATTGATCACCCGGTTGAATGAACAGGCGATTCCAGATTGGAAAATACGTATGGATGTCAATGACTATCCGAACATGTACCCGGACTGTTCACTTGCCACCATCTTTATCAATACCGGATTGATCCGGGAGTTCTTCGATAAATCATTTCGCGCTAATTTCAGTTCGACATCAATGTTCGCGTTTTCCAAATTATCCAAAAATGCCGGTAAGGTGAATTCAGACAGCAGCTTATATGCCTTTCTGGATCTGTTGTATAAGGCCCGACTTAAAAAATTTAATTTTATTCGGGCTTTTATCAACTTCGATGACGACGACATATTCGATCCACTTGAAACCATGCAGGACCTTCAAATAACCATTGCCAGAACAGATGCCGAACTCGTCAAAATTCTTGCGTTCCTGATTTCGCACGAGTATTACCATGTGCTGACTGCATGCGCTCCCTCGCGCGAGAATGAGATCAAGGCAGACGTGTATGGCGTTCTGCAATATGCAAGGCTCGACCCCAACCACGAATTCACTGCCATTTTCCAGGATCTCGTTGGACGCCCGATGTCTGCAATGTTCTACGAAATTTATGCTGACTCTACTGTGGTTAAACGGACAGAATATCTTTATCTGTCTATTGAAGAACGCGTGCAAAGGGTCAACCACCTACTCGATTCATTGGGAGAAACGAACTTGAAGATCGGATTACCCGGGGCGAGAGCCATTGCCAATTAATGATCAAACGATGCACGCATAACTTTGAACGCTTGTGTTTCTTCGATATCTCCGGCTCCAGGAGGGCGTTCAGCTGTTACGCATGATACGTTCATCCCCTGATACCAAATTGTTCTCAACACATCATCAATTGATCAGCGCAAAAGCCTCTTCCACCATCTTTTCTGTTGCAGGATGATTTCGCGTTGGACTAAACCGCGAAGCAGTAATACCCAACTCCTTCGCCTTCCGGAAATGCTCTTTTGCACGTGCAGTATTCGAGTCTTTATAGATCATGCCAAGCGTGAAGTTGGTACACGCGACAATATTCGGACGTTCTTTCCAGTCCTGCATATATTTCTCGCAGAACACCGCCAGCTCGCTAAGTTTATTATACTGCCTGTATACATCATAAGCATCCATGTACATATGCAGGCTTTCGCGGCCCTGCCCACCAATAAAGGCTTTCAGTGCGTTCGGCGCGCCGGCATTATTTGTTTTCACCATAAACCTCAGCAGTGCCAGTTGATTGAAGAATTCAGTGCGATGAAGCGTATCCGCCTGCGTATAGCGCAGCAGCGCGTTGGCATTGTCATTCTGCAACTCATAGGCTTCACCCATAATGCGCGAGGCCTGGGCTAACAGCCCGCGGTCCTTCGTCATTCCCCATACGGTCTTTCCAGCCTCAAGGGCTTTTGCCGGATCCTTTAGCTGCACATATGCATTCGCCAATTCTATCCAGCCATTTACCAGTTGAGGATTCAGGCTTACCGCCTGGCGTAACTGCTGCGCCGCTTCGGCCGGCTTACCAAGATAGCTGTTCGCATACCCGACCACATAGTAGTAACCTTCGTCGTAACAATCAGCTGATGTTTTCTTTATAAAGTAATCACGGATCTCCCGCAGGCTTTCCAGCGGCATATATCTTTTCTCCTGGTTGATCATCCAGCTATAGAACCTGGCGGATGAAAAATACATCGCGCAATCTTTAGGAAATTGCTGTATCCCATAAGCCAGCAAACGCTCAACCGGGAACTCAACCGACTCTTTCGCTTCCTGCCCGGATCGGTTCACGTCCTTAAACCCCCATTTGTCATATTGATCGTTATGACCCAAACTATGACTGGTGAACAGGACGACCACCAGCGGGATCAGTTCCTGGCCACTGGTTTCCACTGTCTGCATCACCTTATACGCCGAAAGATATTGCTCGCGCTTCATCAATGCTTTGATCGAATCGATCTTTGCTTTATCATTTTGTGCGTGGCTGTATACGGCAAACAACAGGGCACAAATGGTCAATAGTTTTTTCATGGCCGGGATTTGAGGACTACCAAAATAGTACAGGATTTTTATTCATACAAGTGGTAACAGAAATGTATCAACAAACGATCTGTCGTGCGGCATTGCAATAAAAAAAGCCTTTCGCAATGAAAGGCTTTCCCTGTTTGATATCGCTTTGCTATATCGATGCTATTTTATCTTCAGCACCGGCTTTAATTTATAATCACCATTCCCTTCCTGTACAATGGATAGGGCTGCATCAAAATCGATCAGGATGGAATCGATGCCTTCCCTGAGCGGCTTATTGATCTTGATCTTGAGTCCGCTGCTGCTGCCACTCGGGATCGTCAATGGATAAAGCACATTATCGATCCTGATGCTGTTATCACTACCCAACACAAACCTGATCTCTTTCAGCGGTTGCGTTGGAACGATGGCACTGGCGATCAGCGTATCGATGCCATCCTGGAAGTCCAGCAGGTTATAGATCCCCGCACGCGTATCCAGGTTTCTCCAGCCTTCTTCATCATTGCCATCATCACTGAACTTGACACGGACCTGTTCAATATCAACATTCACTTCGGTTGCATTATAAGGGTTGTCAGTTAAGCTGATCCGGAGATCGGTAGTCTTCTCATCTTTGTCGCAGGAAAGAACGCTGGTCAATACAATGCCGCTTGCCAGCAGGTACAGTAGTGGTTTCATTTGTCGGAATTTTGATCAGGTGGGAGACAAAATTGTGCCAGACCTGCAAAAAACAACCGCGGTGATGCTATATCCATTGGTTAGCAGTAAACTTTCATTTCACAACGTTGATCCGCCTCAAGAATACCGGGTAAATTCACCGGGAAAGATCCGTGTTAGCTTTTAAAAGGGCGACTTCAGAATACATTTTGTTAACCGGAAGATCCGGCTGACCAGGCCAGCTAATGTTAAACCGGGCATTGCTTTTGCAATGAGCAATTACAGTATACCTAAATGACTTATATGAAAACGATCCGTCAGTTCGCCGTACTTGCGTTTGCTACATTGATACTCGCCTCCTGCAGTACCCACCCGCGTGGTTTCAGCAGCCCGCCGGGGCATCAAAAGAAAGCAGCAGGTTCTAAATCGGCAAAATCCTTTGCGCCTGGTCAACAGAAAAAGAATCGATAAGAATAAAGCCCTTCATAACGAAGGGCTTTATTCTTACAATGTAACTCCAGTCAATCACGCCATGCGTGTTTTCCAATATTTCCTTACTTATCCTTCACACACCGGCAAGAAAACCTGTAATCCACATCCGCCGCAGGACCAAACGCCACCGGCCCAAGATTCGGACTGTAACCATTGATCCCATAATCCAATGCTCCCTGGCTGCTTTTTGTAGTCGTCCAAAAATAGCCTCCCTGGCCCTGGTACTGGTACAACATTCCATTCGGCCCGGTCACGGCCATTCCTGATGGCGTCAGCTTAAATCCAAACGCATCCGTATTCTGATTCGGCGTTGGCCAGCCGGTTCTCGAACGCAGCGCTGTCTTTGCTTTTTCCGCACCACCAACCGTTCTTACCAGCTGCTCATATTCAGCGAGCGAAGGCACATGCCATCCTTCGGGGCAGATCCCTTTTACACCGCTGGGATTGGTCGCGGAACGCTGATTCCCCACAACCTCTGTGATGGTATATAACCGGCCATGGGTCGCGCAGCTTTGTGCATTGCTGTTATAACAGATCCCGGCGCCGGCCCAATTGAGGTTAGCCGCCATCCATCGCTGATCACCAATGCAGGCCGTGGGATATTTCTGGCCATCACGGCGGTCGACGAGTGTATCTCCACATTTTTCATAGCTGTAATGCGGACTGAAGAACTGCGAAAAATAAAGCGGTTTGACGGGAGCGGCTCCGATGCGCAGACCTCTTGTTACCAGTACCGGTACTTTTTCGATCTGGATGGTATGCGAAAGAAGTGAATTGTTATTTCCAAGATGGGCAACACCGGTCGAATCGCCGTCCAGTAAATGCAGGATGAGTGAATCTTCCCAACGCATGGCGTAGTTATTCAGCACAGGGCCGGAATATTTTTCATCCGTGGCGTATCCATAATACACGGCAACGCCTTTACTCTTCCAGGCTTCGGGGAGATTTCTTTCAGTAGGACCATCATACGTGTATCCGCTCCAGCAGTGATTCCCATAGAGGATCGTTTCATTGAACGACAGCGAAGAATTGCGGATCCATTTATCCGTTACGCTGACATGCGCCCATTTTTGAGCGATCACATATCCATCGAGGTCGACAAACAGGTTGAATTCAAGTTCTCCTGTTTCGAACAGCCGGAGCGGCATTTTCATCTGGGTTCCGATGCTGTCAATGACCTGTTTGGTCGCAGCATCTCCTTCTTCATCGGTCATATCAGGCTTCCAGAGCCCACGGGGCAGCCGCAATCCATCGCGCAGGAAAAATCCATTGGGAAGACCATGGGTGTTCAGGATCACCAAACCGTAATCGTCGTCCAGCACATTCAACCGGTCGAATGTGACATCCGTATTGTTGTAAACATCTACAGTGAAATCCGAGGGAAACATATTTTGCTTGTTGTACACTCCTTGATATTGCGACTCCATATAGGGATTCAGGATCAGTACTTTCTTATTGGGGATCTCTTCCACAAATGCCTGATCGGCAGCAAACTGGTTCAAGCCATCGCCACCACCGCCACCGCGCGTAAGGTGCTGGCCTCTCGCATCCCTGTTGACAAACACGAGGTGACTGCGAAGACCACTCTTGAATTGTACTTCCAGCAAACCGGTTGACCAGTAATAAACTTTGTCGACACTGGCTTGCTCTACCAGGAACTGTGCAGTCGCATTGACGGCTTTCAGGGAATCGCCATTGGTAGACACCAGGGTTTGAGCATACACATCGGCGCCAAGGCTCTGCACCCGTGTGAGGGCTGCCATGGACTCGATAATTGTTTTCGGATCGTCGGGCCGGTCTTCACCGGATTTTTTACAGGCGATGGCGATCAGCAGCAGTGCAAGGGATAGAAGGAAGTGCTTCATGTGAATGGAGGTATTTACGCTTCTATCGGAGAGACCGCAAAAGGTCATCACCCGGCAGGGACGATTTCCGGCTTCATCACAATGCCTTGTGCATTTTGCCCCAATTTTGCATCTGCCTGTTATATAAACCTCCAGCTATGGTAATCAAATTATATCGCCTGTTATTGATAGCAACACTGCTGACCGCCACCGCCTTCGGGCAAAAAAAGCTACCCAAACCTACCACGCTCGACGAAGCCATCGCTTATCTTGACACCATCTTCGTCGACAGTGTGAAAACCTCCGTAAAAAAAATGACCGAAGACGAGTTTATCGTCAGCTATCATTTTGGTCTCGGCATGTCCATGCGCAATAACTGGGGCCTTTGGAGAGGCTCAAGGCTAGCAAAGCATTTCAAGGCGCTTGGGATTTTTCATCCTGATGATATGAGTGGTATCATACTCACCAGTTTTCACCGCAAGTTGCTGGGAAAAGACATTGATCTCCAGGGGCAGATCAGAGAATCACAGAATTACTGGCGGGCCAACTCGGTCCCTCTACCTAAAGGCTATCCAAACGGAATCAAAAAACTCAATTTCACCGCCAGCTATGGCTATCCCGCATCGGACAGTCTGCCCGGAGTGATCCATCTTGCGGAAGTGCCCCGCAAAAAAGAGTATTGGTTATACGATATCAACTGGGGTTGGAAAAAAGCGACCATAGAACAGGTCAATGAATTAAATCAAACAGGTAATGACCGGAAGGAGTGGATCGAAACTTTCTACAAACAAAAATAGGCAGCACTGAGTTTTGCAAACCCAGTGCTGCCTGTAAGTGTGATTCCAAAAATGTTTTCCTCAAACGCTATATCAGCGCAGCAGGAAATTTAGCTTCTTCCAGCAGGGGTGCAGACTGCTTCCCTTCCAACTTCTCCAGCAACGCCATCGTTTCCCTGTAATCTTTTGCCTCTGCAACTTTTGTAAACTGGATCTCGGCCCCCGTATGCTTAAGCACAAACGTTTCGATCTCTTCCAGCGACACACGGAAAAACTCTTTCTTTCCATTGATGCGGTTCAACCGGCGGTCATTGAAATGCTGATGAAGTTCATATTCCAGTTGCGGTGCATTTTCCGAATAAATGACAGCATGCACATCAAACAGGAATGGAACGGATGCATCGCCCAGTTCTCTTACGCGGTCAAGCGGGTCAAGCCTGCGCGTCATACCAAGTTTATATACATCTTCACCAAATGATCCGATATTCGAGATCACATAAATATGGCCAACCTTTGTTAATTGTGCCATCGCGATCGCACGTTCCTTTTTCTCGTGTGCCTGCTGCAGCTGCTGCTCAAGTATCTTCACTTTTTCCGCAAGGATCGCTGAGCTCTCCTGTGTAGAATCATTCAATTCGGCCTTTGCCTTCTCCAGTGCTTTCTGGTACCGGTATTCCTCATCCTCCGCTTCTCGCTGCGCACGTTCAAACTCACGTTGTGCCTTTTCCTCTTCCCGCATCTGTTCACGGATCCTGCGTTGCTCTTCCTTCTCCTCATATTTTTTCTGCTCGAACTCATACGTGAGCCTCAATTCATCGAGCTTGAGTTGAAAGAAGGGATGCGTGATCTCGATGCTATGAGTTTCTCCCAGTTTGTTGATCGACTCAAATGCTTTCTTGATCCGGTCTACACTTTTCTCTGCGTTATTCCATTTCACTTTAGCGATCAGGCTATCCGACTCACCGTTAAAAGCGAATAACATCAGCTTTTTATATTTGGCCGTCATTTTCGTGCCCTCCGCTTTGCTGCCCCCTACGATCCATTCCTTATGGCAAACGATGGCAGCATCTTCTTTGATCATCTTTTTCTGCGCTTCATAATTGGCTTCAATTGCTACTTTGAATTGTTCCGATGTATCAAAATCAAATTGCGGCTTATACAGTCCAAAGGAATTGATCTCCAGGTGATCCTCGAATAAACTGATCTCCTGCTCAAGCGAATGGTGTATGCCCAGCGCCTGTTGATATTTATTATTGAGTTCAGTGAT
This sequence comes from Chitinophagaceae bacterium, assembly GCA_040509495.1. Lineage (GTDB taxonomy): Bacteria > Bacteroidota > Bacteroidia > Chitinophagales > Chitinophagaceae > Terrimonas_A. The sequence goes on along the minus strand of JBEVKW010000241.1, from coordinate 46,277 downwards.
GGACCGGCGGGCCTCATCGATCGCGGCCTGTTGCTCAAGCACCGCTTTTTCTACATCAATGATCGGCTGGTATTTTGTGCGCAGTTCAATATTAAGTTGTGACGAGGATTGAAGCGATCCGATCGTTTCATGCAATTCTTTCTGCGCGGCAGCTAACTCCTGGCCTTTCGCCAGCAATGCCTGTTTTGTGTTGTTTAATTCAGCCTGCAGGCTTTGCACCTGTTCTTCAAGTGCGGCAATTTTTTTTCCGGAAAACATAGGATGGTTTTAAAAGATGAGTGCTTGTGCGTTGATTTTTTCCACGGGAGAAAAGCCGCCGGTTTTGGCAAACTTCATATGGTGGTGGAAGTTCTTCATTGAATCAGAAGGATCGAGTGTTGCATAGTTCAGGGAGGCAAGTTTTTCCGGCGTGATAACGACGGATACCAGGGTGTGCTCTCCTTCATGACCGGTGGCAGAATCGAATAGACTGCCGCTTGCATTCACTACCACATAATTCAACGGGATTACAGCCAGCACTTCTCTCGCCACTCTCAGCACAGCGCTGCAAACATAGTCCTGGTACAGTTCCTGGAACTTTCCCACCGGCATGTTCTTCCGGGATAATTTACCGGTTGATGTTTGGGACAGGACATAATCGGGAATGATATCCAGCCCGTTCACGCGCAGATCAATGGTACCATTGTCTTCGCGGAATTCCATGTCCAGTTTGGAACCCAGTTCAGCAATTTCACTGAAAGGTTCGTAATAGTCGATCGCTGCTTTATATGCGTGAATGTCTTTGTTTAATATACCTTTTCCGGTGGCTTGCAGAAATTCCAGCTCTCTGGCATCTTCTTCCGATTTAGTAACGGCAGCTTTGTATTGCTGCTCATCATTGGCGCGACCGGTAGCTACGGCTTTTTCCAGCTTGCGTTTTTTGCTGCCCGCCAAACCAAACAGTTTGTCGATCGCAGAGGGCTTATAGGTAGCCAGTTTGCGTTTTGCGGCATCCTCATTGGTGGAAGTTTTTTCCGGTGCGGTTGGCGGAACATCATCCAGGATCTCCTCCCAGTTAACAGGATCAGCAGCTTCCTTATGTACGGATTTTAAAACGGTTATGTATTCCGTGTACTCTTTAACGGCGGCAGCCGCATCGGCAATGTCTTCTTTTTTCTTTTGCTCGCGGTATTTTTTCGCGGCTTCCCTGGCAGACTGATTGGCAGCCCTGGCGGAACGCCTGTAAGAGGCAGCGCTGGCGCGCATGAATTTGTTGAAGTTACTCATGATGGATTTTTATAGGATATTTCCAGGTAAAATAGATAAAAGGGAAGATTGATACAAGACCTGAAGGCGTTAAAAATCATTTTAACACCCAAAAGGACCGCTTTTGAGTATTCCTCATCCATTCTGTTTATCTAACCCAATACCTGGTCTAACGGTTGAACTTCTTCAATCAAACAGACCGCACTCCAGGGGATGACCAGGGTTCGATAACCCTTTCATCCCCTGACTCGCTTGCGCGCTGCTATTCCCCGCCCGCGGCGGCCGATTGTCATATGTAAATGTAAAAGTGCCCGCAAGGGCAAGGTGCTTATCTCTTATTGCGACAACGGTAATATCGCCGACGGCCTTATCGCAGATCCGGCGCACTGAAGGTATCTCCCTGCCTCATATCTCCCGTTTCATACCCCTTCTTGAACCAGTACATCCGTTGCGCTGATGTTCCATGCGTAAAAGCATCCGGCACCACCCTGCCGCCCGACTGCTGCTGCAACCGGTCATCACCGATCGCACTCGCCGCATTCAGTGCTTCTTCGATATCTCCCGGTTCCAGGATGGCATTCATCTGTTGCGCATGATGCGCCCATACGCCTGCCAGGAAATCTGCCTGCAATTCCATCATCACCGAATACTTATTGAACTCCCGTTCGCTTAACTGTTGCCGCATCCGGTTCACCTTTGCCGCCGTTCCGTTGAGGTTCTGGATATGATGGCCCACTTCATGCGCTACCACATAAGCCATGGGGAAGTCGCCGGGAGCATTCAGTTTATGTTGAAGGTCTTCATAAAAAGACAGATCGATATACAGCTTATTATCCCCCGGGCAATAAAATGGACCGCTAGCTGAGCTGGCATAACCACAAGCGGATTCCACCTGTCCGCGGAATAAGACCAGGACCGGATCCTGGTAGCTTTGTCCCTGCTGCTGGAACAGTTTGTTCCACACATCCTCGGTATCTGCCAGTACGACTTTGACGAACTTTGCCCGCTGGTCATCTTCCTGTTGTTCTTCCGCGGACATTTGCACAGGGGCATCACCGCCGCCGATCTGGCGCTGCATCTGCGAAGGATCTACCTGCCCTCCGCTCATAAAAGTATATACAAGGTAAATGAGTACGCCGATGACGCCGCCGCCTGCTGCGACTTTGCCGCCGGACATGCCGCGGCGATCTTCTACATTACCGCTTTCCCGTCTTCCTATCCATTTCATATTGCTAAGTTGATTGATTGATCGATTAAAAGCTGTGGTCTAAATTACCGCTTGCGAATGAAAGCAAATACTTTGCCGTGGTGAACGTGAAAATAAACATGATTTTCGATAGACGCCTCACCCGACATGTACTGGCCGGACAATGCTATTCAGTTAAGATAGTCTCCCGCAGATAAACACAAAGCAGAGGCTCAGACCCGCAGATAAATTTCCAAAAGCCGACACTCATCTGCGTGTCCACGCGTCCCTCTGGACAAATCCGCAGGAACGTACTCAGGGTGCAGCAAAGAATGCCCTCACAATCTCTCAGGATGAGAGTCCTTTCCCAAACTTGTTCTCTAATTTTTCCTGCATATCTTACACTACCCGATCAAATGCATACCTCATGTCCAATCGTTCAAACCTTATCCTGAAACATCGCCTGCTTCTGATCGCTATCCTCCTTCTCTTCTTTTGTCCCTTAGCCACTAAAAGCCAAAGCAACGTCATCACCCTGCACGATAGCCTTTCCAACCATTACCTTTCCCTGGAGAATTTCGCCTGGCGCTTTCATCCCGGTGATGATACCGCATGGGCATCGCCTGATCTTACTGATTCCAGCTGGACCCGTACCTCCAGCAAATTCGGAAAACAAAATCCACCTTCCCAATGGACCGGGTTCGGTTGGTTCCGTATCTGGTTGAAAAAAGGAGCGGCTGTTCCGATCAACTCCTGGGGGCTTTATATCAACCAGGACGCCGCCTCAGAAATTTATTTCGATGGGCAAAAGGTCACCACACTCGGTAAGCTCGGCAATTCAAAACAAACATCCATTGCTGCAAGAGATCCGTACCTGACCATTCCGCTCGCCATCACTGATACACTGCCGCACCTGCTCGCCATTCGCTACTGCAACTACCACCAGTACTTCAGCAACTTCGTCGGCTTCCAGGCATGGATCAGCGACGCACGCTTTATGCAGGAAAAACAACGAACAGACCAACGCTTCTTCGATTACCTGCTGATGAGCGGTGCTGCCATGGCCATACTCGTGTTGCTCCACCTGCTGCTCTATGCATTCTATCCAAAACAGAAAGTCAACCTGTATTACAGCCTCTTTGTGCTGGGCACCACCATCAGTTTGATCACCCGCTATGAAGCGATTGCAACAACAGACCCAGGCTTGCAGTTACTGCTTTACAAGATCTTTAGCACCAGCCTCTCTCTCATGCCATTCCTTTTTGCGCTATTGCTTTATCATGTCAGCGGCCATCAATTACCACGACTCAAGCTCGCGATCATCTTCACCATCGCGGCGGTATTCATCTGCTTTTATTTCTTCGGAAAAAATATTGACTTACTTACTATCAACTCCACTACCGGTACATTGAACAATCTTTTCACGGTTCTTGTGATGGTGGATGGATTGATCGCCGTGTACAAAGCATTCCGCAAGGGCAATAAACGGATATGGCTGATAGGCGCAGGTATTCTGATCGTAGTAGCCGGCAGCGTGATCGTAGGCGCCAATACTTTCCGCCTCTTTAATATGTACCAGTTGATGGCTGGTATGTCCATTCTCTGCCTTGTGATCCCTATCCTGTTTTCCATCTATATCGCAATGGATGTTGCGTCCACTAACCGGAAACTCGCCACGCAGTTAAAGGAGAATGATCGACTGGCAACAGAGAACCTGTTGAAAGAACAGGAAAAGACAAAGCTCATGGCAGAGCAGGCCGAGAAACTGGAAAGAACCGTACTGGAAAGAACAGCGCAGGTGCGTGAACAGGCAGAGCGGCTGAAAGAAATGGATGCCGCGAAATCACGGTTCTTTGTCAATCTTACCCATGAATTTAAAACCCCGCTTACACTGATCATCAATCCGGCAAAAGAACTGCTGAAGCAACCCGATACCGAAGCCGCCCGGCAGTACGCTAATTTTATTTTACAGAACAGCGAACGGCTATTGCAACTCATCAACCAGCTGCTTGATCTCAGTCGCCTAGAGAGCGGGCAAATGGATCTTCACTATCAGCACACCGATCTTGTCAAATGGCTGCAGCTGCATGTACACCAGTTCAGCTCACTTGCCGACCATCATCGCCTCCAGCTCAACCTGTCGAACAACATCAGCACACTGCCTGTGCAGGCGGATCTTGATAAGCTGGAAAAGATCACGCAGAACCTTATTTCCAATGCCATCAAATTCAGCAACCCGGATAGCATCATCAACATCACGCTGGATAAAAAAAGCGATGCGTATTTTGAGATCACCGTCAGCGATCAGGGCATCGGCATACCTCCTGAAAAACTGCCCTATATCTTCGACAGGTTCTACCAGGCCGATGCATCAGACACCCGCACCAGGGAAGGTACAGGGATCGGGCTGGCCCTGGTGAAAGAACTGACTGAACTCATGGGTGGATCTATCAGTGCCACAAGTAAAGAAAACTCCGGCACCGCATTTCGACTGCAACTTCCTTATCAACCGGCTGATATAAATGAAATACCAGAACTCCTGACAACAGACCCGCTCCCGGATGAAAAAGTCTCCTTCAGCGCAAACAGTGCCGATCAGCCTGTGCCGCACACGGAAACCATCCTGATCGTGGAAGACAATGAGCAGCTTCGCCAGTTCATGGAGATCTCCCTGCGCGATCACTACCAGGTCATGCTGGCCGAAAACGGAGATAAAGGCATTGCGCTTGCTACAGAAAACATTCCTACGCTGATTCTCACTGACCTGATGATGCCGGGAAAAAACGGCTATGAGCTCTGCGGCATCCTCAAGCAGGATGAGCGCACCAGTCATATTCCCATCATTATGCTGACGGCAAAAACGGACCAGGACAGCCGCATCCACGGCCTTGAGACCGGCGCCGATGCGTATCTTTCCAAACCGTTCGACAAGCGTGAACTCCTCGCACAGATCGCCAACCTGGTCCAGTTAAGAAAACAGCTGCGCGAAAAATACAGCCGCAATAACAGTTGGCTGACGCAGACGATCGAATTGCCATCGATCGAACAGGCCTTTCTTGAACGGGTGCGAAGCGCCATCAACACCCGCCTGGATGATATTCAGTTCAGCGCAGAAGAACTGGGCCGCGAGGTCGGTCTCAGCCGCACGCAACTCCATCGCAAGCTAAAAGACATTATCGATCAAAGTCCGGGCGAACTGATCCGGGCAATCCGTATGCAAAAAGCGCATGAGCTCCTGGAGAAGAATGCAGGTAGCGTGGCGGAAGTGGGTTACATGGTGGGATATGGCAACCCCGCGAATTTTTCGACGAGCTTCACGAAGCATTTTGGCTATCCCCCGACCGGGGTTCATAAAAACTAGTTGGGTGGCGTAGGGTTCCTGCAACAAATTCAAACACATCCGCAACACGATCAAAAGCCCATCCGCGCCCCACCGCCTAGCTTCGCTCAAAATTGATGATTATGAAACAGTTACTTACCGCATTATCCGTACTTCTTGTGTTAGCCGCCTGTCAATCCTCCGCCCAAAAAGAACCTGTCCGCAACATCCTCGGCGAATGGGATTCGCACGAAGCCTTCGACGGCAAACCCTGGCATTTCCTCGCCCGCTTCAAAACCGACGGCACCTTCGACGGGCTGGGCAACGGCAAACTCATCGTAAGCGGCTCTTACAGAACGAACGGAGATACCATCTTCTTTAAAGATGCACTCTGTAACCTCGATTACGAAGCATCCTACCGGCTTACTTATTTTAAAGATTCCATTCGTTTCAACCTGATCACCGATACCTGTCAGCAACGGATCGCGGGCAGCGATAAGGTGACCCTGGGCCGGGTTCAGTCCGCCAAATGACCTGCGAGGTGAATTCCCCCAGATTTACACAGATATCAGACGCGCAGATACGCAGATAATATCCATCTGTCAAAGAATGAGCTGCGTATCTGCTCATTGATCCCGGTAAATCGGCGGGAACTGATACGCCAGTCAGGAGCGAATCTATAGCAGCTTCAATCATTCATTATGAAGAGATCCATTTTCATACTTACCCTTCTCACCGCACTCGCAGCACTGCCTCACCTGGTCTGTCGCCCCGCCAATGCCCTGCCTGATACAGAGATCGAATTAGGCAAACAGCTATTCTTTGACAGTATCCTATCCTCCACACAGAAGATCAGCTGCGCCAGTTGCCATAAACCGGAGTTCGCTTTCGCCGATACAAGTGCCGTCAGCCTCGGTGTATTCGGCCGGCCGGGCGCACGCAACACGCCTTCCGCCATGAATTTGACCAGCTCCGCCTTCTTCTTCTGGGATGGCCGCGCCAAAACCCTGGAAGAACAGGCCCTCATTCCCATTGCCAATCCCGATGAAATGGATCTGCCAATAGACAGCGCTGTTCATCGCCTGCAGACCAGTGAGTTCTATACAAAGGCTTTCCAGAAAATATACCATCAACAGCCAGCGGCTGACAATCTCGCCAGGGCTCTGGCAGCCTTCCAAAACTCGATGGAAACAGGCGACACTCCTTTTGATGAATGGAAAACAAATGCGAATGAAGCAGCGGTCAGTGAATCTGTCAAGCGAGGCTTTGCACTGTTCAATGGAAGCGCCAATTGCGTTCGCTGTCATTTCGGTCCCGACTTCAGCAATACCGAATTCCGCAACATCGGTCTTTTCAATGGACACGCATTAAAGGATAGTGGCCGTGCTGCGATCACGAAAGATCCAGCCGAACTCGGCAAATTCAAGATCGGCCCGTTGCGCAATATAGCGCTCACTGCGCCATACATGCACAATGGGATGTTCAGCACCTTACGGGAAGTGATCGAGTATTATGATAACCCGGATAAACTTGTTCCGGACGCGATCAACAGGGATAGCCTCCTGGCCAAACCGCTGAATTTATCTGAACAGGATAAAAAAGACCTGGAGAATTTCTTACTGGCGCTTACAAGTAAAGGATTAATGAAGCAACATCAGCGCTGATGGCAATAAAGGTGGAGGCAAGGCCCGGAAACCAGTTCGCTGAACTGTTCTCCATTTTCTAACTGCTCTTTCGGAGCTGACGGCACAACCTACCGGATCAGGACAAAACTCCCCTTTCTTATTTCAACTCCACTTCCGGCCCACTGCACCTTACACATCCAGACATATACGTCTGCCGGTTGCAGCTTATCTCCTATAAAACCCGTCCAGCCTGTTCCGGGCGTTTTTGAACGGTACACTAATTGTCCGACACGATTATAGACCGCGAATTCATATTGCATAACCTCTCCTCGGACTACCGGCACCAACACATCATTTTTGCCATCTCCATTGGGAGTGAATCCAGACGGCACAAACAATGCGGCAGTGCAATCAATCACACGAAGAGAAATCGTGTCGCTGACAAAACAGCCCTGCCCTGCATCAGCAGTGACCACATATTGCATGTCTTTATCCGGAGAAACCATTACTTCATTTTCTGATACATTGCGTAAACGATATTCCGGCTCCCACTTATAATCCTGGTATCCTGCTTTTGCTATTAAACGAATTTCCTGGCGTGGGCACAGCACAGTGTCACTGGTAAAAAGCAGACCGGGTTTTTCGGAAGACACAAAGATGGTGTCACTATAAGTCTGTCCGCAATGATCAGTCACCGTTACGAAATATTTACCCGGACCGGTAACAAGAAATTGCGCGTTGTCGGACCCATCCTGCCATTCATAAGACATAAACTCATTACCTGCATTCAGGAGGATATCATTCCCACACCACAATTGGTCACTTCCGAGTTCAGGGCGGGCTTCGCCACTGTTTACTTCCACGTATACAGAATCACTCAGCTCGCATCCCTGCAGGGAAACCTTTACATAGCCAGACCATGGTTGCTGAAATGACAATGTTATAGAAGAATCTGTTGAGGCAATTTGCGATGCCGGTATGTTGTTTAGCCCCCAAACTATCTGCCTGGAACAATCAACACTTTTTAACGCGTCGAATCGCATCTCTTTGCCAACGCAACCCTGAGAGGCTCCGCGAATGGTCAGTTGCCGGCAATCACTTTTAACTTCACAATATTCAGTTTCCTGCAACACAATATCCGCAGACAGCATCGTGATCGGCTGAATGGCCGCAACATTATCGATAGTCGAAACCGCAAGACTTCTCGTTTCCATCACCACAGTATCCTTCGCCAATAACTCACCCTGACCTCCAAGACAGGAATAAATATCGCTACTGCCTGTCACCGGAAGATCAACGATCAACATATCAAAGGCCGGACTTCCCTGGTCAATAACAGTCAGCCGCAGATAGTCCTGGTTGTCCAGAAATCGCATAGACCGGATAAACGGCTGGTTCAATATGCCGGATTCGATTTTTCTGTTCAATACTAGCTCACCTCTCGCATTAAACACAGAAACGGTGTTGTAGGAGGTAGTGGATACAACTGCAAAATCTCCCCTTGAGTTAAAGCAGAACCGGGGAAACGCATAAGCCGAAGTAAACCCTCTGATGCGTTTTAAATTGGTAACCGACAAACTTGTGTCCGTATCAAACGCAATCAGGTTCATTTCGGGATAGTCAGTAGCATTTCGCCTGATAAGCTCACCGGCAGCATAAGCAAACTTTTCACCAAACCAGGATTGAATACCCGAAGCGGGCGTACCAACCTCTCCTATATTCATTATGGTACTCGGTATAAACGAACGGCTGGCCTTGACCACTTCCCCATTTTCTGCCGAAAACGATAACCCCGTGAAGCCATACCGGGCTATCCGCTGTGCGTTGATAACAGTGTCTGTCTGGGATTGTCCGAGGAAAAACACCTTGCCCGCCACACTGAATGCATCCGGTAAATTCTGATTTAAATGTAGCTGGCTATCCCATATCATTTTGTCGGGAATAGCTTTACTCCAGATAAGATCTCCGGAAGAATTCAACGAAACAAAAATCACCGGTCTCTTTACCAGTGTAAAATCTTCGTTGTTATGAAAAGAAAGGAAAATACGCCCGTCCTGATCTGTGGTCAAACCATTCATCGCATATTCTCCATCATTCAATGGATCGAAGGTTGCGCGAATCGATCTGCTCCAGATCAGGTTAAGATCTGCATCGAGACAAATGACCAGAACACCTGTTGCCCGTTCTATGCCCGCAACCGTTGAGATTACCACACCGGTTGCTAACAAGCGAGATCCTGCGTAAGACGTTAAGGCGGTGAGACCAAACTTCAGTTGCCCCGACAAGGCAAAGGATTTCGACGCTGTGACTTTGCCCGCGCTGTCAATCACGCATAATGCGGCGCTGGTACGAAGTTCAGCCACCTGCGATCGGCCCATCACGTAGGCACTTTTGCCACCGGTCAATCTGCAGGAAATATTATCGCCATGACGGAAGTTATAATCCTCGGAAGTGAACCCATACAACCGTACACTGTCAATACATCCCTGAGCGAAGGAATTTGCTGAGAAAAGGATGGCCAGCAGGATAAAGAAGAGATATGTAGAGAGCCGGTTCAATTTTCAAAAGATACAGTTGTTTTTATATGAACGGATTAAAAGGGTAAAGATTGTTGCATCCTTGTGACGCAACAATCTTTTATTGAAAGAACTGAGGAATGCTAAAAAACGCTCACAACTTTAGTGGTCGACCAATTTGTATAGGTCGACGGACTTAGTAGCAACCCTCTGGATTGGTATTCATAAGTACCGCCAACGGATACCACAGCCGAAAACGAAAATAAGTTCGTTCGGGTGGCAATGACCCATGGATTGCCGCTACTTTGTAACCTGTACCTGATCTCATGTGACGGGGTTGTGCCAAGCGACGGTGGGTGACATGATCCTGGAGTCGGAATAAGCGGGAAAAATGTAATGTCCAAACCCGGATCTGTTCCATTTGTTGCATGATACTCATAAACATTATACGTACTTGGCGCGAAATTATCTACGATATAAGATGGTGTACCGACCATTTGGATAAACGGAAATTCCGAGCAATCAGATCCAAATCTGACATACGTATGAAAATCCGAATTGAAGCAATAATCACCAGAAGAAAAAGTATACGAGTAATAAACCGTATAATCATATAGGAGCACCGGTGTTCCGCTGTCATCTACCGTGTGTGAGCCTACATAACTGAATGTGGGTGTTGTACTTTGCCAGGTCGATCCGGAAGGGGAAGCCGGGAATCTGAAATAGGCGCGGGTAAGGGCGCCTGTTACCGGCTCAATTTCACCTGAAGGAACGCTGAGTGTCCAGGTGAAAGTCAAGGTATATTGGTCTGTAAGTGTATTGTGGAGCGTGGTGAATCCATTGTATGCGAGGTCAATCAGGTAGGCGCGGTCACCACAACCGGGATAGTCGCCGTTAGTGGAATATCCTTCTACTGAATAGCTGCTTGATGACTGAGCGGTCGATCCATCTCCTTTCGTGTACCCCACCTTCACTTTAATATTGGCTGGGCTGTAGGTAAAGAACGCTGATGCTGTATACTGTTCGGCATCCGCAGTATGTGTTTTTATATCGGCCTTTCTACAACTGCTTTCAGATAATAAAAGAAACGTGCCGGCTAAAGCGAGCCACAAAGAACTGAATTTGATTTTCATATAATAAGTGGTTGGTTACAATTCGAAAACGCCCGGTAAGACGTGGGGAATCTTATTATCGATAAGGTTTGTATGCCAATATATGATCAAATTGAATGAGCTGGTAGCAAACAGATTGGTCTAAATAAAAAAAAAGAAAATGCACTTAGAGGAAGTACGGGGATTCTATTAGTGGCTAGCTGGAAATAAGTAGATTGACGACACCAGAGTAAATGACACACTTAACTAAGGAGACCCAGCAGACCCGCTGAGATCGGGTACTACCTGCTGTAATTACTAATGCACAGCCGGCGCCGTCCTTTTCCACAATACCCTTCCAATCACCCTTTCATTCACTCCTAGAACCACTCCCATTAAAAACGCCACCACATGATCCTTTCCAACACCTTCAGAAGAAATATTTCCTATCTCAATTACGATCCCTTTCCTTATAAACATCAAACCAAATACAATTGCTAATGCACCGGTCAACAATAGCCTTAAAAGCGGCTCCAGGTGATCTTTCTCCAGTATAGCCAAATCTTCAAACGCCAGTGTCACTTTGGTGATAGCAAAAGACAACCATACACCCAGCATCGTTCCACTCCAAAGGGTCAGCATATTTGCTGTACATGGGAGATCGATATACCTGCCAACAGCAGCATTCCGGTCAATAAAATGTATCAGCGTTCCAGCGATCAATGGAAAAATGCCCAACCATGCAGCCAGCTTTCCCAGCAAGCGCAGATAGGTATTCTTTATTTTCCCAGCCTCCTTATCCACCACTTCTCTTTTCAATTGCTTCAACATGGTGAACGCCATTTCAGGTTGAGCATTTGTGCCCTCCAACCCAACCTTCGCCAGGTAAAATATCTGTTCAAACGTTTTTTTGAAGCCGATCGAGGAAACTGTATATACATGCTGCAGCACCGCAATAGCACTGGAAATTTCAATAAGCAGCCGCTGCTGTTCAACAGGAGGAACACCTTTCAAAGCCGGCGCGACTTCGGCAATGAGGTCTGTCTTATCCTCATTATGTAAAATGTTATAGTATCCTTCGTGCATATTCCGCGATTAAGATTTAGTCAATAAAGGTTCTTCCGCACACCTGGCAGTTTGGCTGCAATGGCCGTACGATCACGCGCGCAGCGGCTTCCAGTCCGCCCTCTTCATACGCTTTACTCAATTCCGCTTCAAAAAGATCCATTTGTTCTAGAACATTCAACAACTCAGCATTCGGATCCTTATCGCCTGATAAATCCTTTGCTTCATAATGATCCGGCGAGCTTCGTCTTATCTGATTGACGATCGCCTGTAGTGTTGCCGTCAGCATATATTATAATTGAATTCAAAAATCAAAATCCATTGAACGCTTTAAATCTCGGCACAAGATCTCCAATCATGTTCCCCGCAAAAGATTTGAAAATAAATGCCAACCCCAGCATGAGGCCCAGTAAAAACATTCCCGTCACCAAATGTTCCGAGGCAACATCTTCTTGTACCTTTCTTTTCAAGGAGGTGCGCAACACCATCCAAACAATTCCCGCAAACACCAATTGTGCGGCACAGATCACCAGCATGAACTGAAAGAATTTGGCCCACATCAACGGCGCCCAACCTTTCCCCTGCGATGCATAATTTCGGAATGATTCATAAATGGCATCGACCGAGCTACCACTGATCAGCAGGCAGGAAAAGATAAATCCCGCGCAGATGATGGCCGGACCATATTCCATTCCTTCCAGCGGCCGTTTGATCATCTTCCACCAATCAAGGATCAGGTAAGCCAGCAGGCCAACAAAAACAGTTTGAAGTAAAATCAATGAGAGAGGAAAAAGTGACTGAAGATTAAAAACAGATTCCATAATAATTATTATTCATTTACTAATACGATATTCCAGTAGGTCAGATCATTGCATTGTTCAGGTAATACTCCCGGCCGAAATCCCCTATTGGTTGTTTCCCAGGGATAATAGTTTTTGCCATTGATCTGAATGACGGTTCCATCAATGGAAACCTCCTCTTTAAAATGAACAGCTATGGCGGCATGCCGGTAGTGCTCGCTCGTCATTAATGCCACGTCAACACCAAAATGCTTGAGCAGCAGATAGAGAAATAAAGCACGTGTATCGCAATCGCCTTTCAGATCACTCAAAAACTCAAGAGGTGATCGGATCCCAAACTTTGCATTACCTACACAACAGTCCTGTTGACAGCTTCTAAGAAAATCCCGCACAAACGGATCACTATATCCTGCGGTTTCACAGTCATTGCCCGTTACGAGGAAATAAGGAATTGACTGGACGGCACTCACCATCATCTCTGAAAACTGCCGTTCATTTAAGCCATTCACTTGCCTGATGGAATCAAATGCAGCATGTACATTATGTAAGCCGTCATTATCCTGTTGCCCGACGGCAGTGAAAATTTCTCTCCAGGCATTTTTTTCAGAACTGATCTGGAAGGAGGAATGGAATTTAGAGGATGATTGAATGTCGGTGACACGGGCAGATAGAACAACCTGATACGGCGTGCTGTCGTAAGTTACCCATTTCACGAGGTGACTGATATAGTCTTCATTTTCGCTGGCTACTGTTGAGTCGGCTGACTCATCTACTTTCCACACATTCACGCGCCGCGGCATCTCTTCTTCGCGCGTTGCCTGGCGTTGAACAATTGGCCGGGCACCTGCCGTATAATTGTTACGCAATGCCGCCGCTATCGCAGCGGCCAGGATTGCGACGAATAGCAGCGAAAACAATGCAGTACTCCTCGCCAGTAATCCCTGGCCATACCGGATCAACAGCCATAAAGCACCTAACACCAGCAGCGGAAGCAACAATTGAGGAATGGCAATTATAAAAAGCAGTAGCAAGGGGATCGACAGCCAGCTTGCGCAACCTGCTGACGTGGCCCGGCTCTTACGGTTCCATCCATTCCATTTATCCCGTGTTGATGTAAATCCGGTTGTATATGATTTTGTCGCCGGTTCGCTCTGTTGATAGGACGGCTGCTTTTCCGGAAATGTTCTCTGCCAATCACTCCAATATTTGCTGCAATCGGGCTTATAATATTCTGCTCTCTTCCAATACCATCCGCTCTCCAGCTTTGTTTCCGTTTTGCCGGTCTCTCCATAGCATTCAGTAACATGCTCCGTCTTTTCCTCTTCTGTGATCTTGAAAACGTATGCAAACATTTCAGCTTCCAGCGTTCCGAAACTCTGTGTGTCATGCTTCACAATATTCGTCAGCTGCGGATCAAGAATGCGGACATCCTGCAGATCCAGTTTATACCAGTTTTCCTCCACTCCTTCCATCCGGCAAAGTACCGGTTGACTGATATTTGTTTGAAGACTGACAGCCCGTGCTGCACTGGCTACATATTCGTCAGTCGGCTCGCGAAAAATACCGTGCTGATAAATGAGCACTTCTGTATTGGTCGGGTAAATGGCATAATTCTTCTCTGTCAGGCGCTCTAACTGATCTACAGAGTCCGCACAAAATTTAATAAAGATCCTGCCCCGGATGAACAACGTTTCAGTTTTCTGCACTGTGTATTTTCGCACGTATGTCCGCTTCTTTGATTCGCGTTGCGTTCCCGATCCAGGGCTGGTGGCAGATTGCGTCGATCCATTTTCAGGTGTATCTTCCGGTTCATCGTATGCATCATAGATCTTTCGCTTGTCACTACTGGATAATACCTCGTAAGCTTCATTGATCTCTTTGATCTTTTCCGCAGCTTCCGGAGAAGGATTTCTGTCCGGGTGATACTGCTTCGCAAGTGAACGGTAAGCTGCGCGCAATTCCTCTGCAGAAGCTGATTTGCTGATGCCTAATATCTCGTAATACTTCTTTCGGAAATCCATGGCTAGTTTAAACAACGGTTTAAGAATTCCGCCTGCCCGACCGCTGCAGGCAACCCTTTCTTTTTCGTGTTAAATGGAGGGTCGATAAAATTGGTGTACACCGCGGTATTGATATTCCACTTTTCCAGGAAGAGCTGCTGGTACCTTGATATAAAAACTTCATACTGATGTAAAACCAGCCTTTGCTCCCGATCTTTCTTCATCCTGTAATAAACATCATTGCCGGAAATAGAATAGATCAGGTAAGCAGGCAGGATAAACAGGACTGTCATCAATAAACAGATCGCCCAGGATTGCCACGTCGTTGAGATCAGCTGAATCTGATAAAGCAGATAGCTCGACTGACCGATCCGATTTTTGGCAACTTGCAGATAACTATCTTTCCTCGATCTTAATTCATTGATCTCAGCCATCAAAGCAGTTAATTGCACTTCCGTTCCGGCAGACCTGAACAGCAGTTGCTGTTTTTCAAGTTTCTCTACCGCGTTTTGCAATTTTTCCTGGTCTCGTATGAAAAGAGAGTCGAGCTTCCGGTCATATTTCTTCAACAATACCCGTTTGTATTTTTCCACAGGCAGCTTTAATGCTGGCTGGAACAGCCAGACTTCTATCGGCTTTGAAATAAGAAAAGCCATGAACAATACAAAGCCAAAGCGGACCACGTTAGAACTATTCCAATTTGCCTTTCCCTTAGGTTTGACGGATTTTGAAAATGTATTCAACAGAAAAATATAGATACACCCAAAAAGCAATGCGATGAACACGGAAAGGAACACTTCGATATACCATACATGAAAAAGAAGGTCAACGCCGTAAAAAATGGAAACAATACTGATCACGGTAACCAGCAGCAGACATACGGCCGCCAGATAGTGTTTCAACAGGACACTTCTGCTTGACTTCATCAGCAAGGGGTAATCGCCACCGATCAACTGTGTTAAAATGCCTGGTCTGATCAACCATCCGGGATGCTTTTTGTCAGGCATATCAGGTGGTTTCAGGTTGTTCTTTAATGTAACTATCCGGATCCTGGGTAATATTCTGCTTCTTCTTTTCTTTCCAACCCTCGATCGCCTGTTGACTGAGCTCGCTTTGCGCTTCCAATAACTGAATCTTTTCTTTCAGAAGGCGTAATACCTGGTGATTGATCACGAGGTCCTTTTCGTAGCCTTGTTTATCCTGATAGTAGTTGGCTTTCACTTCAATGCCGTTTTCCGCTTTGATCAATTCCTTTATATTTTCTTCCATGAAGTCATAAGGGCTTTTGATGAGCATAAGCTTGAAGAAGATCGGCGTAAGTTCAATCACCATGAAAAGTAGAGTGATAAAGAGCGAGATTGTTGTACCGGAAATCTCATGTGCGATCTTGATACGCTCCAGCAAGCCGTCAAGTCCCGAAGCTACTTTTTCACTGCTGGCCAGATTGGCGGCACGTTTCTCTTCAATTTGCTTTTTTTCGGCTTTTACTCTCAGGTAGTCCGGGTGATTTTGCAGATCAGTGATCTCTTTCTCCACACCTTCCATTTG
Organism: Chitinophagaceae bacterium; assembly: GCA_040509495.1. Lineage (GTDB taxonomy): Bacteria > Bacteroidota > Bacteroidia > Chitinophagales > Chitinophagaceae > Terrimonas_A. Next base: position 29,882 of record JBEVKW010000241.1, on the reverse strand, counting down.
AGCCTTCACAGCCAGCGCTCTGGGGCCAACAGTGATGGTTCTGGCTTCCTCTATATATTGTTTTTCGAGATCTGCATGACGGGCGATCTTCGCATTCAGGCTTTCCTCGATCTTGGAAATTTCCTTATCCTTTGTTGCAAGCTCGGTTGAAAAGAGTGAATCGGTTTTCGCTTTGTATGCCTGTTGCTGCTCCATTTGCTTTTCATGCAACTTCACATCAATCTCTGTCTTGAACATTCTGATCTCAACAGGTTTTGAAATGGTAAGCGCGATCACGGACCCCATGATGATACGGGGCAATGCGCCGATCAGTTCTTTGCCGGTGATATTCTCCGTCCCATCTCCTTTTCCCGTACTTGTTACAATAAACCGGTCAATGTTAAAAATGATCAGCCCCCAAAATACCCCGAACAGGCTGGCTTTAAAAAGCGTCGGCAGGTGAATGGCATCATAAGAGCCGGCGATATCCTTCGCCGTTTGAAAGGAGTTCAATGCATTTCCACGGGGTTCGAAAATGGTATAGAACGCATACCCGCCCGCCAGGGCGGCCATCAGGCCGGTAGCAATGATGATACCACCCAGACAGAGATATTTTACCTTATCCCCGTAAGTGGTACGTTCAAGAATATAACGGTCAGCACCGGCGGCATTCCAGAAAAGCCGCATCAGTTTCGATGATTTGCTTGGTTCGTAAAAATCGCGTTTCATTGTTCAATATTTAATTTGTCAGCGTCTACATAGAAAGTAGATATGGTGGGCTTAATATTTAAGGAAGCAAGTTTATATACAGGTGTACGGACATCAAAGGCAGTCTTTGCCTGCAATGGTTTTACCATATGCAGAGAAATGGAAATAGCAAGATCCCGTTCAAGCATGCTTAACATTACAGGTGTTGCGGGAACAGGCACTAGTTTAAGTCTGAGTGTTGTTCTTCGCCAGAACGATTTTATCGTAAGTGTGATCTCATCACAATTCTCTTCAAGCCGAAGGATATAAGCGCCAGATGCCTGGTGATAAGTTTTTTTCAGAGGCTTGAGTTGAAGGGAATATGCATGCGGAAAATGCCAGCTAAGCAAAAGAACGGGTTTTTGCTGCACTAGCAGCGGAACATAATCAATCGAAACAGTAGCCGGTTTCCGGAAATGGATGATCGTGCGAAGGCTGTATAGTACTGCTTTGAAAAAAGCGGCCCAGTATGACTCGGTTCGACGCTGTTTCATACAATCAGTTTAGAGGTGAAAGAAGCAGGGAGAGATGGAGCGTGGATGAGGATGGCAATGGTTCTTGATAAAAGCCCATTCTCCCTGCGGATTATTTAACTGAGGTCTTCGGTAACGGCATCCGGCGCAACCGACTTAACTGTTTCGATCCCCTGATCACGGCTATCAGCGGTGGTGTATGCTTCACTGGTGCCGATGATCTCACCATTACCGGCCTTCAGGTTGAAATAGTATTGACCGGCCCTGTTTGTTTTCTTTTCATACCGGGAATCCAATGGTGCATTGTTCTTTACCGATGCAATACCATTCTCGCAGGAATATTTGGCCTTATAGCCTTCGCTGGAAAGAACGATCTTGCCATTAGCGGCTTTGAGGCGGAAGTAATACTCTGAATTTTTGACGCTACGATAGATCTCGAATTTTGCTTGACTCATATTTGATGGTTTATTTTATGGTTTGTAATCCCAGGCGACGCGAAAGCCTGTATACTTATTGAACGAATTTTTTTGCAGCGAATCCCTGGATGTTATCTGCAGAGCGGATATACCGTTCCGGTGCCCTCCTCCTTTTATTATCTTCAAAGAATCAGCTTGACCAGCGGATGATGATGTCCACTCTCCTACATTTCCACTCATATCATAAAGGCCGAGTGCATTTGCACTTTTTGTTGCAACGGGGCTTAAACGCTTTCTGTTATAGACAGCTACCTTGCTTGCATTATTTCCTCCCGCATATTTAGTTTGGAGATTTGCTTCCGCAGCATATTCCCATTCCATTTCTGTAGGTAATCTTCCACCTCTTGCTTTGCAAAATGCCATTGCCTCCTGCCAACTGACATTAACGACAGGATTGCTGCTTATCACCGGCCACGGCTGTGGCGGCATTGGTTGATTTAAGCTGTCACAATATTTCCGGTATTCACAAACCGTAACTTCGGTCTGATTAATATAATACGATGACTGGCTATCGGGGCTATCAGGCATAAACCCTTTTATCAATACAGGTCTTAACTCACGGATAGGAAAGATTACTGATTTAATCACAGGTAAATTGGAAATGATCAGCGCTGCAAAAACCAATGATATAACGCATCCAACGATCACCCTTCGTCTGCGTTCAATAGCTTTTTGCTTCAATACCTTTTTGATCAGCACTCCAGCTATTCTTTCCGGATCATTTTTCCATTTGAAACTTACAATATCCTTACTTAATCCGTCTATGGGTGTGTCATCTAACCTGACTTGTATAATTCTGCCAACATGTTTGTCGATATACGCTAACATCAACATCTTCTCAACTCTTGCCCAAAATCCACTAACAAAATTCTTACTGGTAAAAATCAATACGAAGCGGCTTTGGGGATAAACCTCCCTGGTGATTTTGAAAATGTTTTGCCCAATACCTTCTTCTTCCTTTTCTGTATACAGATAGTAGTTAAACCCCTTGATTTTCTTAAACTCTTTTGCAACCTCCTCGACTGCTGAATGATCCTCCTGTACAAAAGAGAACGCCACATCATATTTGAATCTTCTGAACATACCGAACAGATTTGAGTTTAAAGTCTTCCGTTTTTTATAAGGTTCCAGTAATAAGTGCCGAGTGAAGTAAGCTGACAGCACTTACTTTTAATCGTCGCATAGTAGAGATACTCTTCATCCGGCACTTCGATTAGTCGCAACACATGCATTCTCCTTAATACTCTGAAGATGGAGACATGCTCGGGTATTGCGCCTGGTACGCTGTTCTGATAAGTAGGATCAAGTTGAAACAGGTACGTTGGTTCTGGAAAGTATTCAGTGATTTTTCGCAGTTCATTCAGTGGGATAGATGGCTGTACCTTCCGCAAGCATACCGATTCTACAATGTTCTCCTTAAAAACGGGGCGTTGCTGCCATGCGCCAAGTGCTCTATCGATATAACTGTAGATATGGCCGGGCCTGATCTCTCCAGGGATATCGGCGGCACCTCCTGCTAATGCGTCTGTCAGCAATCTGGTAAAAACGCCATGCCCGTCTTTTTCCAGTGCTGTTTGAGTATCCATGCTGGCAGCAAAGATCGTAACGCCTTTTTCAAGGTATGAGGCAGTATTTGATCCCAAAGCAGGAGTTCCCATCGCACCCGCATGGCAGCAATCAAGAATGATTATTTTGTGTCTTGCGCGGGAATGACTGGCCATTTTCAAAAGGTCATCCATAGAAACGCCAACATCATGAAGTTTGAAATCCGGTGTAATGATATGACCGCCCATATGATCAACATATCCATGACCAGAAAAATAAAACAGGCTGATTTCTCCATCATGATCAAAAAGCCTGGAGATCTGCTTACGCAGGTCGGCTTTCGTTGGAACGTTCAGCTTGTACTCAACATCGAAATTCCTGGATCCATCTGCATGCTTTTCTAATAGACTCCCGATCAGGCGGGCATCATTGACGCAGGCCCGTAATCTCGCATGTGGATATTCATCTATCCCAACGATCAAAGCTTTTCTCATTTTAGTTGTGGTTAGTGGTTGGTGGAAGAATGGATCAAAGATTCGACGGGTAATTCAGGTAAAAAACCTGTGCAGCAGGGGAAAATTCCCCTTTTTTACAGCACCACAGGATAATGCCGTTTCTCACAGGGGATTTTTCCTGTATTTGATCTTGCGTGTTTTTTTTAGTACTGCACGGGTATAGCTTAGCAGTGTAAACCGGTTACAAGCCTCATTTTTTATTTCACCAATCAAAAACATTTTATGTCAACACAAACAACAGTTACACCGATTCCTTACTTCTATGTGGGGAAGGATGTCACCAATGATCGCATCGCGCGTTTCAAAAATGGCAAACACGCAGCACTCTCCACCGCACTGGGAAAACAGGATACAAGATCGATCTGGTACTCAAAAGAACATTTCGAAAAATTACTGGAAGAAATAGAACTGGCTGGTGGAGATGGCATCCGCGTTTATTTTGGCGAATATGAACCGGGACATGAATACGAAGGCCAGCTTTGCCTGCTTTTCAGATCGACACGCGAACTGATCAAGAATAATACGCTTCATCATATTAACGTGATCCTGGAGAACGAACCAGATTATCCTGAACGCTCATCACTGGAAAGAGAAATGTTCACCTTCCCCGGAGAAAATCCAACAGAACAGGATGTACGGGATTTTAATCTCGGACAAGCCTGCCCTCCCCGCTGTAATGGCGGATGTGAACCAGATGATCCGGATTGTGAATAGAAATTTCGGACTGAAAGAAGAGTTTTATTAAATTCATCGGATGTTAGAGAAAATAGATATCACTTATCTGTATTACATTCCTTTCGTGCTTAGTGCCATTTTCAGCCTTAAAAGTTTTTGGCTGAAATGGCCTAGGCATTTAAGAACGTTTTCGATTTATCTTTTCGTTACATTAACTGTGGAAGTTCTGGCAAATATCTGGAAGTGGGAGATGTTCAAGTTTTTTGGGAAATCGGACCATAATATTTTTATCCTGAATATTAGCATGATCGTTGGCCGGGCGATTCTTTTGTTTTACTTTTTTCAATTACTTAGCTCGACCCGGACTAAAAAAATCATCGCCTTGCTAATTCCAGTCTATCTGATTTTTAGTCTGATAAACTATTTTTTAATACAGAAGCCAGATAATGTCAACACTTTCAGTGTTAATCTGGGAAGTATTCTTGTAATCTTTTTTTGCATCCGTTACTTTACCGAACTTCTTAGCGCAAACGAAATTTACAGGCTGCACAAGCTTCCTGAGTTTTGGATTGCGACGGGAACATTCATTTATTTCCTGAGCTCTCTACCCTTCATTACCAGCTTTGACTTACTCGCAAGAGATAACAGCTTAGCTTATATCATGGAAATTTTCATGAATATTAACGATGTTCTTACGATTTTCACCTATACCTTATACCTAATTGCTTATTTATGCCGACCTCATCCGAAATCACAATACAAACCATTATCATCTCCACATTAGTCTTGCTAATTCTTGGATCTTCCATCATCTACTTTCTCTTCCTTTATCAAAAGAAGAGGTTTCGACATCGACAGGAGTTGTTTGAAATGAAGGAAGCTTTCGGTCAGACATTAATGCACTCCAAGCTGGCGATCCAGGAACAAACGCTCGATCATATCGCCAAAGAATTACATGCCAACGTCAGTCACCTTGTATCGCTGATCAATATCAACCTGCAGGAGATCCTTCCACAAACACAAAGCAACACCCGCGAGAATGTTCTTGAAACAAAATCGCTCGCAAAACAATTGATGGGAGAGATCAAAGCGTTAAGCGCAAGCCTCAACACCGACCATATTATGCACATTGGCTTAACCCAGGCCCTGGATAATGAACTAAGCCGATTGAATAAAAAGCTCGAGGTAACAGTGACCAAAACAGGCGAGGAATACCGGCTCAAGCCCGAAAATGAGATCATTCTATACCGCCTTTGCCAGGAAGTGCTCAATAATGTACTCAAGTATTCCGGCGCTACAAAACTCCTGGTTAGCCTGTCATTCGTTTCAGACAACTTCACTCTTTCCATCACCGACAATGGATCTGGATTCAATGTGGAGGAAGCTATGAAAAGCAGTGGTGCGAAACAAAGCACAGGACTGATCAACATGCGCAAACGCGCAGCAGTCATCAATGCCAGCTTTACCATCAGTAGTGCTCCGGGCACCGGCACGACGGTGACCATCAATATTCCGAATCCTGAAAAGATAAATAATATCGCTGCATGAAACCTGCTAATCAACTGAAAATCTCTTTGGTGGATGATCATAATCTTTTCCGTAAGGGCCTGATCAAACTGATCAATATGGCAAATGCCGACCATCAGTATTCCATATTATTTGAAGCAGACAATGGCAAAGACCTGCAGGAAAAGATGAAAAGCCCTCCTTTTCCGGATATTATCCTCATGGATATCGATATGCCGGACATGGATGGATTTGAAGCAGTCGAATGGCTGAAAAGAACACATGCAGAAATAAAGGTGATGGTGATCTCCATGGTTGAAGACGAAAAGTCAGTTCTCCGTATGCTCAGGCTGGGCGTCAAAGGTTTTCTTAATAAGGATATCGAGGTGGAAGACATGCACAATGCGCTTAAGACAATCTCAAATAATGGCATCTATTTTTCTGAGATTGCAACTAACGTCATGAACCTTGAGCTGAATGGACAAAACAAAATAATTTCCGGCGTTGCCCTGTCGGAAAATGAACGCATATTTCTAAAATACACCGCAACTGATCTTACTTATCAACAGATCGCTGATCAAATGAACCTCAGCGTAAAGACGATCGACGGATACAGAGAATCGCTTTTTAAAAGATGTAATGTAAAATCCCGGACTACACTTGCTGTCTGGGCAATCAAACAGGGCATCGTCCAGATCTGACACATTCAATTTTAAAAAAATAATATGAAGCAAAAACTGATCTTTTTGCTAATGGTCACCCTTTTGTCCGGCCAAACCAGCCTGCACGCTGGTGCATGTACAGGTTCTTCCAATTGCAGCGCCTGTTCTAATTGCAGCCAGTGCGGGCATTGTGCGAAACGGGGAGGAAGCTGTGGTGTTTGCGAAAACAACGAAAGCATTGTATCCCCTTCTCCGAGGAAGAAAGACTCCTCGTTCTGGCATCCAGGATGGACATGGATCATCGTCGGCGTATTGGGCCTATATATCATTACAAACAATAGCAAAAAAAATAAATAGATCCGGGAATTATCAACCGTAATAGTCAATCATGAAACGCATATTTAAAATTGCAGGCATAATGGTGCTGTTTGCATCCTGTCAGCCAAATTTCGAGGATCCTGAATTGAAAGATCAGGTGGAGCTACTCGAAAATCGAATAGTAAAGCTGGAAGCACAATTGAAAACAATGGGAACGACGATCCGTGCAGCTTCATATAGCAATGAAGACAAGGAAGAGCGACCAGTTCCTCAAAACACATCTGCAAATAGCAGGCCGGTCGAACCAACCCGCATAAACCCATCAACATCTGCTGACTATACGGAACGAAGCAGCGGGTCTTCCCAAAGGAGCTCTTCATCATCCTGGCGTTGCCAGGCTACAACAAGAAAAGGTACTCAATGTAAACGGACATCGAGGTCAGGCAATTATTGCTGGCAACATGGCGGATAGGATAATGCGCTTTGGGGAGAGGATTTTTCCTGTATTTCCCCCCGGGCATCAATTCAATCTGCCACAATACATAGTTTAGTTGAATCAAAAAATAGAAGCCCTTATCAATTGATCAAACATAAACCTTCAACCAAAAATTCTCCACCAAACTTAATACCATGCTACTATATTTATTAGCCGCCTTCTTACTGGGATCTGTCACTTCCTGGTTGTACAACAGGTTGGCCCTACAAAAGAATTTCGTTTCAAAAACCTTGTTTGACGCAGAAGTAGCGAGATACAACCTGCTGGTAACTGAAGCGGCGATAGCCAATCATGCCATCAGGAAATACCAGGAAGAACACCAGCAATTGAACGCAGCATTGAAAACAAAGAACAGTGAAGCGTCGGTCGCCCAGCTCAAAGTCGGTGATCTCCTGGCTAAGAATGACGCTCTTCAGGAAAAACTTCAAACACAAAAATCTGAGATCGAATCTCTTCAAAAACAGTTCACGCTTCAATTTGAACTTATTGCCAATAAAATACTGGAAGAGAAAACTGCTCGCTTTACCAAACTCAACCAGGATAACATCCACAATATCCTGAAACCATTGGGCGAAAATCTTGACAGCTTCAAAAAGAAAGTAGATGAAGTGTATAACACCGAAGCCAGAGAACGTTTCTCACTTGGCAGGGAACTCGACAGGCTGATGCAGCTCAATCAGAAAGTAAGTGACGAAGCCAACAACCTCACTAATGCGCTGAAAGGAAATTCAAAAGTTCAGGGCGACTGGGGGCAGATGATCCTGGAAAATATCCTGGAGAAATCAGGACTTGTCAAGGACCGCGAATATTTCGTGCAGGAAACCCTGAAAGATGAAGATGGAAAAAACTGGCAGAATGAGGAAGGCAACAGGATGCAACCGGATGTGACCATCGCCTATCCTGATAATCGCAAAGTGATCATCGATTCAAAAGTATCACTCACGGCATATGCCCGCCACACAGCAGCAAATAATTCAGCAGATCAAAAGAAAGCCGCTGATGAACACCTGAGATCGATCCGCAAACACATCGATGATCTTAGCAAAAAGAATTACCAGGACTTTGCGCCGACACTCGATTTCGTCATGATGTTCATTCCGAATGAACCGGCTTATCTGCTCGCTCTCCAATATGATCAGGATCTCTGGCATTATGCGTATAACAAACGTGTCCTCCTGATCAGTCCAACCAACCTCATCGCTGCATTAAAGCTACTCGTCGATCTCTGGAAGCGTGAATACCAAAATAAAAATGCGCTGGAAATTGCGAAACGGGGTGGACAACTGTACGATAAGCTGGCTGGCTTTGTACAGACATTGACCGAGATAGGTACCAGTCTTTCCAAAGCGCAAAAAAGCTATGATCAGGCAATAGGACAATTAAAAGATGGCAACGGCAACCTGATCTCAAGGGCAGAAAAACTTCGGGATCTCGGGATCAAGCCAAAAAAGAACCTGCCTGTATCATTAATTACCGAGTTGACCGACACAGAAGATCAAAATGACACAGAAACCCAAAACCCATAACCTATACCATGACCCTTTTCATTTCTATTATCACGCTCCTTTTGATCGGTGTCATTCTGATGGCTATAAAAGACAACAAGAATAATACGTTGTCCTGGGAAGAGCTAAAACGGCTTCAGCAAGCATATGAAACAGCTTTACAGGGAAAAGACCGGAAAGAAGCACTGAAAGCAGGCAGAACATATTATTCGATACAAAGAAAAGGCGGTAACCTGACCGCCCACGATGAGCAGGTGATCGCCAACGACCTGAATACAATGCCGCTGGAAGTATTCTTTCGCGGGCAGGTCACTGACTCATTACTGGATTCAACAACACCGTACCCCATATCATCACATTAATTTTCAAAACTCATTTACTTAAATCTTATTACATGGACTTCAAAGACGAAATCAAACTCTTCTCCGAACGGGTTGAAAAACTCAAGGACCAGATCCACACAGAAGAAGCTACTAAAAACGCTTTCATCATGCCCTTCATCAAACTGCTCGGCTTTGATGTATTCAACCCCTTCGAAGTAATGCCGGAATTCATCGCCGACATCGGTATCAAAAAAGGAGAAAAGGTCGACTATGCGATCATGAAAGATAATCAGCCAGCGATCCTGGTGGAATGCAAACACTGGGGAGAAAGTTTAGACCCACATAACTCCCAGCTCTTTCGTTATTTCCATACCACTCCCGCAAAGTTCGGGTTGCTTTCCAACGGCATTATCTATCGCTTTTATACAGATCTGGTGCAGCCCAATAAGATGGATGAAAAACCTTTTTTTGAATTCAATGTCACCGACATCAAAGACAACCAGGTGGAAGAGCTGAAGAAATTCCACAAGTCTTACTTCGATGTTGGAAGTATTCAAAGCACCGCCAGTGACCTCAAGTATATGAACGAATTAAAAGCACTGATCAATGTAGAGTTCCAGACACCTACAGAAGGGCTGGTTCGTCATTTCGCTAAACAGATCTATCCGGGTATGCTCACCAACCGCGTAGTGGAATCATTTACCAATCTCACTAAAAGATCGATACAGCAATATATCAATGATTTGATCACAGAACGGTTACAGTCTGCTCTGAAAAAAGAAAATGAAGGGTCGGCCGTAGTTGCGCAATCCGAAAGCGCCGCACCAGTTGAAGACAGCCGGATCGAAACCACAGCAGAAGAGCTGGAAGCTTACCAGATCGTGAAAGCCATACTACGCCAGAAGATCAAATATAACCGCATCGTACATCGGGACGCACAGTCTTACTTCGCGATCCTCCTGGACGATAACAACAGAAAGCCGATCTGCAGGCTATACCTTAATGGATCAAAGCGGTATATCGGAATTTTTGATGAGCAGAAGAAAGAAACCAGGATGGAGATATTGACAGTGGATGATATTTTCCTGCACGCTGAAGCGCTGGCCAAAACCGTCGAGGGATATGATAAATCCGCAACGGAGTAACCAACCATGTTTTAAACCAACTACCATATATCTACAGAATTAAAAAGATCAAACTAAAAATTAAACTATGAAGCAAATAGTGGCTGCCGCAACCCTTATCCTGTTAATCTCCTGCTCCAAATCGGATAATCCAACAACTACATCGTCGGCTGCTTCCACATCAACACCATGTGGAACCTACAATGGGCATACACTGTATAAAGGATCACAAAATGGTTGTTATTACAAAAAGTCGAACGGAAACAAGGTATACGTTGACCGCACACATTGCCGATGCTAAATACAGACGACCAACCAGCCTCCTCCATTCCCTTCAACAAACACCAATCAGACGCCATATCATCCCCCGGCGTCTGATTTCCAGCGTATAAAAACCTCAAACAACGCAGATCCCAAATCCCACTTTCCCGTGATTGACCCGTCCCCTTCCAATTCCTAATATTGCATAACACTCCTTACAAGTCGCGTTTATGCAACAAATACTCAAGCCCTTCCTCCTGTGCCTGTTCACCCTGTGCACAGTAAATACATTCTCTCAGAAAGAAACGTATGACCTGGTATCCTACACCATCCCGGACAAATGGCAGAAACAACAACATGCCAACGGTGTACAATTATCCGCCGGAGATGAAAAGAAAGGGAGCTACTCCGCCATTGTGATCCTGCATTCTTCACCAACGACTGCTGCTGTACAGGCTGATTTCACCAACGATTGGGAAACGCTGATCAAAAAAACGGTCACCGTCTCTTCCGCACCTGCAATGCTCGATCCCGTGGAGAACGACGGTTGGAAAATACTGACCGGCACTGCACCATATACTGATGGTAAGAGTAAAGGCGTCGCCATGCTGATGACGGCTTCCGGCTACGATAAAAAGATCAGCATTCTATTAATATCCAACACCGATGTGCATCAGCCAGCAGTGCAGGGCTTTTTTGAATCGGTGGACTTTATAAAACCTGTTGTGCAGCAACCATCACCGGCCACTCAACCCATCGCTGCAACTTTCAGGAGCAGTTACAAATTCACCACCACCAATTTTGATAACGGCTGGACCGCAACGGAGCAGGCAGACGGAGTACAGCTCACCAAAGGATCGGTCAACGCACTGCTGCATTACCCGGATGATGTGACTGAAAAATATTACCCCTATTCAGAAGATGCAGTGAAAACATGCTGGGCACACCTGGTGGCAGGTCGTTACGCAACGGTCTCCAACCTTAAAATATTTGCCCAATCCAGCGCGGTGTACAAGCCCGCAAAAATGGCCGAAGCGGACGTCACCGATAAGGCAACCGGCAGATCATTGTATGTGGTATTGTTCCAGCGCGGCGACAGTTACTGGACAGAGTTGATCGCGCCCGACCGGAACTCGTTCATCAAACAGTTCAATGTTAAAGTCGCCGAGCTCGAACCAATGGCACCCAACAACATCTTCGATGTGTTCTCGTCATTGTCTGACCTGAATCGTTTCGCGGTAGCGCCGGCTGATCTCACCGGCAAATGGACCAGCAGTTCAGCCAGCAATATCGCCTACGCGAATGTGTATACCGGTGCATACGCGGGTGGTACCGTAGCCGGATCAAATCACGCGTTTAGTTTTCTTCCGGGAAATCAATACAGCAGCACACATAATGGAGGATATGGCACTACAGGAAATGTGCAGACGTACAAGCAGTCATTTAAAGGATCGGTGACGGTTACCGACTGGTCAGTAACACTCACGAAACGATCGGGGGGAAAGACGGAAAAGTTTGATGCCTGGTTTGTGGCGGCAAAGGAGGGGCGGGTGCTGATGTTGAAGAATGGAGGAACATCATACAGCCTGATGAAAGAGACGAAATAACCGGGATCTTCCGTAGAAACTTGATTCAACCAGCAATAGGAAAATAATAGGCTGGATGAAATGACTGGTCCTAAATTATGGGCTATTAAAAGGTCGGCCACAATCTGGGAACCTGTCTTACCCCACCAGCGGCACTTCAATCCTCAACTCAAACCCCTCGCCCAATCCCGTCCTGATCTCCACTGATCCGCTGAATAGCGCCGCCCGGTGCCTGATATTCTTCAGCCCGATGCCTTTCGCTGTCTGCCCGGTATTCATTCCTTTGCCATTATCGGCGATGCTCATCCGGAAGACACTTTCCCCGCTAGACAGTTTGATCGTTACGACCGTGGCATCTGCATATTTTAAGATATTCGTGCACTGCTCCTGCGCGATGCGATATATATTGAACTTGCGGTCGCTGTCCAGCAAAGTTTCATCCAGACCCCTCTTTTCTATGATCACGCGAATGCCAGCTGCCCGAAGCATATTTTCAAAAAGCATTTGCAACTGATCTGTCAGCCGCTCTGTCTCGAGGTCGGGCGCCACAAACTCATGGGCGATCTTTCGGTTCTCCCGGATCGCCTGCTGAATGTTACTGATCGACTGCGTTAACAGGTCGCTTATATCAGCGGGTCGCGCTTTTGCATGCGAGAGTAACAGGTTTGTACCCACCAGGATCTGATTGACGTTGTCATGCAATTCAATGCCGATCGCCGTGCGTTCTTTTTCCTGCGCCTTTAACATCGCTCTGCCAATGCGTTTCTGTTCGTTCATTTTCTGATCCAGGCGCTCCTGATCCAGCCGCTTGATCTCGGAGATATCAATATGCATCACCACTGCGCCACGGTAAAGCTGTTCCGATAAGGGTGTCACGATCATCCGGAACCACCGCTTTTCCTGCAGTGAATCGCAGGCATATTCGGTTATAAATTGCTGCAGCGAACCGTTCAGCACGCCGGCAATGCCATGGGCGATGGCGCCTGTTTCACTCTCCGGGTCTGCGATGCCCGCCTTTTCACTCACCGCTAAATAATTCTCGCCAACGCCATAGTCTATTCCGCGAAATCCATTCTGCTCCGCGAACTTCTTCCAGCATTCATTCACATCGATGATCAGTCCGTGCTCATCCAGCAAAGCGATATTCGCAGGTAACGTATTAAGAATTGCAGAAACACGACCGGCCAGTGCACGATTCTCCTCCGCGCTTTGCTGTAACTGCAACGCGGCCCTTTTGCTCACCGTCACATCACGCGCGGTAATGCAGATGCCGGTAACGGTATTGTCCTGGATCACCGGGTTGAAAAAGAAATGCATCCATCCATCTTCGCGCGATGGAGCCGGAACAGACCGGTCATACTCCACAAACTCACCTTCCTTTACGCGGTGTAATACAGCAGCGAAAGAATCACGGCGCGACTCTTCCGTCAGCTCCAGGATAGACTGTCCCACCTCCATTTCTTTTTGAATATAGAGCCGTAGTAGTTCGCCGGCGCGGCTGTTGAATTTTTTAACGCGCAGATCCGCATCCAGCAATACAAACCCTTCCGACGTGTTCTCAAAGATCGTTTTCAGGTTCTCCTGGCTTTGCTGCAGCAGGTGCACATACGCTTCTTTTTCCCGCTGGGCCTTCCGCTTCAGCATGGCCGCTTCCATGGCCGCTGGCAATCTCGCCATGCGGTCTTTCAGGATATAATCATCCGCTCCGCTCTTGATCATCTCTGCCGCAAATTCTTCCGATACGGTACCCGTCACCAATATGAAGGGGATATGCGGCGCATGTTCCTTCACCAGTTCCAGTGCTTCTGCCGCACTGAAGCGGGGAAGCGAATTATCCGAAATAAAAATATCCGGTTGGAACTGTTCAATTTGTTTTATCAACTCGGAAGCATTTGCGACCACGATCGAGTCCACCTGTCCGAATGCTTTTTTGAGTAAGCGCTGAATGAGTTCCGCATCGGCCGGATTATCTTCAATGATGAGCGTTCTTAAATTCATAAGAGAAATATTCAGGGAGCCTGATTTAATAATAACCAATACATACCAACCTGGTGGATCGCTTCCGTGAACCGTTCGAAATTCACTGGCTTCACGATATAACTGTTTGCGCCCAGCTGGTAACAACGCTGAATGTCCGGGTCTTCCTTGGAGGAAGTAAGGATCACCACCGGCATCTTCTTTGTCCGTTCATCAGCTTTGATGTGTTGCAATACTTCAATGCCATTTACTTTGGGCATCTGGATATCCAGCAAAACGAGCTTCGGTGCAAAAGACACATTTCGCGTATCGGCATAGCGGCCCGTTCCAAAGATGAACTCCAGTGCTTCCTCCCCGTTCTTGACATGGATCAGGTGATTCGCCAGGTGATGCTTTTTCAGTTCACGGATGGTCAGTTCCGCATCCGTCAGGTTGTCTTCCACCAGTAATACTTCCACTGAATTAAGGTTCATAATAGTTATTTAAGCAGGTAATGAAAAAGTGAAGCAGGCGCCTTCGCCGGGTTTTCCTTCGCCGCGAATGCTGCCACCATGTTTGGTAATGATCCGGTCAACCAGTGCGAGTCCCACACCGGTACCTTCAAACTCGTCTGCATCATGCAGTCGTTGAAAGACCCTGAACAATTTGTGTTTGTATTTCTGATCAAAGCCAACACCGTTATCTTTTACAAAGAATTCCCAGCCGTTGGCTTGTCTTGATGCACCGATCTGGATGCACGGCCTTTCAATCGTGCTGCTATATTTAATGGCATTAGACAACAGGTTGCTCCATACCTGCCGCAGCGAGTTCAGGTCTGCATTCACTTTCGGCAGTTCACCTATTTCCCATTGTACCGCGTGGCGCGTGTCCTGCCTGCTGCACTCCTGGATCACTTCTTCGACTAACGCACTTGTGTTGAGTATTGATTTTTGCAGGGCTTGTTTACCCGTGCGCGAGAAGGCCAGCAGGTCATCGATCAGTTGACCCATCTTACCAGCGCTTTGCTGGATGATCTGGATGATCCGGTCAGCTTCTTCATCCAGTTTGCCTTCATATTCTTCTTTCAGCACGGCAGCAAATCCAATGATGCCCCGAAGTGGAGCACGCAGGTCATGCGATACGGAATAAGAGAACGACTCCAGTTCTTCGTTGCTCTTGCGCAGTTCTTCTGTACGCAACGCGATCGTCCGCTCGAGGTTGGTGTTCAATTCGCCGATGTCCCGTTGCGCCTGTTTAAGTTTGGTCACATCCATCGCCACCGTCATGATCGCATCTACTTCTCCGTTCGCATCTTTCAACGGTATATAGCGGGACACAATATCAAAGCCATTCATGATCACTTCGCGTGTCATCACCCGGCCCTCCAATACAGCATTCAATTGCGGTTCAACCTCTTTGAAAACGTCCGGAGGTAGCGCCTCACCGGCCCGCTTTCCCAACAGATCGCTTTTAGCGTATCCCAGTTTTTCCAGCATATCGCCTTCAATCAGCGTGTAGCGGAAATCACGGTCAAGCAGGCAGATCACCGAGCCGGGAATACTGGAAGCGATCGTCTTATACGTGCGTTCACTGATCAGCAACCGCTCCTGCGCTTCCTTGCGTTGCGTGATATCGGCGCGGATAGCAATGTATTGATAGGGCTTCCCCTGTTCATTCAGAAAAGGAACGATCGTTGTATCCACCCAATAGATCGTACCGTCCTTTGCCCTGTTGCGCATCTCGCCCTTCCAGATCTTCCCGTTGGCGATCGTCACCCATAAGTTGCGGATGAATTCTTTTGTATGATACCCCGAATTGATGATGCGGTGATCCTTTCCAATCAATTCTTCCAGCGTATATCCTGAGATCCTGCAAAAATTTTCATTGGCATGCGAGATGATCCCTTTCTGATCCGTGATCGCCACAATGCTTGCTTCATCCAGCGCAAAGCGATAGTCCTTGATCTCCTTCAGCATCCTGCTCATGGCATCTGCCGCTTTCCGTTTTTCCGTTACATCCTGGTAATAGATCGTCAGGCCATCTGCGGATGGATAGATCCGCGCAGCAAACCAGCTGTTCAGCGGTGCAAAGAAGGCTTCCACTTCCTGCATCTGCCCCGTGCTGATCGCCTCCTTGTATTTCTGACCGAACGCGCTTTCTTCCAGCCCGGGATGAATGGTCCAGATCGGCTGACCGATGATCGATGCTTTATCTCCCACATGATTGGCCATGGCCGCATCATTGAGGAACGTATATCGCCATTGAGTATCGACAGACATCACACCATCGCTGATCGTGTTCAGCACCATGGTCAGTTCCTGCTCCTTGTTCTTTCTTTTCGAACGTTGTTTAAGAGATACCGCTGTTGTATAGATCAGCAGTGCACACGAAAGGATCACAAACCCGATAATGAGCGACCGCACTTTTGTCATCTCCCTGGCGATCTGCTGCTGGCGGTAACCGATCAGGAAAGCCGTGCGGTTGGTGCCTTTGCTGATGAGCGAATCGATCTGCAGCAGCGCAACGAGGTGTTGCCCGCCATGATGATGTAAAATGGAATCAGGCACATTGCTTTTCAGTAACCATTGCACTTCCTGCCCTATCAGCGAATGGAGTTGCGCAAGGGTCCGCAGATTCTGTGTATCTATCGCTGTCTCTCTCAGTTGCTGCAACTGCCGTTCGATCTCTGTGCTATCAGTAATAAAAATTTTGAAGAAGGGAGACGTTTCAGGCGATCTCGTCAAACCCGGGTGAGTCACTGCTGCATTATGCATTAGTTGATTCATTCGCTGGAATCCATTGTAGACCGCCTGGTGACGGGCCGCCATGGAAGTCTGCGTACTCAGCGCCTTATTGGCGGAGTAATAAAACAACAGGATCAATATCAGCAGCAGCGATGCCGCGATACTGACGATAAGGTTTTTATGCATGGGCAAGTTGTATCGATGATGGCACCTGGCAATGCAATGGCTTGTTCACCGTTCTTCCCGCAGGTGTTTAACGCTTCGCTGACGGTTCGCTCAGTGAAGTGTGGCGGGGCATTGACCGTAATGATGATGATGTTCAGGACGGTCGACGCCCCTGGCAAAAGACGTTGAATGGGATCATAAGCACAACCCCGGATCAGGTCAATTTTTAGGTTTTGCTCTTAGTGGATTAGTTGGGGTAGGTTTGAATTCGGAAGGCTGCCGCTTTGGGGAAAAGAGAGTGAGAAGGTGGTTGCTTAACAAGGGTGAGAGGTAGGAAGGGTGCTGGTAAGGGTTATCATACTGGCCGGGCACAGTCCTT
The DNA here is from genome assembly GCA_040509495.1 of Chitinophagaceae bacterium. Taxonomy (GTDB): domain Bacteria; phylum Bacteroidota; class Bacteroidia; order Chitinophagales; family Chitinophagaceae; genus Terrimonas_A. The sequence goes on along the minus strand of JBEVKW010000241.1, from coordinate 12,447 downwards.
AAGTTCAAGCTTTAAAGAGCTGTCATCCCGGCCGGGCTGATTTAGTTCACTTTCTTCTTTCGGAAAGCCAGGGCCGGGAGATCACCATTTATGCTTAATCATTACTCAATTTACAGGCATGCTTAGTATATTCTGCTGGCGTAGGTTCCCGCAGATGATGCAGATTTATCCCTCCGCCAATGGCCGTTGCATTATGTAGTTTGGCAATGTTCTTTTAGGCATGCGCAGATGACGCAGATCAGTCCCCGGTATCGGAAGGTGATCTGCGCAATCTGCGCCTACTGATATAAACGTATTGAATCCAGAAAGAATTTTCAATGAGCAGACAGATCAATCTGCGGTATCTGCGGGAACCTACGCTGTTGCAATTGTGGGCCAACTTCAGGACTCTTCACTCGACACGTCTCCAACCGGATCAATTCGGATTCACCCCATCTGCCCACCGTATTTCTTTAAAGATCATAAAAGAATATAGCGAGCCGTCTGAAGAAGGAGCTCTGTATGCTCCTTTCGCCTGCATCAGGTAAGCAGAGATCGCCGTCATTTCCCAACCATCATATTCATCTGCTTCCCATTTGGGAATAATTAATTTCTCAAAGTTTCTTGTCGCTCCATAATCCCGCACTATCGTTATCTCCGACTTGATCTTTTCTTCAAGGTGCGGATTATCCCATGCCCAAAGCCATGTATCTGATTTAAAGGAAACAGATCCGACCTCCTCATACATAATGATCAGCTTTTTGATCTCATTCTTGCTGAAAGTAAGTTCCCCTGTTAGCTGATCATAGAACCAGTCTTCGGACCAATCGATATTGTATGTTTTTTGAAAAATCGCCTGCTGGTTGTTGAGGTAAGTATATGCTTTCTGCGAAAGCTCGTCAAAAGAAATAGTATCCAACCCCGGTAAATCATAAAGGCAATTTTTAGCCTGCTTCTTATTGTTGCGGAAAAAGGAAAAGAGTGACACCGTCTAATATTTTTTCTAAGATAAAACTCCAAACGATCTGGTAGACTTTTCCCGCGAACTATCTTTAACATTTTCATCCGCCTGTGACGGCAATATCGTCACGACCGGCTTCGTTGAGATGCAAACCACAAATCAACATGCGAAAAGGCATTCTCTATGGGCTTGCATGGCTGATCCTTTGTTCTTCCTGCAAACAATCAGCTGACAAGGGCACCATGATGACATCGCTGCAATACAGTCTCGAAAACGCTTCCCGTACGATCGAGAGTCAGACACAGGCAACACTCGCTGCATTCGAGGAAAAACTTGCCACACCCTCCATGTCTGCTAAAGCAGCGATCTGGCTCCCAAAAGCCAAACAGGCAGAGAAGTACAAACACAAACTCATCGATGAAATTGATCGTATAGCAAAAGAATGTGCAACCAACGGAACAGACTGCAAGGAAATCAATATTGTCAGCTTGAAAACTTCGTTAAAAGAATATACTGACTCCACCCTGAATGTAGACCCGCTGATCACAGCCGAATTTTCCCGCAATTTTACTGATGCAGCAGGTAATGGTAATAGTCAAAGCCTATCCTCCATCCTGAACAGATTAAAGTCCCCGGATCATTTTAATGAAAAAGAACAGGCCGCCATTTTCTCCCAACTTAAACTCCTGGCAACTCAAAACACCAACGCGATCATTCGCTTTTGTACTGAACAGGTCTCCGATCCGGGTTTCTATTATACCGTCTATTCGGCGATCGTCTCGCAGAACAGTGCTGCGCTGGTGCCTGGGGAGCAACTGGAGATCAATGCCGGGTTGGTGCATTTTCCCTGAGGGCACAGCCGAAGGCTCTGATCAATGGTAAGCCCTGCGAACTTCGAGAAGATGCGACTTTTAAATACGAATTAAGACCTAGAGGCAAACCCGGTACCTACACGATCCCGGTGGTATTGGATTTTTTGGATGAAGACGGCAAACCAAAACAGATCAGGAAAAACGTTACGTACCGGTTATTACCTGCGCAAACAGATTAATGAAAGAGACAAATCATCTTATGCGAAAACGATATCATTGGCTGGTCCTTGCCCTGCTTACCTTATCAGCCTGCAGCGAAGATCAAAAGCAGGCTGACAAATTAATCCAGGCATCATCAGAGAGTCTTGCAGCCGCAGTAGCCATGAAAATGCAGCAACTTGAATTTACTGAAGCGCGCATTGCGGAAATAACTGAAGTGCCTTTCAGAGCGGAGAAGTTTAAGCCCATTGAGATCAGAATAAAACGAATTGTCGCATTCACCAATGCCGCAAATCAGCAGGTGAAGGCTTTACGGGAGCTACTGGACAAAGAGAACCATGCAAATCCGGGAAAATCTACCGCTACCCGCGAATGGGCAAAGCAGGCGGGTCATTTGTATATACAACTAACCTTGTTCCGGGATTCTGTGTTGAGCGTTGATTGGCCGCTACAGACAGAATTCCGTCGCGATTTCTCCTTGTTTGGTGCCGGCCTAGACAGTATTTTCAACTCAGCTGAGGATCTTAGCGATCTGCTGCAGTCAGTTACTTATCCGGCGGTCAGTTCTTTTTTGAGTAGTGTTCAATTCAATATTCTTACTGCCGGATGGAAGTGCGCAACCTATTGCCTGGAGTCTATTGCTTATCACGATAGTTGCGACAGTGGTCCCAACCTGATCATCTCACAAAATCCGCTGGTGGTATTACCCGGCGCTTCTATTACAGTTGGATTTGGTGTTGGAATATTTCCTTATGCCAACCGGTACAGAATGGAAGTTGCTGTAAATAACAGCCCGTCAACACCTCTTCAAAACGGCATTGAAAATATTCTTGTAAAAGCAGAACAGAAGGTAGGGCATTATAAAGTTCCGCTGGTGATAAAGTACTTTGACCAGGACGGAAAGCGACAGGAGATAAGGAAGCTCATTGAGTATACGGTGGTGGATACCTTGTGTGGCATGGGGCGCTGATCCTTCTGCAGATGTTCAGCTCAGGATGGTATAGGACTGGAAAATTAAATGTTGTTTATTATCAACAAAAACGACTGATCTGTTGAGAATAAACAACATTTGAAATTCCCGATCAGTTATCGAAAGATCCGTTTAAAATTTTCCAGCAGCAATTCCGCGTGTGTAAAAGATTCATCGGGAACGGTAGAAAACCCGTTATCATCTGTCACCAGACTTAACCCTAACTGCTGCTCATGCATCTGAACAACATATAGCTGATCTTTCCACCACACATCGATCATCACGGCACCCGAATCAAACGAAGTCACCTGGTATTTTGCGCCATGCTTCTCCACTTCTTCTACAATGGAACCGGTGAGCGACTGGATATCGAACGGGGCAACCAGGTGCGCCAGTTCCTGATCATAAAACGCTTTCCAGCCTTTATAAAATTCTGTAGCGGGTAATTTTTTTGAACGTTCTTTCTTATGGGTTAAATGGACTAACGCGTACCGCTGTGATCCATCCTGTAATTCAAATAACACGTCATGACGGTCATCCCGCATACCGATCGCGCGCACACTTTTAAAACGTAACGGGTGAAAGAAACCAACTTGCCGTTTCAATGCCGCTTCGAAGAATTCGGCTCTGTCCGCTTTTTGCCAGGGCGAAAACTGATCAAGATCCACATAGGCGGCAGTTTCCGGACTTACCATACGTAGCAACAGATCATCTCCCTGCAATCCTAACACAAGCATGTGTGAAAGCGAAAAAGGCTGATCTGACGTTAACTTAATCAGTAAGCCATGATCTGGAAATTCCCGTACATGTTTAGGATCGAGACGGCGTGTTATCGTCTCAAAATCCCGGGCAAAGGCGGAATCTGCACAGGCCCAACGTCCGTCATAATACCACATATCATTGGAAAGATCCGAAACATATCCGACCAATTCATTTTTCCAGAAGACGGCGCAGGAATTGCTCATGGGGTAAACTTACAAAATGTTCGATTGGGTGAAGCATTTATAAGCCGGGCAAGCACGCAATACTTACACCGTCGCCGGTCCAGCTGAGTAGTTGACAGGGAGATCCCAGCAATTGCTTTAGATCTTCGGGAAGGTCGCGTCCGTCAAAGAAGGCGTTCGCAACGGCGGTATCAATATTCTGCCGGTAATTCGGATTAGAGGAATTTCTATCGAATGGAACAAATGGTTCGAAGCTGGAACGGATCACACTATCATCAGGCACAAACAATTTCAGTCCGGAGCACAATACTTTTACTTCAGCGCCATCTTCCCCTCCAAAGCTGATATATTCTTCCATCAAGGCATCTGCGTTATTGGACACCGTTATCGAAAAATTTGCCCGCGATGCACCGAATGACATTACAGAAACTCCTTCCAGTACGTAATAGGAGAAGTCGATCACAGCTTGCTTTCCATTAATGGGGTTGTCTGGCATCAATCCCTGGCTGATATAGGGTATTACAACGTTCCGATTACCGATGAACATGGTATTGGAATACGCTTCACTCGTATTTATAAAGCCATATTTCGTAACGGTGTATTGTTGCATGAAATTAATATAGTGGTTAATACTTTTACTCCTAGAATTTGGCTGAGTTTAAAAATTTAAACTCAGCCAAAACAACAGATAAATCAGGCGCAAGAATTTTAATGCATCGTAGGTTAGGTTAGCTACGCTAGTCAACAGACAGTATTCCGTAGCGCAATGTCTTTAAGTTAAGTGTTCTCTCGCATATCGTCGTCAGTCTTAGTTTTTCACGGCGTAGGGCCCCCTCTAAATCTCCCCCTTCAGGGGAGATTTCGCACATTCATTTTGAACAGATTATTTCTATGTATCGAATTTCATATCCGATAAGTTGAAGCATTTTCATTTTTCAGACTGTTCCAATAGTAATCAAAAAACACGCTCTCCAGCTCGGTGAAAGTCGTTTCCAATAACTTCACCATTCCTATAGCGGATTGCATTTTCAAAATTATTTATATTCCGATATGCCGTTATGTGATATGACTGATCCACACTATTAAGTGCTCTCAAAATAAGCGACTCAAAAACTGCTAGTTCTTCCATTAATGCTTATCAATTTGTAAGTGCAAATTCATCTATTTGGAGAAAGCTAAGGTCGAGGTACAGTATAAAACACCGAATCAATAAAAAACAAGGTATTCGAGGTCAACAATACATTCTCATCATGCATATCCTCCAGTATCAGTCCAAGTTCTTTATGAACGTAATCATTCCGCCTGGAATTCTCAAACCCATTGAACTCTAAAAACTTTTTTATATCCTCTAACTCTACTCGCCCATAAGATATAATGAATGGCTGTTTCAAAACAGCGTATAAAACGCCCTCTGCTTTTGTAAAGCCGAGCAGATCATATGCTGTATTTCTGAAAACCTGGTTATGCAGGACAATACTGTTGAGGAATTCAAGCCACGTCGCGTAATACACACCATCATTGCATTTGATCACATGTCGATGATCGGTATCTAAGTATACGCGGGCTTCTCCACCGCGGGTGATATATGTGCTTTCATCAGGCAATCCTGCGCGCCATAAATTATGACTGCGACAAAAATCCTCTAAGATTTGGGCCTGCTCTTCTTTGATGATTGCTTTACTTTCGAAGTCTCTTTTAACCGTTGTGCTTGTCGGATAGCGTCCGCATAAGAGATTGCGGGTTGTTGTGCAATGATCCGACTGCCCTTCAAGGCGAGCTCCTCTAACGATATCTTCAATTCTACGTCGGGTATCATCTGGTAACATTTGAATGCAATTTACAATAAAAAATAGCCAAAAAGAAACAGCTCGATATCTATTCAGGTGTTACTCAATGTCAATAGAATAACGGCTTTAGGGCACCTTCTTTTAAGGAAAGTGTCCTATTAAGGCTGCACTAGTTCATGAGACCTTTGTTAGACTATTTTCTATGTAATTGTATCTTTACAATCCTTAGCCAACCTCAACAACCCTGGCTTCACGAGAAAACTCTCTAAGTATCTATGTCGTCCTTAAAGATCATCCCCTTTACCGACCTCCCCACCGCGGACCTCATCGTCGATGCCGTCTACGAAGGCGGCACTCAATCCGGTGCTGCCAGCGATCCTCTCGCAAAGCTGCTACCCGTCGGCAACCAGGGCGGATTCCGCTTCGCGGGAAAAGGGCCGAATAAAAAGATCGTCGTTCTCTATACCAGCGGTGATGACAAGGACTGGCCGGATCGATTGGAATTAACGACCGGTCAATTCATTTACTTCGGCGATAACAAAACGCCTGGGCACGAACTCCATGATACACCCCGTGGCGGCAACACTATCCTGCAAAATACCTTCGAAGCTCTGCACTTGCCAAACCGCAACAACATCCCGGCATTTTTCATTTTCATGAAATATCCAACGCCATCCAGCAGCCGGTCGGTGCAGTTCAAAGGACTGGCTGTGCCTGGCTTTCCGGGCGTGCCGCAGACCGAAGACCTGACGGCCAGCTGGAAATCCACCAATCAACAACGCTTTCAAAACTATAAGGCAATTTTCACCGTGCTGGATGTACCCGTGATCAAAAGGGAATGGATCAACGACCTGTTGAATGACGAACCGCTCAGCATCAATGCGCCTCAGCCTTGGAAGAAATTTATCAATCTAGGCATCTACACGCCCTTAGCTTCCGAATCCACGACCCTGATCAGAACAGAGAAACAACAAACGCCCGACTCTGGCCAAAAGATAGAGATCCTCAGCACTGTCTGGCATTATTTCAAAGACAGCCCGATCGCCTTTGAAGCCTTTGCCGCCCGCATCTTCCAAATGATGGATCAGCGCGTGATCATCGACGAGATCACCCGTGGCACTATAGATGGCGGCCGCGATGCCATCGGCAAATATGTTCTCGGCCTTCACCAAGATCCCGTATATGCAGAGTTTTCCTTGGAAGCGAAATGTTACCGGCCTCCGTTCGTGACAACCGAATCGCCGAATACAGTAGGAGTGAAAGAAGTAGCGCGGCTGATCTCCCGGATCAGGCACCGGCAGTTTGGTGTGTTAGTAACGACGTCTATTATTGCTCGTCAAGCGTACGAAGAAGTGCGGTCTGATAAGCACCCGATCATTTTCATTTGTGGGAAAGATATTGCGGATACGTTGGTGGAGAATGGGTTTAATACGAAGGAGTTGGTGAATGGGCTATTGGAGAAGGATTTCGGCCTGGGATAGATTTAAACGCATAATTCTGCATATAATATTATAGTTTTTCAAGGAGTAATTCTTGAAATAAGCTCAGGTAACCATAATCATTTAGCATTCGTTCGTTTTTCTTATCAGCGTTTAGATTATCATACATTAATCTTGCAGCAGCGCCAGTACTTGCAATAGGCAAAAGCAAAGCATTATTATAAGATTCCCTGAACATTTTAAATTCTACTTCTAATCCTTCCATCCCTCCAATAAATACGCCAGCTGTAAATTTATTCTCAGAAAACATCCTTTGCCTCATATGAAGCACACTCAACTCTTCTGTACCTAGATTATCAGTAAGCAATACGTTTTCGAACTTATTGTTATCTTCTGGAAATTTTTCTTCAAAATACAAAGACTGATAAATTGTTAAATGCTCTTGAATGTCTAAGCCCAGCTTTTGAATTACAAAATAAATCAAAGGCGTAATAGATGGGTGTCCTCCCCAAATCAATTTATGTTTTGGTAAAATCGCTGTTGCTAAGGCAATAACGGCATCACGAATGGCGATAATATCGGCCGTCTCATAATATTTAGCGTCCCGATTCTTAAGAGGAATGCTTGCTGAAAGAAAGATGTTGCTTAGTGCTTTTTTAGCCATATGCCGAATTGCTGCCTTTTAATGGTTTTCACGTCCAAGTATCTATTTAAATAGTCTAAGTGTTTTAGCCACTTTTCTCGAATCCGGACATCGTCGTAAATGAGATATATTTTCTTAACAGAAAACTCTTTAATTTCTCTTTTTAGTTCCGAAGATTGATTGCAATCCATCGACTGAGGTATACCAACAGACGGGATAAAGATCCGTCTTTTTTTCTTTCCTAATTTTTCCGTAATAAATCGCTGCGGCTGAAGACTAACTTTTTTACCGGACTTTTTAGCGGAGTTTATAAAATCTGTTATCAGATTATCCTGTCTGGCAGCCAAGTTTCTCGCTCGGATTGACTCTACCTGCTGTACAATACTGTTTATAATAGATTCCGTAAGCTTTGAAGTGTCCTTATCTCCAAAATTGCTATCGAGAAAATCTCCTTCTTTCAATTCAATAGAGAAACAAAGCTCGGCCATATCTTCCAGCTCATGACCCGGCCAAACAAGTTGGAGAATTCCAATTTGCTTGCCACTCGCTTCTGCAACTTCTTCTTTGCACCATTTACTAGTTAAAAAATTGGGAGTATTTAGCAGAACTATCACATCACAGTCGGTCATCCGGTGCCATAATTCATCCTGAAACGGTTCACCTTGCTTGATTGAATGCGTATCTAGAAATACGTCAAAATTATTCCTTTCCAGCGCCTCATAGAGCTGTACGGCAACCGATGTAGACTCGTTTCGCTTATAACTGATAAATACTTTTCTAGTATTCCTGAGTTTACCAAAAGATTCCAAAACTAAGTTCACTACCTTTTCATTGGAAGTAGCATTATATTTTAAGCCGTTCTGATTACTTAAAATCTTGGGTATTTCAACATCAAAAGAGTTTTGAAAAATCGGTAAAATGGTGGTTGCGTCTCTAAGTAAACGTTTAACAATCATTAAATCCTTTTGATTCCCAGAGTCGTTACCAAAATACAATGCGAAAGCTGGTTGATTGCCCAAATACTCTTTATCGAAATTGTTACTATTGATAATTTTATAAAAGTTCTTTTGTAGACCTAGTTCAGCTAACTTTTCATAAAACAATTTGATGATGTCGTCAGCTGTTGATGATATATCCCCTAAAACAATAACTTGATATTTGTACTTCATATGCTATATTTCCTCTTGGCTATCTTATTTTGTTCGACTACATAATATGATTTTTCCAGTTAATGGGGTCACCTTGTATGCCTCGTTTTCGACTTTTTGATAGCCATTCAACGAACTTATTCGCAACTTCGATAGGAATGGAATTGCTTTTGATATTCCTTCCTTTATTACAGATTTCTTCAAATCTCGAAGGTATTTTGAAAGCGTTATCACCGAAATAGTAAAACGTCTGGGAAATTAATACAAATTTTCCTCCCGTATCAGTTTGAAGATGCTCTTTATTCGTCTTACCACCTTTTAGCGAATGTGCTGAATCTTCTTGTATCCATCTATTCGTCTTAAGATCTCTATGATAGAAATTATCACCGTACATTTGAACAAGGCTTCCATTAACAACAGGTTTTTTATACTGAAATCGTGCATCTTCCCAATATTGCTCCATTGTAATTTTTTCTTCTACCTGCATGGCGTAAATCAAAAATCCCATATTTTTCAACTTAGCGCTACCTGTACCAAAAATCCAGTCGCCGATTTGCAATTTCTTATTCTTGCGAATATCTGACTTGCACACAGCTAATGTGCAATATCCTCCGAACGGATTTGGTGCCAAGCCAAAATCGTGATCTATCTTATACGAATAATATCCCATTAGCTATTACATTTTACTCTCGAAATTGAAGTGATAGGTTGTCTCGGAGTTCCGTCAGCATTTTCAGCCGGCATACTCTTTCCCTCGATTGCATCACCTAATTTATCTAGCGAATTCCAACCTAAAGGTGTCCCCCCGTATTTCTTAAATGCTTCGGGCAACTCCACATCGTTTGCAGTCCCATGAACGTAGATACCAACAATTCTTTTACCTTGTTGATGTGCGTACCTTATCTCATCATTAACATATTTGCTAGTGTGCGTGTCACGTCCTATTAAACATATAAAGGTACTTGACCAACTTACCCTCATTCGAAGTAAACGAGCAATTACTGCGTCAGAAGGTCTTCGCCCGTCTTTATGATTGGTACTATCAACCGAAAAATTTCGTACATTATAACCGTCATTGGTAAGTCTTTCCTTCAGTCTTTGGACCTGGGCATCATTTTCCCCCTTATGGCTAATAAATATGTTGTATAGTCCAGCCATTTAATTGAGTTATATTAATTAAATCTATCCAAATCCATTGCAGTGACGCTATAAGTCGTTTTAGAATTGCGACCACCTTATTACTACTAGTTTGTGCATCAGTTCGCGATATTGAATGAGGGTGTCCCTTAAATTGTGGCGAAAGGAAATCTTATACTATTCTAAAAGCGGACACTATATGTCTCGAGTATTTTCTGTTGCATTCGAGTTCTCTGATTTTAATATAAGCATACCAATAATCGCATACCCGATTACGTCTTTTAAAGTATCCTGAATACTTTCAAAATTGGGCTGCCCCCCCTCAGTTATCTTTCTTTCTACTAAAGTCCTATATCTTTTCACTTTGTCCCAAAGATGAACCATATTTCCTGTTAAGCCTAAGTCGAAACTCGCACCTCCATAATCTTGATTTTTTTTTAGTAAAATCTTTATCACATCTTCAGTGATGGTTCTTAATTCAGTCTCGTTCATCAATTCATTATTATTCATGTTAATTAATTTAGCAAGAAATTTTACTTACATAATTCATTCAAAAGAGGATTTGAGAATGTTACAGGTAATGTTTTATTATGAAAAGAGTATAACACCTTCGCCCAATCATCAAAAAATTCGTCCTCGAAATGAGTTAGAACAGTATCTTTTTTCGTCCTCCAATGCTCTTCTAACTCCTCAAGTATTAATAGATTTTTATCAAAAACATTTAAACTGTCAACAGTTCTCTTGTAAACATATCCCTCATCCTTGAAATCAGCTATGTTTGCGATTAGATTGACTTTATCCTGAAAATCTTCATAATAATGCAAGTTGTTGACTATATGATAATAATTCCCGACTTCTAACCCAAGAATACTAGCAAAATACTCTTGGATAAATGTGAAGTTAAAAATATTTACTGCTGAAGCGCCCCAAAAGAGATCGTTTGATCGCATGTGAGTAACTAAGTCAAGTGAATTTTTCCTCTTAATAAATTGTAGGTTATTCGTGCAAGGAAAATCTTTTGTTTTTTTTAATTGGTTCTGCTCAGAAAAAAAATCCTTCGCGGGGTCAGTTATAGATATAACTGCCTGTCGCGTAAACGGATCTTTTTGAAATATTTTTTCAATAAAGGAGAATTGATCAACAGTTATCACACTTTCTCCACTAGATTTGGAATTAAACTTATTTTCATAATCATTTGCAACACCACGAAAATATCTCAACCTGGGTCCATAAGCAGCTCTCATACTTATATTGTCATCCGAAAAATCATACATCTTTTTCAAGTATGAACCTATCATGCTCATATCATTTCTACCGGTAGCAATCCAAAGAGATTCTGCATACGGAAGAACACAATTCCATTTGCGCTCTTTCAAAGTGATAAGACGCGCTCGAGGATCGGTTATTTTTATAATTATGGGTTGATCTAACTCCATACACTTATAGCCTCTTGTTGATCTTTCTACGCCTTCTTCTAATAGCAATCTCGCCATCCCAACTAAGAATGAGTTTATTCCAGTGAATTCTCTACTATACATCATTTTGGGGGTTAAAATTTTAATCTCTACCGATTACCATTATTTAATGAGTCTGAATCGCCATATTTCTGGCTTCTGCAACTGCAAAAGCCACCGAATAGCTCTCACAATGAGTGATACTAAGATGCCAATAGTTAATACCCATATCTTCTGAAATCGATTTGACTTTACCTTTCAATAAAATGAACGGTTTATTGCTGTTTTCCTGCAAGATCTGAATGTCATTCAAAGAGAGATCATCTTGCATCCCCGTTCCAATACATTTCAGGACTGCCTCTTTAGCAGCAAATCGACCAGCAAGGAAATTGATTGTCTTTTTCGAATAGTATAAAGACATCTCTTCTTTAGAGAAAAGTCTCTCTAGCATTTGTGCATCCGTCGCCCATTTCAGCTTATCAGTTACATTGTGATCGACAATGTCGCACCCAATTCCGATAGTCATAATTTTCAAGGTTTAAGGTTGGTGACGTTAATTAGTTTTTAAAACTTGCTTTGATTCAAATTTTCTGATATTGTCATTAATATTCCACTTTGGTGGAAACCAAAATTTTATTGGGTCACTATTGGCTTTAAAGATTTGCTTTATTCTAGTTCTGTCACTGGCTCCTTTAATTGTTGGGTGATAAACTCTAGCGTATTTGTCAACTTCACAAAAAAGGTTTTGACAGTCTATTAATTGAAGTGGCCGCCCCCATAAATCCTTAAACCTTAGCCCCAGCCTAGAAAACTCTCGATCTTGGTTGTCTGTCATGAATTTTATGATATCCATGTTGTCCCGACCACCTGTATCCACAAAACATTTACTTATTCCGCCCTTAGCTCCAGGCCCCGCAACCACAAATTCGGATTCCGAAAAATTTGTAATAGTCG
>JBEVKW010000240.1:0-14199 GCA_040509495.1 Chitinophagaceae bacterium | reverse complement strand
GATCTGAAAGGAATTGCAGCCGGCAATTTATTACCTGCATTCCAGTCGCCAATAGTTGATGGTGTTTGAATGGAATTAAAATTAATTCCGTAGTGAGCTGTCGGACCGATATCGGCACCACCGCTGTGGCTTTCATCTTTTGAAACGGTGAGGTTGTCCCGAACATACCCCAGGTCATTTCGATAAGCTCGTACGCTCCCTCCGGTCCCTTCTCCCTGTATGGCAAAAACATCATAAGAATACTGCGGTGCAGAAATAACCGGAGTAGAAGGCGTCACCTCACGATCATTGAATCTTGTCATATCCATTACCGCATTGCTTTTCCCCGTGGCTTTGTCGTAATAGAGATAACCAAACATAGGGTTTGTGCGTAGTGTGTCTTTATTTAGAATAGCGGAGTTTTGATAGTATACTTCAGTTTCGACAGATGTCAGCGACCCTGTATTCATGGCTGCTAAGCCAAGCTGAAAATGAAACGAATTGGCCTGGTTGGTTGTCACCGCCCGTATAGCAGGAATATAACTTGGTCTTACAAAACTAAGCGATGAAGACAGGCGGGCTGACTGACCTGGTTCAAAAACTGTATAGACGCCTTTCGCCAGCCGTATGGCTTGCGAATAATTGAAGCCAACCTGTTCGGATAGTTCAAGTCCCTTGATTCCAGTTCTCGAGTTATAGCTTGTACTGACACCTAATCCTCCGGTTAAATGCGTATTGAACTTATGAAACCGCGCCGTCAGCGAAGCGTTGGCAGATGCCGTAACACCATTTCTGGAACTCAGATTCAAGCCGGCACCAGCACCAAGCTTTACCGACAGATCATTAGGGGCATATTTTTCACCGAACAATTTTAGCCCGACCGAAGCACTAACTCCCCCTTTTACACCGAGCTCCATCGCGGGACCCAGATAATTATTAAATGATGCGCCTACCGTTACCGCAAGGTCAATTGCTTTAACACCACCAAACTCAAAATCGGGACCAAAGCGGAACCCAAAAGTTTTGTTTGGCTTCATTTGCTGATATTGCTTCAGCATATCAGTACCGTCGAAGTCATCAGGAATACCCCGCATATTTCTGCTGACAGTACCTGGGTTAATATTCCAACCAAGACCAACCCAGCTTGCCTCCTGTTCCGGAGTGATCCCTCCATTATAGAAAATATTCACCGGGTATCCTCCAACATCCAGCAATGGAATATTATAACTGAAGTCTCCTGTAAAAAGATTGACCATATTATTCGTACCGGCAGCTTGAAATGAGGACATTTCCGGTTGGGAAGGGCCATCGATGAGCACACTGTCCGGTCTGCGGCTTAACTTATCCAGCTTGCGTTCTCCCACTGCCGCGTCTCCGTCACCTACAGACAAGCTATTCCGGTAGAAAGAAAAATCAGTTGCAGTTTTATTTACAAATGGGAACGGTGTATATACCGGCAACGATGAAGCTTTAGCCGATAGAGGGATCAAACTGATCCAGAATATCAGGAAAAAAAAGTAAGCGATAAATTTGTTATACCTGGTTGCTAATAAGTGTATCATATATAATTCGGTTCGACTACTCTTGAATAATGAAAGAAATACCAGACGTGTTTTTTTTAGGATCCGTCATAGATATCCGGTAAGATTTATTCTTCTGAAAATTCCTATCCAATTCAAACACAAAGAAATTATCACCATAAGAAACATCCCTGCTCACCTTTTTTATCACACTGCCTGCAGCATCATAAAAAACAAATTCATTTTTATACCTCCCCATGTAGGAATGAAGCTTGATTCGAACAACAGGAGATTTCAAATAATGTAATGAACCTTCTTTTCCATCGAACTTCATTTCGATATAATTCTTATCCGGAAGTATATTTTTTATCGGATCACTTCCAAGACTAAATGTCCACACATCAGTCACAGATGCATAGTTCATCCCATTTCGGGCAGTCACCTGCCATGCATAAATTTTATTCTTTTCAAGAGGGTTATAACTTGTTGCATAATTCTCCTGAGAGACTTGTAGAAAATTTCGTGCGTAGACAGGACTATTATTGGTAATAGCTTCCATAGGAGACTGTCCCTCGAGTACTTCAACCACACTAAGGTCATAGTTCAGATCACTGAACATATTGATCGGCGCAGGAGGTATCCAGCTAAACTGTGGATATGGAGTTGTTAGCAAGGAATTATTGGCGGGCAAATTTAACAACGGTGGACTCAGCGGCGTGATATTGATCCTTACGCATTCGGTCGCTATGGGTTCCTGACTCTCCGCCATTATACGACTGATCGTGTAGCATGCGGTGTAGGCCCCCAAAGGAATATAATTCTCGTTTGCAAAGCCCGCACTGTATGTGTATTGAACCGGTTGAAGGTCCTGCGCACGGATATTTTTAACACCACGGGGCAAAATGATGCTTCGCGTTGAACCGGTTAATACGGTTTGCCCGGTGGATACATCCTGGAGACTAAGCAACAGCAACGCATCAACACCTGAGCCACCATTGTTCATAGCAACCAAATTCCAAAGCTGATCCTTTTGTATCATGCCGCCTGGAGGTAATTGCACGCTGAGTGTTACCTGGGCTTTTAAACAGATTGACAACCCAAAAAGAATGAAAAAAAATAGACTTTTCATCATATACTAAAAAAATTTGAACCAAGATATCCTTCCGCTTTCTACCGGAAAAAGATCACCAAAAATTGTAGGTAAATAGGATTTATCATAATGCAACTGGAATGCACCAAGTTGTTTAAGTTCAATCATTGCATGCGCACGGCCACCCCAGTAGTCTTTACCTCCAATTATGCTGTTGTATTTCCCTGAAGCACCCAGGCGGATCTTTGAAGTAACAGCATATTCAAGCCCGGTTTCAGCAGTGTGATAGCGCATCTGCTCCTGATCTGTGAAATTGTATACGCCATTCACCTGAAATTTTCCTGCTTGCAGCGATTGGCTAAACATATAATTGACACCGCTGTAAGCAATAAATCCAGAGTCGGTCCCCTTACCTGAATAACGGTTATAAATCGCCGTACTAGTCATTTGTAAAGTACCGGCATCATACATATAAACGGCAGAAGCATTAAGTGTATAATAAACATTCTCCAATACGCGCTTATTGTCCTCTACATAAAGCTGGGTTCCGGGAAAATAACCAAGACTTATTACCGGCAGTCGCGGAACTCTAATCGTAGCCTGCACACTGGTAAAAACGGTACTGGTTTTAAATGTCTTATCTGCAAATGGATGCGTAAAATCATTACGCCGCAACATTGCCATAATATTCAGCCTGTCTTTCCATAACGGTTGATCAAATCTCATCTGCCAGGCAAGCTGATCGGTATTATAAGTAAACAAGCTGAAAGATTGAAAATGCTCTCCGGTTTTACGCAGGAACCCCTCTACCCTGGTGTTATATTTTGATAACTTTGTTTGCCCTTTGATATTTATACCAAGGTTTCGCTTATCGCTGATATCGAACAGATTCTTCAAAGCGCCAGTTTCGCCGGGTGCTCCAGTGGCAGGCCGCGTTGTTTTTGCCATTTCCGCACTTATTGAGGTGTACGCATTCTTTTTAAAGATCGCTTCCACTGAATATCCCGTCACATTCACATAACTGGAAACACTGTCAGCAAGAACGATTCCGTAATTATATTTTTTCCCCGTAAATACAGAAAATATCAATGCTTTATTATCTCTGTCTCCAATACCAACTCTTCCCATTAAAAGAGATTGCTGCCGGGCCCTCGTATTACTTCCGAAAAAATCCCTGAACCCATAATCCATCCTACCGGCTGCAAAAGCTGCATAAACCTTTGTGTTGTTAAATTCAAGGTTCAATCCTGACATCGCAACATTCCATACAGACAGTTCAGAATAGCTAACCATTGAGCGCCCGATCCCAAAACTTCGAACATCACTCAAAAACCGATCAAACTTGCTCTCTTTTTCATCAGACCAGTTATTATCGAGGGCTATCTTTTTCAGCTCACTTTTATTCCTCGCCTGGTAGATTTTCTTTCTGATATCAGCAGTATTTTTATCGGCTACTCTTCTGACACTATCAACCTTTTTACGAAATAGTAGAATATCTTCCTGAAGACTGTCCAGCCGCTTTCTTTGCCCGGTAATAAATTCCGAGTAAGAAGTGAAAGTCATTACGGTATCTTCAATGACATCCGATAATTGCTTGTGCATTAACGTTGCGTTAATTTCCTTTGTATTCAGATCGCCAGAGAGGGAGCCTCCAATTCCTGCTGCGTGCTTCTTCACACGGTCTAGATAAGCCTGCTCTTTTTCTTGCACCAGGCGTTGATAGATTTCTGGTTCAGCCAACCTTGCTCTGAGGGACTCCACCGCCTCTGTCTTTTCTTTAAGTGACGTTTCTATTGCGTGCAACTCTGGTGACGCACTAAAATAGTTACCAGCTTTTTTTAGCATTTGTTGCCGGTAGTCCTTCACATAATTATACTGATCAAGCTGCAAACCGACATCAAGAAAATTCCTGAAATAAGGCGAATTACTCGCTCGTGTCGAGAGATTAACTTTCAATGGGTATTTTTCTTTCACCGTTATGCGAAGGGAGGCCTGGATGGTGTGCTGCTGAAAATCCTGCTGAGAAAAAGGTGTATCTACGTGCGAGCGATGAATAAAATCATACTGTACATTACCATGAACCTTGATAAAATCCATTTTTTTGTCGACTGTTGGCCGGCCAGGATCCAATAGCTCGCGAGGTTTGATGGTATCAAGCCTTGCGCGGAACAATGGTTTACAAATCCCACTCACCACCCATAGACTATCCCCTATCTGCACGACTCTGGGGTTAACATTCAGTATTCTTGATATTTTTTGAGATGAATCAGTCTTAGGTACGAGCGAGTGATGAAATTGTATGGCTTTGACCTGCGCAAAAGTCGGCTGCCCCATAAAATGGAACAATGCTAATGCAATGTAATAAATGAACGACTGCCTGGTCATTTGCCCGTAAGATGAATCTTTAATTAGTACTCTGTTTGGGTTCGTTGCAGATTTTTGAATCGCGCCCATTCAGAGCTTACAGTTATTTATTCTTTAACAGCTATTCCTTTTCAAGCCTTACCACCCGCTCCCGTAACTGATCATTCTCCTTCTTCAACTCAATCATATACAGCGTTAACTCCTCTATCTTCTTTAATAACAATGCCTGGTTTGCCCCTACATCAATACCCGACTCCTCCACCTGCCTGGCAGAAGGAACTTCAGGCAGGCGCCCATGTTGCTTGATGAAATTTTCAACTTCCGCAAGTGTCGGCAGTTTATATCCCGGTTCAAAAACATAATCGGCCCATGATTCAAGTTTGACCTGGATCTTTCTCGCTCCGATCGTCCCTTCCACAGCAAGTTTGTAGTTTCCGGGAGCAAGTGTTCCGATGCCGACATGCCCCGATGGACTGATCATAAAAAGATCTGCATTACCACTTGAACCCGAGCGGGAGATCGTATAGTTTGAGTCCAATGAACTCCGCTGACCGGATGTCCACTCTATCGAACCACTTCCTGCAAACAGGCGGTTAATGCCCGCATCAATGAGCTGCTCCTGTTTTTGGTAACTATAATAATCGCGATACAAACTATTATCCCGGGCCTTCGTCGTATCTGACAACAAGACTAACTTCCGAAAGCCAGCTGAATTTGCTGCGTGATCCTGGGTCGTAATTGATGACGAACAAACAGTTAATAATCCAATTAATAGGCTATACATATACACTGATTTGAAGCAGATTTATATAAAAACATGGAGGTAACCATTACCTACCATCTCTGGTAAAGTCATGTCAAGACGGGACGGAATAATATGTATGAAAATTTCTACCGAAGTAGAGGGATCACGTTTATGCCAGACAAAATGAACAGGATGATAAATATTATTGGGCAACTGTCCGGTAAAGCCGGATGCCTGCATCTACGTCTTTTGCATTAATAACGGAAGAGAGATAAGAAGGAAGTGTGTCGGCCTTCAGACCAGTAAATTTGTTCGGATAAAGCATATTGGTGGTGGTTGTGGTAACGAAAATGCATTTTTTATTTGAACAAAAATCATTTTAACGGAAACAAATTATTCACATTTTTTTTAACTAAGAGTAAAATCTTAGTCATTGCATTTTGTTGTCGAATGAATCAGCAACACCAATATCTATCAATCAGGATGTGCTATTATTTTTTTTATAGAAAAAAATATTTGAAAGAAAATTTTCCTGATGTTTGCGGAGAAGAATTTTATTTCTTCAGCATTAAGCCACCACCAACCACCGAACATGCTTAAACCTTTTTTCCTTGCAGCGATGCTCAGCATTGCTTGCACTTCCACTTGCGCGCAATATATACAGAAGATCAAAGCCGATAGCGTAAAGATCACGTCTGATACACAATCCGGAGAACTTATCATCGAAAACAGTACAAAGAATATCGACGGATATCTTTACAACAAAGGCAATGGACGTACAGAGTTCCGGCCGTTAAGTGGAGGTTCCGCCGGCTGGCAACTATCTGGAAATGCCGGCATAACTGCAGGCCAGTTTCTAGGTACAACAGATACAAGTAAACTTGTTATTAAAACAAATTCATTACAAAGAGCAGCCGTCACGGGAGACGGAACATTCGTGATCGGGCCAAGCGATACTGCTGCAAATTCACTCTTCAAGGTTTTTCCAAACGGAGATTTCCTGATCAATGCAGCTAACAGAGATTATACAAACCTGTCACCCATTAATGCAGGGATCCGCTATCATAAAAGACTGGGATATCTTGAGTTGGGTGGTACAAGAAATGTGATTGATACAACGCTTTCTTCAGACACCTGGGGTGGTGGCGTTACATCCGGCCTCATCATTAATAACGATATTGACGCAAATTATATACGTGGCAAATTAAAATCGTCAATCGTTGCTGCTTACGGGCTGCAAATGCAGCCAACATCCGTCCTCTATCATTCAATGATAACTGGAGGTGCTGTATATACATGGGACACTATCGGGCATTCATTTTTTGCCGGGAATTATCACTTTGCTTATAAGCGCCTGAACAATACAGCTGTATTTGGAAATGGCCAGTATATTTTCGAGGCTGATAATAATAGTCTGTGGAGTGGATTTAATAACCAGAGCTATGGGTTTACACAAAGCAGTATTGTCGGTGGAATGCAAAACAGAATTGGCTCAGCAGCTCAGCTTACCGTAGGAAATCTTTTGGACAACCGCTCCTTTGCATCTACTGCATTAGGTAATGGGAATGTTTTTTTCAGAGCAAACCCATATAATTCATGGGCTGACATCAACTCTCTTTCTATACAACCCGGCTATGTATTATTTTCCATTGGTAACAGCCAGTTCAGAAATGCCTCGCGGCGTTCAAACGCATTGACGGTTCTGTATAGTGGCCGCACGCAGATAAACACAACAGGATTTACCGATTCACTAAGCGAAGCCACAGCAACACCCAAAGCTGCGTTGGAGATTGTAAGCAAGAACAGCGGCGTATTGCTTCCAAAACTCACTACAGCGCAGCGGGATTCGATCATATCTGGAGATCTTCATTCAGGATTGTTGCTTTTTAATACGACCCTGAATAATTTTGAATACTATAATGGGTCAGCTTGGACCAGCATAGGTGCAGGTGGAAGTGCTATGCAATCATTGAAAGATAGTGCCGTCATCAACTGGAACCTTGCTGTAGCAGGAACAAAACGGATCAGGCTTTCCGGCAATCGTAGCTTAAATATCACAGGGCTCCAGCCTGGTTCTGAAAGACGCCTGATCATTCAGCAGGATTCAATCGGTATGCGAAAGCTTACGCTTCCCGGGAACAGTTTTGTAAATAATGAAGGCAATGGCGTACTCAATTTATCCCAGGCCGCAGGCACCGCCGACATTGCTTCTTTTCTTTATGATGGCGTCAATTTCTACTGGACGCTGCAGCGCGAACTGACAGAAGGACCAAGAATAGCACGTTTCAACTTCAACGAAATTCCACAGAACGTTCCCGGCTGGAATGATGTTTCGGGCAATCCCAATGTAGCCGTACGAACTATAACTGATGAAGCAACGGGCATTGGCGTTTCTTCGGTTGCCACCAATAAGTGGGGAGACATTGGAGGCAGCACTAGTAACAACACGCTTGGAGAAAGAACACCCAATCCAGCATTTGTCTGGGACCAGCAGGTAACATTATCATACTGGTTCAGTGCCACCTATACTTATGCAAGCTCAGCAAGCTGCAACCTCGAGATCAATGGCCTGCTGCCCGGCTCCAAATACAATATCGAGATTCTTGCATCACGTGAGGATGCGGATATCGGCACACCAAACCGTTACATGAGGGCAGTTTGTATAGATAATGCCGGTGAAACCTTCGTAGAAAATTTTGATGCGAGATCGAATACTGCCGACCTGATAAATTTCTACAATAAAACACCAAACAGCAGTGGTAAAATATTGCTGTTTATCGGCAAAAAACATCCGGCAGACTCCAATAACGCATTCGGATATATAAATGGACTCAGAATAACCCGGTTATAATATTCCGGATATTATAACCATGGCAGCTGCCATGCTGCTGACTGAACAAGTACTCTTCTGAATGTATGTTGTCTACTAAAATCATCGCAATGCAAAAGTGTTTTCTTGCCACAATCCTGGTACTTATCCTATCAGGCACGGCATCTGCCCAATATATTTCAAAGATCAAAGCTGACACAGTAGTTATTTCCAGTATTTCGGGTAATGGCGAGCTGATCATTGAAAACAGTACCAGGAATGTGCCCGGGTATCTTTACAACAAGGGAAATGGCCGGACTGAATTCAGACAGGTATCAGGTTTATCCGGATGGCAACTTGCAGGAAATAGCAATATTGCAGGAAATCAATTTCTGGGAACCAATGATACATCGGCGTTGTTCGTAAAGACCAATTCGATTCAACGTTTGTCGTTCGGCAAAACCGGCACGTTTACTATCGGCAATAGTGACACGGCTTCATTCCCCGCTTTTCGCTTCTTTCCGAATGGTAATTTTCTAATTAGTGCTCCGGATTCTAATTATTCAACCGCCAATTTTTTAAATGGAGGGATCCGTTTTAACGAACGGATGGGCTACCTCGAACTCGCAGGCACACGTAATACCATTAAAACAGACGGTGCTGATACGATCTGGGACGAAACAAGAACTGCAGGAATCTTTATTAATAATGGCGATGTAAGTAATATAACAGGGAAAGTAAAAAATTCGATTGTTGCTGCATACGGCGTCAACTTACCAGAAGGTAAAACCATTTATAGCTCCACGCTCATCGGAGGAAGCACTGTTATTAATGAAAGGATAAAACATGTGATGATAACCGGTAACGATCATTCTATTTACGGCGAGATCGACAACACATTGGTAACCGGAAATAACCAGCATATTTATCAGAAAGACAGAAATAGTATCTGGTCGGGGGTCAACAATCATAATAATGCATACACATACAGCAGCGTTATTGGTGGAATGCAAAACCGTACAGGCTCCGCTGGTCAACTTACTGTGGGTAATTTATTATACAACCGATCTTTCGCCGCCACAGCCCTTGGAAACTTAAACGTAGATTTTGCCTCATTGCCTTATAATCCCTGGGATAGTATTAACTCTCTTTCCATTCAACCGGGTTACCTGCTTTTTTCCATAGGCAACAGTCAGCAGAGAACCGAGGGCAAGCGGTCTAATGCCATGACCATTCATTATAACGGTAGGACGCAGATCAATACAACCGGGTTCACCAACTCATTATCGGAAACAGATGTCAGACCAAAAGCTGCATTGGAAATTGTCAGCAAGAACAGCGGCGTTCTTCTCCCTAAACTAACAACGGCGCAAAGAGATTCTATCGTTGCAAACGATCTGCATGCAGGATTGCTGTTATATAATACCACTCCTAACAGGTTTGAATTTTACAACGGGGCTTCATGGACGGGTATCGGAGAAGGATCAGCCGGTGCAATTCAATCCTTAAAAGACAGCTCCATCATAAAGTGGGATCTTTCCAAAGGCGCTGTAATGTCGGTCGCACTATCCGGTAACCGTACCCTTGCCATAAGCAATATGACGCCGGGAGCAAAAGGAAAGCTAATCATCCGGCAGGATTCAACAGGCTGGCGCACGCTGACGCTTCCGAATAACAGCGTTATAAATAATGAATTTAACGGAACAGCCGGGCTCACTTCTTCTGCCGGCGGCATAGACATCGCCTCTTTTGAATATGATGGTGAACTTTATTACTGGACCATTGATAAAGGATTTACCTCTTCACCCAAAGTGGCCCGTTTCAATTTTAATGCAAGTATGCAATCTGCTCCGGGCTGGGTTGATGTAAGTGGAAACCCGCATCAAGCCGTGAGATCAGCTACGGACTGGAAAACTGGGATCGGCGTATCGTCTATGGCTATGTCAAGATGGAGGCCCTCAGGCAATATCACCAGTCATAATACACTCGGCAGAAGCATTGCCAACCCTACTTTCGCATTTGAAACCAAAGTGACCGCTTCTTACTGGTTCACCGGAACCGTTACATATTCCACTACCGCCGATTGTAACCTGGAGATCAATGGCCTGCAAACAGGCGCAAACTATAATATCGAAATACTTTCTTCCCGCGATGAGTTCGGTATAACACAGTCCACACACCTCATGCGGTTCGTATGCGTCGATAACAGTGGTGAATCGTTTGTAAATGATTTCAACGTGAAGAACAATACCAGTAATCTTGTTACTTTCTATAATAAAACACCAAATTCAAGCGGTAAGATCTTTCTGTTTATAGGCAAGAAAAATCCTGCAGACGCAAACCATCCGTTCGGATACATTAATGGACTAAGGATCACCAAACTTTAAGCCGACATAAATCCTTTCAAGCAATAATAAAGGCATGGACGCATTGTACGCTTCCATGCCTTTATTACTTTAAACGAAGTCTCATCAGCACTTCCAGATCCGCGCTCTTCGAGGACAATGATCACAGGTTTGCATCCCCTGTTTGAACACAGACGCTTACTTCAGCATTCCCAATGTCTTCATCAATTCCCGCGCTGCCGCAGCACCGGCACGGTTTGCGCCGATCGTTGAAGCGGAAGGCCCGTAACCAACCAAATGAATGCGGGGTTCTTTAGCCACCATCGTTGCCAGTCTCCCTGCCATCACAATTCCTCCGCTCTCCTCTCTTGGCAGAACGCGATCCAGATGAGCGAGTGAACTTTTAAACCCCGTGTTCCAAAGAATGACATCCGTTTTTTCTTCTCTTCCGTCATCCCATTTCACTCCGTGCCTGGTTATTTCGCTGAACATAGGTATGCGTTTGAGCACGCCTCTTTTTTCCATATCTTCTACTTCGGGGGAAACGGGCAATCCTGTAACGGATACGACCGACAATGGCAATAATCCTTTTCTTACACGCTCTTCCACCATTGCCACTGCATTATGACCGGCAACATCGTCAAACGGGCCGTCCCTGAATTGAGGTGGCCGACGTGTTACCCAGGTAGTAGTCGTCACCCGGGAGATCTGATCCAGCAACTGGATGGCAGAAATACCGCCACCAACGATGATCACGTGTTTGCCTTTGAAATGATCTGCCGTTTTGTAATCTTTCGTATGCAATTGCTCTCCCTGGAAAAGCTCCGCACCAGGATATGCCGGAATATAAGGATTCTCCCAGGTACCTGTTGCATTGATGATACCTGAAGCAGAGAATAAAGCTTTGGATGAATCGATGTAAAACCGGTCATCATGCAGGTAAACAGCATCTATCTTCAGGGGGCGGTAAACCTGCAGCCCAAATTTCTTTTCATACAGTTCGTAATAGCGGGGAACTGCCTCACTCGCCCTCACCTCCGTTTCGTTGCCAGTCAATGTTTCTTTAAAGGAAAGACCCGGCAGATCATGGATCCTGTTCACCGTACTCAATGTAAGAGAGGGCCATCGGAACTGCCATGCGCCACCCGGATGAGGCGCTTCATCGAGAACGATAAAATCCCTACCGATCTCAAGGCCGAGTTTTTTCAGGTGATAGGCCGATGAAAGGCCCGCCTGCCCCGCACCAATAACGGCAATCTTTGTTTTATATCGAAGTTTATTCACTTGTCGAAGGTTTGCCTTTAACTAATTCCAATTGGCTTACAGCCGCAGTGATACATTGATGCAGGAGTAACATGACGGACCGTAAAGGACGCAATGCATATCCTGTTACAGATTGCATTCTTCTTGCGTCCCTTGCGGTCCGTTATATCTGCTGAGCCGCTTCTGTTCAAAGCGACCTAGCGCCATCCCAGCCCTGGAGCTACATGTTTGAGTATAGAAGAAAGTACATGCACATTATACTCAACACCAAGTGTATTCGGGATTGTTAACAGGATGGTATCGGCTTCCTGGAGCGCTTCGTCCTGCGCGAGTTCTTTGATCAGCTGATCAGGTTCTGCTGCATAGCTTCTGCCGAAGATCGCCCGTCTGTCTTCTTCCAGCACACCGATCTGATCGGTACTCTTTCCTTCACGGCCAAAATACTGCCTGTCCTGCTCATTTATCAGCGCAAAGATGGACCTGCTCACCGAAACCCGAGGTTCGCGCTGATGCCCCGCTTTTTTCCAGGCTTCTTTATATAACCTGATCTGCTCCGCCTGCTGTATATGGAAGGGTTTTCCGCTCTCATCAAATTTCAGTGTTGAACTCTGCAGGTTCATCCCATTTTCTGCAGCCCACACAGCGGTTGCATTCGAAGCAGCTCCCCACCAGATACGGTCCCTCAATCCTTCTGAAAAAGGTTCGAGCCGTAACAAACCCGGAGGGTTTGGAAACATCGGGTTAGGGTTCGGTTTAGCAAAACCTACCCCGTTCAGATGTTCCAGGAATTTCAGTGCTTTTATCCGGCCCATATCAGCATCGTTCTCCCCTTCTGCCGGCTTGTAACCAAAATATTTCCATCCGTCAATTACCTGTTCGGGCGATCCTCTGCTGATACCTAACTGCAACCGGCCTCCCGCGATCAGGTCTGTAGCACCGGCTTCCTCCACCATATACAATGGATTTTCGTACCGCATATCAATTACCCCGGTGCCGATCTCGATCTTGCTTGTTTTAGCACCAATAGCCGACAATAACGGGAAAGGAGATGCCAGCTGTTTGGCAAAGTGATGGACACGAAAGTAGGCTCCATCAATGCCGATCTCTTCAGCGGCCACGGCGAGATCAATAGATTGGAGCAGGGTATCGCCTGCCGTTCTCGTACTGTAGGCCGGATGATTGGCCCAATGGCCAAAAGATAAAAAACCGATCTTTTTCATATTCTTAAAATGCGATTTATACTGGTATACACAAAGTTAACGACTAAGCCGCTCTGTAAAAATTATCCTGCAGCTTAATGGCTGTTCATACACGTCCCTTATTAACAAAGCTGTTTAAAAAAAGTTCCGGGAGCAGCCTGGCCCCTGGCAACACAACCGGATGAAAGCCTTCAACGGATGATAAACGTCCATAACTACCCGGATCTCTGCCAGCAATTCCCACACCATTGCTGCAGTTCATCTCGCACTCTGCGGGAGGTGATGAAGAAGATAGCATACTTTAAATTAAAAAGTTTAAAAGCCTGGCGGGAACAACTACCTGTTGTTCGTCTCACCAGACTTTTAAACTGTCTTTAGCATTTCGATACTGATCTTAAGAAGCCATCCAGTAAACATCCATGTAGTAGGTGCCGCCAAAGTCGCGATAGTTCAGCCGCTTAACAGGTCCTACAAAAGGCACATTCCTTTTCAGTTTGATCGCATACACGCGTGGGTCGAAGATATCATCTTTGAGTACACCGACGAGCCAGCCGACCAATGCGCCGAGGATCATTCCGGCGGCAGCACCGATGACCGTGCCCAAAGGTCCTGCTATCGCAGTGCCTACCGTTCCACCAACAGCCGCGCCGATCGCTGTTCCCGCTGCTGCACCAATTGCTGTAAGGATAACTACGAGGTGAGCCTTGATCGACTCATACAGCTCCTGAAGAAAGTCGCTGAAACCTCCATTATCTTTTTCTGCAATGGTAAGAAAGGCTGTGAAGACGGAGGGATTCACATTGTCGAGACGGAATGATTTCAACTCATGGTCCGGGTTGAAGTGTTTCACATTTCCGTCATTGAATGTTCCTGCGGAAAAAGCTG
>JBEVKW010000239.1:0-11438 GCA_040509495.1 Chitinophagaceae bacterium | reverse complement strand
AACTTACCCGTTTAGACGTTCATGTTCACATTCATGTTCATGTTCACCTTCCTCCCTGCTGCCCCATCCAAATAACCGAATTGCCGGTGCTATGCTCATTCTGCTCCCACAATTTATTATTAGGATCCATGATCCATTTTCCATCCACAACAAACTTGTAAGTATGCTTGCCTAGTGACAGATGAACGTTGATCACCCAGTCGTCGCCATCCTTTGTCATCAGAAATGCATTGGGCGACCAGCCATTGAAATCGCCGGAAAGGAACACCGTTTTAGCCTTTGGATATCCTTTTAACCGGAATGTATAATTGGGTTCTATTACGAAGAAAAGATTGGACCCGCCACCGGTTTCGGCGCGTTTTGCAGCGGAACCATCAACCAGAAAAGTATATTCATAATTGCCCGGGCCAAGTGTATACGGCAACTCCCATCCGCCTGCTTTTTTATTCATATACAATTCATCCACTCTCCATTTATTGAACGAACCGGTCAGCACAACCTGGTTTGCCTGCTGATATCCCTCCATGCGGAACAGATACGGTTTGCCTATCCGTATCACTGAATTAAAGTCATTGAATTCGTTTGGCAGTTTTTCCGCGTTAGCGGGATCGATCATCCATTTTCCATCCACAAGGAATCTGTAAGTATGGGTTCCATTGGCGAGATATACAGGCAACTGCCAACCGGTGCCTGTTTCCAGCATTGACAGGCTTCGTTCACGCCAGTCGTTAAAGCTACCCGCAATGTAAACGCGGCGGGCATTGTTATAACCATTTAACCGGAATACATAATTTGTTTTGAAGAAAACAGAATTCACATTTCCCAGTCCGTCATTTTCATTGAGCGTATTATCGGGATCAGTGATCCAGTGACCGTCAACGATGAATTTGTACCAGTACTTGCCCGGTCCGAGTTTTACATTGGCGATCCACCCGCTATCGGTTCTTTTCATCGACAATGCGTCTGGCGACCATTCATTGAAACTTCCGGCCAGTTTTACGAGTGAAGCGTTTGTATTGGCGCGAAGGAAGAAGGTGACCACAGAGTCTTTGACAGCAAAACCATTATTTCGCCTGAACTTATTTACGCCATAGGTGACCAGGTTACTGACGGCGGGGAAGATTTCGGCAAAGTTTGGTTTCTCTGCCATGATGATCTTTTCGGCGGGATTTTTCAGGTCATCGAAGCCGAACAGAGGCTTACTGATCACAAAAAGCTCGTTATTGTCCAGGTTCACTTTCCAGCCGAGCTTTGCCAGGGAATCCAGCATCATGCCTTTGATAAAATGTTTCAGGCCAAGATCCTGCAGACCATATTGCACGATAAAGCTATCGATGGAACCCTCCCTGAGCTTTTTACCGAGGGCAATGAACATGCGGCCGTCTTTCACGGTATAGGATTTCACGGGTGTTTGTGCTATACCATTGCCCGCTGTAAACAGCAGCATCAGCAGCATTGCCACGCATTTGCGTACCAGCCGGCGGGCGCTATATCTGGTACGGTTCATTTCCATATGTACATTTTCCTTTTAACAAAGTTAAACCCAATTTTATGCATCGACAGGAAGTCGAATCCCAACATTCCGTCAAGACATTTATTATAGGAGAAACACATTTTTTCCAGGTTGGTAACAAGGACGGGCAAAGTAGCGATATCCAGTTTTCCCAACTTCATATTCTTCATATCGCCATAAAGTGCTTCCACTTTTTTGTTTCCGCTGCCCGTTAGTAATATACGCCGGGTAATGGCGACGTTCTCAAAAATCTTATTTGGCAGCCGGCTATCCAGTACATTCGACTCGGCGCCGGTATCGATCACAAAGGTCAGCTTCTTTCCCACCATTTCTGCATAAGTGATCAGTTTATCTTCCAGCAGATCGATCTGAAACTCGTTGTACTGTGATGTGTCTGCCAGCATTTCACTCCTGTAGGAAGACGCTTCTTTACGGGTAATAAGATGCAGGTAGATCAGGCTTTTCTCGTAATCGAGGATCATTTCGAATTGTTTGAACAACTGAACACCCATCAGTCCCAGGATCTTGATCCCTTTGGTGTTCTCAATATGACCGAGGTTGACCCGGTCTGCTTCGATCCTGTCATAATGAACAGGTCCGAAATCAAATTTCTTCAGGGCGGTAGGGCTGTTACCTGAGGAGCCGCCGGTGATACCGCCCGCTTCCTCCTCTCCGGCCAGCATAGGGTAATCGCGGAAATAGGTCATGTTCAATACAAGCCTTGGAGCGCCCGTATCCAGGATAAAGTTCCCCTCCAGCCCATCTGCACTTCCCTTGATCACGATCAGGTTGCCCACACGCGTAAAAGGAATGATGCAGGTAGACGAATCTGTTGAGACGATGGGATCGACCTTAAAGCGAATGGCAGCGCCTGGCAGCGCTAACGAATCTGCAGCATCGGGGCGTTGCTTTTGCAATAACGCTGTTTTCACGGGCGCTGTCTTCTTGTGCTGCTTCGGAAGCTCCGTAGCAAACAGCAAAAATGGCAATGCCGTCAACAGGTTTAAAAAAAGCATGGGGTTGGTATGGTTCTCCGGTTCACACGAAGGTTTCAAAGATAAGACTCCGCAAAGCGAAAAAGGTTACCGGTCAAATTCCCGGACAACCATTAAAAGAAAATAACAAGCTTTAAAGATTCAGTGCATACCGTTCAGGTAGGGAGCAACTTATCCGTCCTGATGCAGCTTCACCATGGCCGACAACTCAGGGCCTGCCCGGCGCAGAGGGATCGCAGCTGGCCAACGATACAGGGCGGCGAAACAGCTATAGAGAAGTCGTATTTCGCTGCGATCGCTGCGAATCGCTGCGCGCGTCGGGATCCTTCATCGCTTGAGTTGACGGCTATGAGATTGCATGATATCAGGTTATTTCCGGAGTGCGGTCATTTTTTTGAACAGCACACGGAGCATTTTAATATCAGCATCTTCTCCGGGATCAAACAGCAGGATCTTCATTCTGGCCCGTTTCTCCTGCAACAAACCAGGATGCTCAATCAGGTTGCCGTCGACAATCCCGAGATAAGGCTGTCCGTATTTCTTATGCATCCATAAGTAGCAAAACATCCTGCCGTGGTAACAGTACACAGGCATTCCATATTTCCAGGTTTCTGTCAGGCCGTTATCAAACTCCAGGATGAATTGCCGCAAGAATTGCAAACAGCTTTTAGCCGGCTCATGCTGTGCCGAAAACCAGTTATCCGCAGGCTTTAGCATAAACGATGGTTGTGAATGAGCATAAGTATTCTATTTGATCGAAGTGATCCACCAGATATTCCCGGTTGGGTCTTCTATTCCACCGCTTCTTCCATAGTCTTTGTCATCAAGGGGCATGATTACTTTACCCTGATTAGCAAGAGCCATCGCGAATGTTCTATCTGCATCTTCCACGTAGACGAACAGATCGGCGTTCCGGGGTTTGTATTGGTCGGTACTATTGGAGAACATGATGGTATGACCATGGATACGCGCTTCACAATGGCCTAATTTCCCGTTATCATTACGGCTTTCATGGCCGATGTCGGCGCCAAAAACAATTTTGATAAAAGCAAGAAATGCATCTGCATCGTCGAGAATGAGGTAAGGCATTACAGCCTGGTGTCCCTGTGGAATTTTCATTGTTTATTTTTTTTGTTCAAACGAAGCTAGCCGGTTTGAGAAAGGCAAAATTGGAAAAACGCGACATGCTATCCCTTATCCTCTTTTTCCTTCCACCGCGTGCTTTCTGTATCGCCTTTAAAATAATGCCGCGGATGATACCCGGAAAATTCTTTGAAATCGTGGATAAAATGCGACTGATCATAATATCCGCATTCATAAGCGACGCTGGTAAGATTTTTATACTGGCTTCCAAACGCGGAGACGGCCGCCTGAAAACGGATGATCCTTGCATACAATTTCGGAGAGAATCCGGCATATTCTTTAAAACGGCGTTCAAATTGTCTTCTGGAAAGAGATGCGTCAGCAGCAAGCGATTCGACATTTACAAGGCCACGTGTTTGAATAATATAACTGATGGAGGAAAAGATCGATGGAATAACCTGATCGCATTTTTGAAGCCGCTTGTAAAGGAACGCGGAAAGAATTACCGTGCGATCCTCGTTATCAGATGCCAGCATCATCTGTTCTTCCAGGTCTTTACCTGCCTGACCAAGCAACGATACAAGATCAGGCATTTGATTGCTTATGGCGGCAGCGGAATGCCCCAGCAGCGCTGGAACAGCAAATGGAAAAAGATACGCGCCAAAGATCCCGAAATGTTCTGACGTTTCATACCGGCGGAATTGACTCGATTGCCCGTCTATCCCCGCCCGGAATTCACTAGTTACAGAAGGCCCGTTCAATGTTTGGAAAATACCCTGATAATGGAAGATCATTTCAGCACTGCCATCGGCAACAGACCTGTGTATATAGGTTTCTCCATCCGGTGGTGTGCCTTCCAGCACCCAGAAGAACCGCACATACCTGGCCAGCATCGCCGGTGGAGAGATCTTATAATAAGTCATTACGCGGGGTTATATCCAAAGATAGTTTTCCCTGCGGGTTAAACGTCGAGTATTTTCAGTGCCTTCGCCATGTTCGTAGAACCGGTCAGTACCGGCTTGAATAGATCGCCCTTTTTCTTTACGCGTTCCATGATATTGGAAATCGTGAACTGAGCCGGGCTAAGATGATGATCTACTTCCTTCCATTCCAGTGGTGTGGACACCTGAGCTCCGGGAACAGGCCTGAGACTGTACGCTGAAGCCAATGTCTGCCCTATCCTGTTCTGAAGATAATCGATATAGATCCTCGGGCCACGCTTTGCAAGAGAACGTTCAAGTGTGGTGGTCTTTGGTAAAAGTTCCTGTACGCGTTGTGCAACTATTTTAGCAAAATCTTTTACTTCATCAAACGTGTATTTATTCTTCATTGGAACATACACATGCAGCCCTGAAGCACCTGAGGTTTTACAGTATGATTTGACCTTTGCCCGATCCAATACCTCCTTAACAGCATGTGCTGTATCGACCACTTCCCTGAAAGTATTTTTATCTGAGGGATCAATATCTATTACCATCCAGCCCGGCTTATCTTTCGCTGTTGTTTTACTGTTCCAGGGATTGATCTCGATACTTCCGAGGTTAGCAAGATAGAGCAGCGTTGCTTTATTATTGCAAACGATATAATCGATGATCTTCCCGTCGCCACTTTTGTTTTTGAATACATCCACATAGTCGGGAGCATTCTCACCGGCGTCTTTATGAAAAAACCCTTCATCACGGATGCCGTTGGGATTTCGTTTTAATGATAGTGGCCGTCCTTTCAGATGAGGCAAAATATAAGAGGAAATTTTGTTGTAGTAATCGATCACATCTCCTTTGGTATATCCTTCATCGGGCCAGAAAACTTTATGCCTGTTGCTAACAACGACATTAAACTTGCCGATCCTGATCTCCTCATTTCGTTTTACTTCTTTGATATCTCCTACGATTTCTTCGTTCACTTCTTTTGCAGTTTTCTCATCACGCACGCGAAGGAACACGGGATGCCGGAAGATCTTATCCCGGGTGATCTCTCCATAGCCAATATCTGCAACCAGCTTTGGTTTCAGCCAGGTCACTTCATCGTTTACAGGCACCTTTTGTTTAAAGGGAGACACATCTGTTTCCAGGGGTTTCATCGCTTCAGCCAGTGATGTGAGCGTTTCATCAGAAAAGCCGGTTCCAACATGCCCTCTGTATTCCCATGTTCTTCCTTTCTTATTCGCAACGATCAATGATCCGAAATGTTTACGAGAACCGCGCGGACGCGTATAACCTGCGATCACCACTTCTGTTGTTTGTACGTTTTTGATCTTCAGCCATTCTTTGCTCCTGTAGCCTTCTTTGTATTCGCTGTCTTTCTTTTTAGCAATGATCCCTTCCAGCCCCTGTTTTTTCGCCTGATCAAGAAAGGCTGTCCCCTGTTCTTCTACATGATCACAATAACGGATCGTCTTATTTTTTCCAAGAAGCTTTTTCAGCAGTTTTTTTCTTTCTGTCAGTGGAAGTTTTTTCGTGCTTTTGCCATCCAGTTCGAGCAGATCAAACACGTAGTAGATCAGCGGGCTGTCAATATGATTTTCATAATGCTGCAGCATTTGAAAATCCGGGAGGCTTTTTCCATTCAGAACAACGATCTCACCATCCAGTACCGCTTTATGTTTGAGCTTTTGTAAGGATTGATAAATAGCCGGGTAGCGATCGCTGAAGTCCAGTCCATTTCGGGAATACAATTGAACCTTATCACTGCCCGTCTCTGCCACGGCCCTGTAGCCGTCCCATTTTATCTCGAAGATCCAGTCTTTATCATCGAATGGCATTTTATGGATGGTAGCCAGCATCGGGCTGGTGAAGCTTTTCAGTTTCCTCGGTTTTCCCTGACGGATACTGGCGATTGTTTTTACAGGCTTATTCTTTGCTTTTTCTGCATCATACATCGTATTGACAGAATGTTCGTCCTTATGCTTAATAAGCAACCAGTTTTTCTGACTGTCGTTTTTAAGCCGGACCAATACGAACTCTCCTTTCAACTGCGTTCCTTTAAGCTCAAATTTCAGCTCTCCTTTTTTCAATGCGGCAATGGCTGCACGCTCGGTGATTGGTTCGTGATGCTGGTTGACAGGAATGAATGTTCCTTTATCCCAAATGTCAACATGACCCGCCCCATAATTTCCTTCAGGAATATCTCCTTTGAAAGTAATATAGTCAACCGGATGATCTTCTACTTCTACTGCCAGTCGTTTCTGTAAGGGATTCAATGAAGGGCCTTTCGGTACCGCCCAGCTTTTTAATGCACCGCCAAGTTCCAGTCGAAAGTCATAGTGAAGCCGCGTTGCTTCATGCCGTTGTACCACGAACCGCAATTTTGCGGCCGTGTTCTTTTTTCCTCGTGGCTCGGCGGTCTGCTTGAAATCTCTTTTTTTATTGTAGGTAGTGAGGCTCATGATGCTTTCTTTTTACCGGATGAGAGGCTGGCTTTCAGTTGTTCCATCAGGTCTTTGGTCGTTGAATGCACCACTTTCATTGGTTTGAAAGGTGTTTTCTTTCCTTTTGATTTTGCTTTGATGATCTTCAGTAGTTTGTCTGTATACTCATCTTTGAAAGCGCTGATATCGAAAGGTTGTGTGAGCTGATCGATCAGGCTGACGGCCATCTTCAATTCAGCGGGTTTGCTTTTTGTCTTTGGGAGGTTGAGATCTTTGGGTGAGCGGATCTCCTGGGAAAAACGGATCCGGTTCAGTACCAGCACATCGTCGAGTGCTTTGATAATGCAAACGTGTTCGCGATTGTGCATAACAAACAGCCCCACTCCTGCCTTGCCTGATTTCTCGAGTGCTTCACGAAGCAGTGCATAAGCCCGGGTACCGGTCTTTTCGGGTTCAAGGTAATAGGGAGATTCGAAATAAGTGCTGTCGATCTCTGTTTCTTCCACAAACTGCGTGATCTCGATGTGTTTGGTCTTTTCAGGACTGGCCTTCTCAAAATCAGTTTTATCCAGCACGACATACTTTTCGTCAAGAAGATATCCGCGGACGATATTCTCCCAGGCGACTTCGCGGCCGGTATTTTCATTGACGCGTTTGAACCGGATATTTGCGTGGTCCTTTTTGTCCAGCATATCAAGGTCGAGTGTACTTTCTTCCACAGCGCTGTACATTTTAATGGGGATATTGACCAGTCCGAAGCCAATAGAGCCCGTCCAGATTGCTCTCATGACAGGTATTTTTCAGAAGGGGGAGAAAAAGCATGCCAAAGGCAGCGGGGGTAAAATACGGCCACGGGGCGGTGGCCGAATTTCGGTCTGACAGGCGCCGGATAACTCCGCCGGAACGATTCATCAAACAGCTAACACAGGCTATCAGCGTCGTTTCATGCGGGAAAACGGATAGCCGTTGCAACCTTTACGGGGATTTTTGCGGTCGGCGATCGCCTGCACTTCTGCCAGCGAATCGGAGGCTGCGTTATAGACCGTCAGGCAGAAACCCCATTGCCAGGGTTCCATTTGCTGGAAATACATGTAATCGATCCTTGAATAGAGGCCTTTTTCACTGGGGTTTGATGTATCGTTGCGCGCAATAAAGTATTGTTCTTTTGTATTCCATTTGAGTATATGATACCTGGCTTGCGGATATTGGGTGAATAAAGAATCTGTCAGTGTATAACGGATATTATAATCGTCGGCAAAATCACCTTTCAGCAGTGCGGGGATCGTATCTGAACTGACGGCCGGAGTTTTGCGGTGTTTCGTTTCAACGCAGGAAAAAGCCAATGATATAAGCGCTAATAGTAGGATATGCTTCATAAACAGTTTAGGAGTTTGCAATCTACAATATTCCTTTATGATAGAGAATGATGAAACAGAAAGATCCTGCGCGAGGCAGGATCTCCTGGTCAAGGTAATATCTGTTACGATTTGGGATGATCTGCATTCAGCGTTGTTTCTTCCCATGTATCAAAGTCGTTTTTCAGTTCCGCCAGTTTATTCCGTGCGCCTTTCATGGCGCCAGCGCCAAGCAGGAGGCGAAGCGGCGGATTTTCGGCTTCAACAGCTTTGGCGATCGCTTTTGCGGCTCGGACCGGGTCGCCAGGTTGATTACCGCTATATCCGCGGATCGTATCTTTGTTCGCATGGGCGGTTGCAGCATAATCATCAATAACGATCTTCGAATTATTTGCTGAGCGGCCTGCCCAATCAGTCCTGAATCCGCTCGGAGCAACAACAGTCACCTTTATACCCAAATGAGCTGTTTCTTTTGCGAGCGCTTCGGAATATCCCGTTACGGCAAATTTTGTTGCATTGTAAAAACCTACAGCAGGAAATGCTACGAGTCCGCCGATGGAAGAGATATTTACAACATGGCCACTGCGTTGTTTACGCATAATCGGCAACACTTCCTTTGTGACTTGTGCAAGGCCAAAAAAGTTGATCTCGAACATTTTTCGTACCTCTTCGTCTTCGCTTTCTTCTATCGCACCGAAATAACCGATACCGGCATTATTGACAAGCACATCGATACGGCCGAACTTCTGCGTTGCTTGCTGAACAGCAGCTTTCACTTCTGCCGGCTTCGTCACATCAAGTTTCAGTGCGATCGCCGCACCAGGATACTGTGAAACGATGTCCTGAACATCATTGGGATTACGTGCTGTAACAGCAGCCTTATGACCTAATTCCAAAACCAGCTTTGACAGTTCCCTGCCGAACCCGGTGGAACAACCTGTGATAAACCATACTTTACTCATAACTGTATTAAATTTAGATAAGGTATTACCGGGATGCCGCGAATACCCTGAAGTATAAAAAAAGTTCAACAATCAATTTCCTGTATTGTTGATAAAAAAGGTGATTTCAGCAATACCATTTGTTATTATTTCAGTAACTGAAAATAGATCATCTTTGCGGAATTATTGACGACTAATTACAGGTTTGCCTGCCGATCCATTTATGCAATCAAATTCACTAGTGCATGAAGCAAAGAAAACGCTTCAACTTTCTTTACCGATCATTTTTGGCGAGATAGCGCAGATGGCGCTTCACCTGATAGATACTGCGATGGCTGGCGCACTGGGTTACAAGCAACTTGCGGCGGCATCCCTTGTACTGGCAGTATTGAATATCCCATTTGTTGTGGGGATCGGTATGACGATCTCTGTATCGCAGCTCGTATCAATGTCGCACGGCCAACGTGATTCACAAAAAGTATCTCATTACTTCTACAATGGGTTCTGGCTTTGTGCGGGAACTGCGTTGATCATATCTCTTGGTCTTGAGTTGGGTAAAGGCATTTTATTTCATCTTAAGCAGGATCCTGAAGTAGCAGCGTTGGCTGTGCCGTTCCTGCAATTGATGGGATGGAGTGTTATTCCGATGCTCTTGTTCATGTCGTTAAAACAGTTTGCCGATGGCCTGGAAAAAACGCGTACCGCGATGATCATAACTATAATCGGCGTTCCTCTCAACATCCTGCTTAACTGGCTGCTGATCTTTGGCAACGCGGGCTTTCCACGGCTTGAACTGGTGGGTGCCGGCTGGAGTACGCTGATCACACGAACACTGATGTTCCTGGCGCTTGGTGCGGTGATCCTCTGGCATCCGGTCTTCAAACGGTATGTTGCTGTAAGGAAAAATCAGTGGAAATTCAGGATGCAAACGATCAGGGAATTATTGCATATTGGTGTTCCAAGCGGTTTACAGATAGGCATGGAAGGTGGCGCATTTGCGGTGTCAGGAATCATGATCGGCAGTATCGGCGCAACAGAGCAGGCAGCTCATCAGATCGCCCTGACCTGTGCCTCATTCACGTTTATGGCGTCACTGGGCCTGGCTCAGGGAAGCTCGATCCGGGTAAGCAACGCATTTGGAACACGTAACAGGCAGAAGATCCTGACCATTGGGAAAAGCACATTGATCACCGGCCTGCTGTACGGCGTTTTTTGTGCAACGCTTTTCATTGCGCTGCGCAATGTGCTGCCAACAGGTTTTAATGACAACGCAAATGTAATTGGAATGGCTTCACTATTGCTTGTGCTTGCAGCGATCTTTCAGATCTCCGACGCTACACAAGCAATCGGCGCCGGCTTACTTCGCGGGATCAAAGATGTAAAAGTCCCCACGATGCTGATCGCGATCGCCTATTGGGTGATCGGCATCCCGCTCGGGTACATCCTCGCATTCAAAAGCGGTATGGGAGCATCAGGGATCTGGGTTGGATTCATAGCGGGACTATCCTGCTCAAGTATTTTTCTTTGTATAAGATTTATGCGGATGGCAGGGAAAGTGTAGTGACGGGATGTGAGTGGGTAGTTTGAAAAGTTTAAAGGTTTTAAGGTTTAAGGTTTTTAAAGTTTAAACTATCAACCTTCAACCTATTGAATTTTCAACCCTGTCTTCTGTCTTCTTCACATCAACTGATGAAGCTGCGCGTATTGCAATAACATGATGGTTTTCCCATCTTTGATCTCTCCGTTTTCCGTCATCTTTAGCGCTTCCGGGAAAGGCAGTTCAATCACTTCTATGTTTTCCTGCTCGTGTTCGATGCCACCGCCTTCGTTTATTTTCATTTGTGGGGTATATTCTGCAATGAAAAAATGAACGATCTCAGTTACTGAGCCGGGAGACATATATGCTTCGAAGATCTTTTTCACATGCCTGATCTTATAACCAGTCTCTTCTTCTGTTTCGCGCCGGATAGCATCCTCCGCATTGTCGGTATCCAGGAGGCCTGCGCATGCTTCTATCAGCATTCCCGACCCGTTTCCGTTAACAAAGGTCGGAAGGCGGAATTGCCGGGTAAGAATAACCTTTTTCTTTTCTTTATTGTAAAGTAAGATAGTTGCCCCATTACCCCTGTCATACACCTCGCGGATGTTGGTTACCCATTCTCCGTTTTTTTGTTTGTATTCGTA
>JBEVKW010000238.1:0-4611 GCA_040509495.1 Chitinophagaceae bacterium | reverse complement strand
CCTGCGTTCCATACAAAAAAGCCAAGAACCCAACTCAACATCAACAAGGCTGCTATGATAAATAATGCTCGTTTCATTTTCTCAAAATTGTAAACTATATAAGGAAAAAATGATGCCAGTGGATTTCCAGATCGGATCATTTTTTCGAAATGTTGTTTGCTTATAAAACAAAAAAACCGGCAACGTTTGTCGCCGGTTTATCATTCTATTTTTCCATCATTGCTATACATCACTTCTAACCGAACGACCGAATACAAGTGAAAGGATAAACAGGATAAGAAAAATAAAGAATAAAATCTTAGCGATGGAGGCTGCACCAGCTGCGATTCCACCGAATCCGAAAATTGCCGCAACAATTGCAATGATCAGAAATACTACTGTCCAACGTAACATAACAAATAATTTAAGGTTATAAACAATCATGTTTCTTCGCCTTAATATACCTCACCGGTTGAGCGGGCATAACTATATTTCCAGGGCTTGGCGTCTTAGATTGAACTTTCATACGTTCAGCCGGGTTGGTTTCGGTAGCTCGCACTACCCGTAAATAAGGCTTTTTTTCTATTTTGACTTTTGCGTCCATGCAGTACTATTTAGAAAAACCGTGCCGCTCCGTTCCGCCGCATACAATCGGCTGAAAGAAATGTTTTCTGTGGAATATTCACCCCCAGAAAGCGGGAAGTGATGATTCAATGTCCGATATATGGTAACTGATGATCGTAAAGTCGAATAGCTGGCCGGCAATTCTCCTTACCTGCTCACCGCCGTGTAAAACCTCAGTGTCTGAATCACAGGATTGGTCGGAATGCACACTTTTCGGAAAGCCTGATCAGCCAGCCGTGATCAACCATTCAGCGATCCTCTTTACCCGCCATTCCAACATCGCCCTCCGATACCCCGCCTTTCTCCGTATCTTCGCACATTCAAATTTTTGACATTGGAGAAGAGCAATTTTGTCGACCAGATACGCATATTCTGCCGCAGCGGACATGGTGGACCAGGAAAGAGGCATTTTATGCGTAATAAACTGACGGCCCTCGGCGGTCCGGACGGTGGTGACGGAGGCAGAGGAGCCCATATCATCCTGAAGGGCAACCGGAATCTCTGGACCCTGCTGCATCTGCGCTATTATAAGAACGTGCTGGCAGAAAACGGAGAAGGAGGTGGCGATAATAACAAAACCGGCCGTTTTGGTAAAGACATCATTATAGAAGTGCCGTTGGGCACCATCGCACGTGACGAAGAAACCGGGGAACAGGAAGTTGAGATCCTTGACGATGGCCAGGAAGTGATCTGGATGCCAGGCGGAAAAGGCGGCTTGGGGAACAGCAATTTCGCCACTTCCACCAACCAGGCACCTGAATACGCACAGCCCGGCCTCCCGGGCCTGGAAGGCTGGAAAGTACTCGAACTCAAAGTACTCGCAGACGTGGGACTCGTAGGGTTCCCTAAT
This sequence comes from Chitinophagaceae bacterium, assembly GCA_040509495.1. Taxonomy (GTDB): domain Bacteria; phylum Bacteroidota; class Bacteroidia; order Chitinophagales; family Chitinophagaceae; genus Terrimonas_A. The sequence goes on along the minus strand of JBEVKW010000238.1, from coordinate 3,158 downwards.
GCCGGAAAATCGACGCTCCTGTCTGTGATCACTGCCGCAAAACCCAAAATTGCAGATTACGCATTCACTACTATTACGCCTAACCTTGGAATGGTTGAATACCGTGACGGGAAAAGTTTCTGTATTGCAGACCTTCCCGGGATCATCGAAGGGGCGGCAGAAGGAAAAGGACTGGGACATCGGTTCCTCAGACATATCGAACGGAACTCCATTCTTCTTTTCCTGATCCCGGCAGACAGCAACGATCACCGCAAAGAATTTGACATCCTTGTATCAGAACTTGAGCAATACAACCCTGAACTATTGCACAAACAATTTGTGATCGCCATCAGCAAAAGCGATATGCTTGATGACGAACTGATTGCAGCGATCAAGAAAGAACTTCCGGAAGATATACCTCACCTGTTCATTTCCTCCGTTACAAATAAAGGATTGACGGAACTAAAGGATATGCTTTGGAAAGTGTTGAACACACCGGCAGATCCTGAATAGCGATCTTGCGCAGTAGCAACAGAAAGCCCGCAAAGCAACCGAATGAACGCCCTGTATTTATTTGCGTTCTCTGAAGTCACTTTGCGGGTTTTGCGTTATTCCGGTGGCAGTTAAACTATTATCTTCTGCATTCTTCCCAACCAGCTTTCACTGATCGTTGCTCCTAACCCTGCAACTTCGGGAACTATTACCACTCCATTTCTCTCATAAACGATCCCGCCACTGACAGGGTCCTCCGAAAACATCAAAGCGGTATCAAAGTCAAAATGCTCGATCGCCGGGCTGCAAAGGGAAAAATGCGCAAAAGCCGTCATTGCCAGCCTCGATTCCATAAATGCCCCAACCTGCAAATGGATCCGCGCGGCTTCTGCCAGCTTCACCATTTTCAGCCCTTTGAATATACCGCCAGACTTCCCCAATTTAATGTTCATATAGTCGCATGCGCCCAGTTGGATCAGTCTTTCCACATCATGATCATCGCCACATGACTCATCACTCATGATCGGGATCGGACTTTCCTGGCGTACCCATGGCAGCTGCATGAAATTCCATCGTGCGATCGGCTCCTCGCAGTGCTGGATGCCATAAGGTGCGAGCGCTTTAAGCGTTGCGATCGCTTCATCAACACCCCATCCCTGGTTGGCATCAATGCGAAGCGGAATTTCATTTCCCACCCGTTCACGGATCGCGCGGATGCGCTGTACATCAGTTTCTCCATTCTTTCCCAACTTGATCTTGATAGCAGGATATCCTTCCTCTTTTATCTTCCACGCATCCTCCGCCATCTTCATCGGCTCGCCAATGCTGACCGTATAATCCGTAATAATTGTCTTGTTCGTGTTGCCGCCCAGAAAGGCATAGAGCGGCACACCGGCTTTTTGAGATGCAATATCATATAGCGCCATATCGAACGCACTCTTGATACTGGTGTTCCCGTACATCAGTTTATCCATTGCATCGATATGATCTTCTATCTGTAGCGGATCTTTCCCTTTCAGCAATTTTGCGAAATACTGCCCCACCACCATTCCGGTATCAGCACTTTCGCCATTGATACTCATGAACGGACTGCATTCTCCAAAACCGGTGATACTTTCATTTGTCCGGATAACAACTATCACACTTTCCGCATTGTAGATCGGACCCAGCGAAATGATAAATGGATCTTTCAGCGGAATGAATAATTTGTATAATTCGATCTGTTCGATTTTCAAAGACATGTCTTGTAAGATTTATACTATAAAATCAACTCATCCTTTCTTTTCCGGCGCATTGTCTTTCCAGCGCCAAAGATGCCTGCAGGCATAAGTTCTGTAAGGTGTCCATTTGGAAGAGATCCGCAACATATCTGCCCTGAACTTCTTTTTATCTTCCCTGTTCAGCTTATATATATCGATCATTGCATTTTGGATACCCAGGTCATCTATTGCGAAAACATCTTCCCTGCCCAATGCAAACATCAGCAACATCTCTACCGTCCAACGGCCAACGCCTTTGATCCGGGTGAGATAGCCGATCACTTCTTCGTCAGTCATCTTTCCCAGTTTCTTATAATCCATCCCAAACTCTATAGCAAACGCAGCTACATTTTTTACATAGCTCACTTTTGCATTGCTGAGCCCGATGGACCGTAATGTTTCAGAAGGAGTATCGATTATCTGTTGTGGAGCGGGTTCCTTTCCGCCAAATAGATCAAGAAACCGCTTATAGATGACATCCGCTACTTTAACAGACAATTGCTGGCTCATGATAGAAGCACAGAGGTAGATCGGGATGTTCCGCCGTTTCTTCAGCTGATAGGTAGCACCTCCTTCAAACAGCTTCTTCAATCTTCTGTCTCTCGAAAGATGTTCTATATAATGCATGAGTGAAATTAAGGAAATGATGGGGATGAAATACAACAATCCGGCGGACTTGCTAACTTTGTCACATGCAGCGGGAGATCTTTATTACGAGAGACGGTTCACATTCGATATCCATACCGGAGATGAAGGTGATGTATCATTCCATTCATGGTGCTTTGCAGGAATCTGTACATGTATTCATTAATGCGGGGCTGCATTATATAAAAGAAAAATTCCCCGATCAGTCAATGCATATTTTGGAAATTGGCTTCGGCACCGGGCTGAATGCGTTGCTCACCATCCAGGAATGCCTGTTTTCCTCAACACCTGTTTTTTATACGTCCCTTGAACCATATCCACTCGAAATTGAAAAGACTTCTTTGCTTAATTACCCGGGATTGCTAAAATCCCCGGAGCTGCAGGAATATTTTGATCAGCTGCATAACAGCGAATGGGAAAAAGAGATCAGCATTCTCAGCAACTTCACCTTACATAAGAAAAAGATTTCGCTGCAGAACTTTTCATCTTCACCACAATTTCAGGTGATCTATTTCGATGCGTTTGCACCTACGGCACAGGCAGAGCTTTGGACTACAGAAATGTTTGAAAAACTTTACCAGGCACTTTTGCCCGGAGGGATACTGGTCACCTACTGCAGCAAATCAATTGTCCGCAGAGCAATGGAAGCCGCCGGATTCAAGGTAACAAAACCACAGGGACCGTGGGGTAAACGAGAAATGTTAAGGGCGATAAAGTAAGCCGGACTGAACGTCGGAATACGCTGTGAGCAAGATATGCCATCTAAGTGGTGGCGAAGTAGTA
>JBEVKW010000237.1:0-27509 GCA_040509495.1 Chitinophagaceae bacterium | reverse complement strand
AAAAGGGCTGTCTCATATGAGACAGCCCTTTTTATATTGGTTGTTTTTCGTTTAATTTCTGATCACTTTCGTTACTCTTGGTTTCTGATCAGCTCCGATGATCTGTAGTACATAAGTACCACGGGTGCTGATGGCGCCTGCCAAGCTCAGCTGTTGCTTCCAGGTACCTTTTGCCACATTGCTGAATTCTTTACGGAAAACCATTTTTCCGCTGAGGTCAAACAATACAACCGTGAGTTTACTTACTTCTTTTTCCAGGGAAAGCTGGATAGTGAGATCGTTTACAAACGGATTAGGATACGCTTTGATAGCCGTTGCATCTTCAATAACAGCTACTCTGGCCGGTGCTGCTGCTGCGGTTGTCACGGCATTCGTTGCTTGTGTTGAAGGCTGGCTGGTGGAAGTTGCCTGAGTATTAGATGCTCGTCCGGTCAGCAATTGCTGTGGAGTTTCTGGTTCCACACCAGGAATTGCTTCCAGCGAGATGCTGTTGAGGAAGCCATATCCCACGGTAGAATAGACGGTGATCCATACATCTCCGTTTTCGTCAGGCTTCACATTGCTTATCTTAACGACGTTGTGATAGTTCTCAAAAGAATTCAGACTTACGATCTGCTCGCCAATCTTATAAGCCGTGTTATTAGCCTGGTTATAAGATGAACCCGCATAGAAGATAAAATTATATACGGTTGCCTGGTTGAGGCCGCTGAAGCGAACGCGTGCTGTATCTGCAAAGTCCATGAAATAGAAATTGCTCATCACTTTGTCAGGAACTACACCAGAGTTATTGCCCGTTGTAAGACCTAACGCATTATTAAAGCCACTGAGATTTTCTTCCACATGGAAATTGATACCGGTTTGCTGATTGAGTGAATTGATGAGGTTTGGCAATTCAAAACCGTCAGAAAGCAAGGTATTAGTGTTATTCCATCCGCCACTTTGAGCATTTGCTGCTGCGTCGTTCAGGTTGACATTTACGATGTACGATACGGTTGAAGCACTGGCGACATTGCTGAATTCAGTGTATTCTCCCGCATTGATCACTGTTCGGATCTTGTAATAGTAAACAGAGCCTCCGGTCAATCCGCTATTGTCATACGAAACACTGCTCAACGGCATATCAGCAATTTTAGAGAAGGTCCCATTTGCTGAGTTACTTCTCCATAACTCGTAGCCTGTACCAGCGCTTCCTGCATTGTTCCATGCGATGTGTATCTTATCGGTAGAAACGCCAGTTGCGGTGACATTTGCGGGGGCTAATGGTATCGCGAGGAACGGATATGACTGTATTTCCAGCGCACCTATATATGAATTTGAAGTAGCGCCTACTTTTGATACAAGGATCTCTATCTGGCCATTTTCATTCGCAGAAAGGTCAGTCAGTTTAATAAATCCTGTTGTGTTATTGTCTACGTTCAGGTCGCCTGATTTGCCGTTTGCTGCATAACGGGTGATCAGTGTGCCAACGCTTGCGCGGCTGGCAGTGAACACCAGGTTATACTTTCTATTCGCGGATAAGCCGCTTAACAGGATACGCTTAGGCGATGTTGCCGGATCATAATAAGAAGTGCGCATTACATCATCCGCGTACACGCCACTATTGTTACCGGTGAGCGTACCACTGGTTGAACTGCCTGACCAGCCATCGGTCAGCGTAATGTTAATACCTGTTGAACCGTCATTCCTGTCTTTAAGATTCGTTAAGGTTGTTCCGGCGTTGGGAGCACTGTTGAAATTGTTCCATCCTGTTACCGGATAAGTGAGGTTGAAATTCACGTATGTATATGTCAGGCTGGTATCAACCACAGACAGCGTAAACAATTTATTACTGCTTGCTCCGCTTTGATCTGTAGCTGTCAGCTTGATGTCTTTGAACACACCTGTTACTGTACCAGGCTGGATCGTGATCGCACCTGTTCCATTGCCAGTTGATGCAATGCTTACAAAAGCCGGAGCATTTGACAAAGAAAGTGTAATTACGTCGCCAGCATCATCAGTAGCGGATACATTGACCGTACTGGTTTCGCCAGTATTCATTTGCAGGCCGCTGATGTTTGCGATTACAGGGCTTGTGTTTGGCGTGGTCACGGCAATGGTATCGCTGAACGGTGAATTGCCATGGGCATTGATTGCACGAACACTGTAATAGAAGGTTTTATTGCCTGTTACAGTTGCGTCGTCGTATGCAGTAAGGTTAGCGTTATTGCCTCCTGGATTGAGTAAAGTGTAAGTACCGTTTCGGGTAGATGATTTGTAAACCTCGTAAGAAGATTCGTTGAAAGCTGCATCAGTCCAGCTCAGGTGAGCCTTCCCGTTTACAAATGCACCGGTGATGTCGCGAGGCTTTGCAGGAACTGATCCGTCATCATAGACTGATTCGATTACTACAGAGTTCAGGTAACCATATGCAGCGCCTGCTGCTTTCGCAACGGTGAACGTAATGGTGCCATCTGCTGCAGCGCTCACGTTATTGATGCTAACTGTATTCAGATAGTTATTCGTTGGATCCAGCGAAACGCTCTGGCTTCCCACAGAATAGATCGTTGTAACGTTTGCTCCTGGATTATACCGGCTGCCAAGGAATGTAAGGTTATATTTATTAGTCGTATTAAGGCCAGTTACTTTTACATTCTGAACCGTTGTGTTTGTATAGTAGGAGGTGCGTAATACTGCATCAGGATAAATACCAGAATTGTTCCCGGTGTTGGCGCCGGTTGTATTTAATCCCTGCCATACGTTCATGAGTTGAAGACTGATACCGGTGGTTGTGCCAGCGTCATTTTTCAAGTTTGCAAAAATGTCACCTGCGACAGGAGTTTTCGCTGTGTTGTTCCATGGTGCCGGGGCCAGGATAGCGGCTGAAGTGAAGTTCACAAATACCTTGTAATTTGGATTCACATCTGCTACAGTAATCGTAAACGTTTTGGTATCAAAACCTCCTTTGCCATCTTCTACTTTGGCGATTACGGTATATGTGCCATTATCAGCATAGCCTGGTGCCAGGTTCAGTGTTACTGAGCCTGCATTGATCACTGGTGTGGCAAACGCAGGTAATCCCGTGAATGACCACGTCAGTGAGTCATGTAAGTTTTCATCTGTTGCGTTCAGGCTGATAGTACCTGTTTGAGCTTCGCTGAGTGAAGCGTTGCTTACCGCAGCCAGAACCGGGCTGAAGTTATCGCTTACTGTCAGATTGAAAGTTGTATTTCCTGTACCGCCAAATGCGTCGGTAGCAGAAACTGTAATACCATAAGTGCCCTGTTCTGCGATCGCCGGATTGCTGAAGCTAATCACGCCGCTATTGCTTCCTGTGTTTTGCGTGAAAGATGCAAAGGCTGGAAGACCGGTTACAGAAAGCGTCAGGTTGCCACCATCAGCATCTGAGGCAGTTGTGCTGATATTTAAAGTAGTTCCGTAACGCATAGACTGGCTTTGGATCGCGTCAACCTGTGGAATCCTGTTTACGGTAATTGCGCTGTCTTCTCCTGTAAAGGAAGAAGAACCTCCGTCATTTATTGCATGTACTTTATAATAGTAAATGGTATTTGGCGCAAGGAATGAATCAGTAAAGCTGATCGTGTTGGACGCGAGTACTTTATAGGTGCTATAGTCGCTGTTGTTACCAATAGATCTTAATATCTCAAATCCTGCTTCATTGTTCGAATTATCCTGCCATTCAAGGTGAATAGTGGAGAAACTGGTGCCGCTTGCGATGAGTGCTGACGGTGCAAGCGGAGCGGCAGGCATAGCAAGCGTTTTAGCATTCGGAGCAATTGTTCCAAGTGAGGTAAGTGGGATCAGCTGTTTAGGAATGTTGCTTCCGGTTGGGCCCTGCCATCTTACTTCAAAGGCATTTGTCGCACTCTTATTGAAGTAGGTAACAAAGATATTGTGTGACCCTGCGGTCAGAGTTACTGTTCCGCTTCTTTCCCTCGACGTATGAACACCATCATTATTCACGATCTTACGTGATGTAACAAGGCTGTCAAGATAAAGGTTTGACCCATCGTCAGAAGTAGTGAAGAACGTATACTTACCGGCTACGGGTATATTGATAATACCGCTGAATTTGAATGCATAATTATCAACCCTGTTTTGCTCACCAAGTGTGAATCCGCGAACAAAGCCGGATTTACGTACAGTCAGTGTATCAAAGTTAGGAACATTGGCCAGGTTTGTCTGCTCATAGTATGTGTAGCTTACACCATAGCCGTTGTTACTGAATTCTGATTCGCCATAGTTCCCTGCTGCACGAACCTTGTAATAGTAAGTCGTATTTGCGTTGAGCGCAGTGTCTGTAAATGATGTAACGTTGGCTGCAGTTCTGCCTACCATCATTGAGGCAACGGCCGGATCTGCGGTGCGCCAGATCTCGAATGAACTTTCATTGTTACTGTTATCTGCCCATGTAAGCCCGATCTGCTTATGGGAAATAGCTGTTGTGACCAGGTTCGTTGGTTTAGTGGGTACAGCACCGTTGGTGGAGACAATATCATAGAAGATGCTGTCAGGCAGGTTAACAAAATTGCCATTAGTTTGCGGCGTTGACCAGCTGACAGTAAGTGATTGAGTACCGGTTCCGTCATAATAGCCGATGGCGATAGGGTAAACTCCAGCCTCAAGTGTTACGGGTAAAGACGTAATGGCTCTTGAACTGTGATTGCCATCATTGTTTACAATGCCGGCCTCGTTATAGTTATAAGGAGTAGCGGTTCCGTTCAAATTGCCGAGCCACAAACGGCTTCCCTCATCCGATGTAGTTCTGAATGTGTAAACACCAGATACAGGAACTTTGATAAAGCCTTCCAGCAGGAATGCAAAACGGTCTTCCTGCGTTCTTGGTGTGATGGCCACATTGTACATTGTACCGGTTGCTACTGGCTCAAGAGTATTGAAGTCAGCCAGCTTTGTCCATGAACCTGTATATACATATTGTTTATACACCAGTCCGTTCATGACCGGTTGACCGGTAACCTGGTTGCTTGGCTGGGAAATATTACCAGCCTGGTCTTTCGCCTTCACAACGAAGTTGTAACTGTGGTTGTAAACCAGGTTATAAACGGTAAAATTGGTATTTGTAGTTGTATATGAAAGAGTGCCATTCACAAAGATCTGATACAGCGATACGCCGACATCATCTGTAGATGCCGTCCAGGCAAGGCCTATAGAAGTCTTGGTTGTTCCGGTGATATAAAGTGAGCCCGGCACTGTCGGAGCCTGCACATCTTTCATCGTCTGCACGCTTACTGCATCGTTTGCAGTTGAGGCAGCAGAGGTATTGATCGCCCTGATCTTGTAGTAATAAGTTGTATTGGCATCCAGACCTTCAATAGTTTGAAAAGTCGCGTTTGCATTAGTGAGAGCCACCAGCGCAAAAGGTCCGTCAGGAGATTTGGACTGGAAGATCTCATAGTTTGTTTCGTTATATGCGGGTGCTGAATGATCTACCCAATTAAGCCGAACAGATGTTTTAGACAACGCAGTAGCGCTGACAGCAGTGGGAGGTTCAGGCTTATTTGCCCCGTTAGCATCTATTACGTTAATCGGAGTTGAAAAATCACTGGAGCATCCGTATTGCTCCAATACTTTTACAGTATAAGAGCCTGCAGTTGTTGCGACATAAGTTCTGGTGGTGCCGATAACAGCGGGGTTGCCTGTGGTTTGCCACTCATAGCTGGCATATCCTTCCGGCACCTGCAATTGTACAGACGGCGTGCCATCCACGGAAGGGATTGCACGGCTTTGACCGGTTGCAATGGTAATTTCTGGAGGGACGGTTGGTGTCTTCTCCTTGATGACCACCGGTATTGGAGACCAGTCAGACCATACCGTATCACGAAGAATTCGTGCGGTATATGATCCATATTCGGTTGCTGTGATCTCATTTCCATTGGCACCGGGAATCAGGGTGCCGTCTTTTCTCCACTCATAATTTGTAAAACCGGGGGTAAGGCCAATTACCTGGTTGATGGTTTCACCCGGGCAGAATTCCGTTCTGCCATTCAACGGCCACGGATTCGACTTGTATGCTTTGTTCAGGAAAGGAAAATATCTTGCTTCGCCCCATGCACGGCCCCATGTATTATGACCGAGATCGGGATAAAGCGTATAGGTCATGTCTGCACCAGCTGCTTTGTAAGCATTCACTACACTTTCTGTTGTGAAAGGAGTTGGACCATCGTCTTTACCACCCTGGAATGTCCAGATCGGGGTATATTTTAATGAAGGAATCGAGGCGTTTGTTGTGGGTACGTTAACAGGAGCACTGATCGGCACGGCCGTAGCCGCCAGCTTTGGATAGCTGCGGGTCATCTGCCAGGTAGCAGAGCCTCCGCCGGAAAGTCCATTGATGATAACACGGTTGATGTCTGCCTTCACCTCCGGAACGAGGTATTTTTCGATCACCTCGGCAATAGCATCGTATTGCCATTGGCTCCATCCGCCATTGTCGTTGGAACTTTGAGCGTACAGCAGAAATCCGTCAAATGTTCCGGCGTCCACTGCTTTACGGTGAGGATCTCCTCCGTGGTAAAGCTGGTATTCGTTATCATAAATGGTTCCTCTTTCTCCAACTCCATGGAAAAAAATGTATACCGGGTACTTTTTACCGTCGGTTACGCCATGTTGGTAGCTTTTGGGAAACTTTAAACGGAACTGAAGGCCTTTGTAGTAATAAGCCTTAAATGTTTCGGAAGCCCAGCTCACACGCTTGGTCCGGACCCATTTCGCCAAAGTGCCATAGGCCGGTATCGTTGGCGGCTTAGATGCGTCATACGTAACCAGCGGATCATTAGGGTTTAAAATTCCGGTCTGTGCTTGGACTAAAACCGGCAAACCAATAAGAATCAGCAAAAAGCTGAGAAGGGTAACAAATCGCCTCATATTGATAATTAGAGTTAACAAGGTTGCATACAAAACAGTCACCTATGACAATGAGGTCAATAGATGTTGGTAGTCACTGAATTGGATGTGGAATTCGAGGAGATTGAAATGTAAGGGTGGAATCTCGGGTAGGTTTGGATACCTATGGCAGCATGGCAAAGGTATATCGGGGTTTTTGTATTTGCTAGTAAAATGGCAGAAAAAATTAATAACCTTCTAATTTTCTTTCGCAAGAGATTAGTAATGAATTGAAAGGGTATTATCCGTTATTTTCATTCACTCTAAATGGTGATGATTTTATCTTGACGGTCATCAAGCGCTACCTAATATTCTGTAAGGCTTTTTTCCATCTGATAACCGATCAAGCCATCGCTTATCTAATAGTAAAATCTTCCATCTTTATAGCCAAACTTAACATTGTTCGCTGTAAAACAGACATTTAATTTAGCATGAATGTACCGGATCTTCCGTTTTACCCGGTCCTTTTCTAACGATTTAACCAATTACTCCCAATGATGCGGTTTATGCTTGCCCCGCAGGCGGGTCTGACAAATACATTAACTGTTGATCCAGCCAGCACAAACCTTTGTTTGCTTCAAATCCCATTCTGGCATTCGCCAGGGAAACTTCATTTGCCGGGCTTGTTCCTGTAAGTATTTATAAGAACGACCATGCCATTGCTGGTCCGGGTACGCATCTAGCAGCCAATGTGTTAATAATCACATCATCACCATTATCTAATAAAATAGTATCATGAAGCGAGTATTCTTATCAACCGCTCTTCTGCTGGCCATTCAATTTTACAGCAAAGCGCAATATCCCGTAGTTCCAAAGGAAGTGGAAGATTCAGCGAGTAAGGCGGAAGGGCTTTGGAAGAAACGATCAGAGGAGAGCTGGAAGTTGGCTCGTATAGATATGGAAGCGGAAGAAAAGAAGGGGAAGCCATTTATTCCGTGGGCGCAGAAACCATCAGATCTGCCGCAGGCAGCCATTCCTGCGTTCCCTGGTGCGGAAGGCGGTGGTAAGTTCAGCTTTGGCGGCCGTGGCGGAAAAGTGCTGGTGGTAACTAATCTGAATGATGATGGTGCCGGTAGTTTTCGCTGGGCATGCGAACAGGGTGGCGCCCGCACCGTTGTGTTCAACGTATCAGGAATTATACAATTGAAATCTCCCGTGATCATTCGCGCACCGTATATCACGATTGCCGGACAATCAGCTCCCGGTGACGGTGTGTGTATCGCTGGTGAATCTGTTTGGATGGACACACACGATATCGTGATCCGTTATATGCGTTTCCGACGCGGATCAACGGATGTGACACGCCGCGATGATGCATTGGGCGGAAACCCCGTTGGTAATGTGATCATCGATCACGTAAGCGCTTCATGGGGTCTTGACGAAAATCTGAGTATCTATCGCCACGTATATAAGGGCAACGGTAAAGATGAAAAACTGCCAACAGTAAATGTTACTATTCAAAACTCGATCTTTTCAGAAGCGCTCGACAGGTATAATCATGCATTCGGAAGTACGATCGGTGGATTGAACAGCACTTTCCTGCGCAATTTGTGGTCGAGCAATATCAGCCGCAGTCCGTCTGTAGGTATGTATGGCGATTTTGGTTTTGCCAACAATGTGGTGTTCAACTGGTGGAACCGTACTGCGGATGGTGGCGATCATCGTTCGCTATATACATTCATCAACAACTATTACAAACCGGGACCGATCACTCCAAAGGATAAACCGATCGCTTACAGAATTCTTAAGCCAGAGACCGGTCGCGATTCTGCCAACCGCAACAACTATGGAAAGGCATATGTAAGCGGAAACTTTATTGAGGGCAACGAACGTGTATCTGCTGACAACTGGGCAGGTGGCGTTCAGCCAGGCGATGATGAAAAAGTAGCACCGGGCTTGCTTGAAAAGATCAAAGCAAATGAATCAATGATCGTAACGCCTTTCCCGATCACTGACGCCAAAAGCGCTTATGCTTATGTCCTGGAAAATGCCGGCGCTACATTGCCGAAACGTGATGCGGTGGATAAAAGAATTGTTGAGCAGGTTAAAACGGGTGTGATCCAGTACAATCCCAAAGCGGAAGAATTACCCAGCTCAAAATTTGTAAAAAGAAGACTGCCGGCTGATTCGTATAAGCAGGGAGTGATCATTCACCCAGACCAGGTGGGTGGTTATCCGGAATACAAAGGCACAGCTTATCAAGACAGCGATAAAGATGGTATTCCGGATGATTGGGAGAAGAAGAATGGTTTGAATCCCAATGACCCAACTGATTCCGGCAAATATGCAAAAAGCAAAAGCGGCTACACTAATATCGAAGAATTCCTGAATAGCCTGGTGCCGGCATCTCAAATTACTATCGCGGTCAAATAACCCATTAGCTAAAAAAATATCATATGCACATCACAAAAATATTTTGCCTGGCTATTGCTTTTTGCCTGACGTTTTCACTTGTGCAAGCACAAGACACAACCGGCAATGCTGAACTGAAAAGAAAAGCATCAGAGTGGGTAAGTGAATTGGGTTTGTCAGATGAAGGCAAGACCGCAGTGGTGAAGCAGGCAGTTACTACCCATTTGATCGCTGTACGTGACTGGCATAATTCGCATCCGCACACAATGGTGCCTGCGGGAATTAATCCTGCAACAGGAAATACGCTTTCGGATCTCGACAGGCAAATGATTGTTTGTTCAAGTAAACCAAAGTCGGTTCATGATGACCTGATGGCTGTGTTAAGATCAACTCTTGATCCTGAGCAAACAGAATCATTGCTGGATAAATACACCATCGGAAAAGTTGCTTTCACCTTAAAAGGATATGAAGCAATAGTGCCTGATCTGACAGAGAAGGAGAGATCGGAGATCCTGAAAAACCTGAAACAGGCACGTGAACAGGCGATTGATTATAAGAACATGAAAGAGATCTCTGCTGTTTTTGAAATTTATAAAACGAAGTGTGAACAGTACTTGAATAACAATGGGCGTAACTGGCGGCAACTTTACAAAACGTATACAGATAAGATAAAAGCCGAGAAGGCAGCAAAGGATAAGCAACAGAAAAGTTAGAATGAGTGGATCGATAATTTTTAAGAAATAATGCAGGAAAGTATTTTAAAGATAATCTTCCCGGGTAAACTGGTTTTTGGAAATGGATGTATTTCCCAGCTGGCAGATGAACTGTTGGCCGTCAATGCCCGGAGAATATTTATTGTAACGATAGAGCCATTGACGCATGTAGTGGAAGAACTGAAATCGCGTGTAGGATCATCTGCTCAAATACAAGCTGATTATTCTATTAAGCAGGAACCATCATTTGCAGATTTTGGATCATTGATGAGAACAGCGGAGCAGCTTGATCCGGATACGGTGATCGGACTGGGAGGAGGAAGTGTACTGGATGTAGCAAAGCTGGTGGCGGCGCAGCTGGGAAATGATCAGCAATTGGATGACTACGTGGGCATCGGTTTGCTTAGGGGACGTTCACGCAGATTGATCTGTGCGCCGGCAACTGCTGGAACAGGTAGCGAAGTGTCTCCAAACGCGATCCTCGTGGACCAGGATAATCAGAAAAAAGGCATTATCAGTCCTTACCTGGTTCCCGATTCTGTTTACGTTGACCCACTGCTTACGGTGAGTGTGCCAGCTTCCATTACGGCAGCAACAGGAATTGATGCACTGACGCATTGCCTGGAAGCCTATACAAACAAATTCGCCCAGCCCCTGATCGACGTGTATGCTTTCGAAGGAATGCGGCTGATCGCTGCAAATATTGAGACGGCAGTGAATAATGGAAAAGATACCGAAGCACGCAAGCACGTGGCGATGGGAAGCTTGCTCGGTGGTTTTTGTCTTGGCCCCGTAAATACGGCCGGTGTACATGCCTTATCTTATCCGTTGGGAAGTATGTTTCATTTGCCGCACGGGCTTTCCAATGCATTGCTGCTGCCTTACGTAATGGAATATAATATTCCCGCAGCAGCGAAAAGATATGCAGATGTTGCGGTCGCGATCGGGTGTGAACGGCAGCAGGAAGATGAAGCAACGGCTTTGGCTGGCGTGACGCGGATCAGGGAACTGATCAGGGCATGTGGGTTACCCGCCACATTGAAAGAAGTGAATATTCCTGAAGACGCTATTGCAGTAATGGCTGCTGATGCGATGAAGATACAACGGTTGTTAAAAAATAATCCGCGGCTTATCGAAGAGAAGGATGCTATTGCTATTTATAAATCTGCATTTCAATGAAACCAGCTAAAGAATACAGCGGCATTATAGTTCCAATGGTTACTCCGCTTACAGCTGACTATACGCTGGATGAAGCGGCTGTCGAAAAACTGTTTGAACTGATGTATGCGAATAGCATCGATCCATTTATTCTGGGAACTACCGGGGAATCAGCATCGTTGCCACTTGCAATAAAGAAAAATTACATCAGGAAGGCAGCTGAGATAAAAAAGAAGGATTCGAAACTGTACACAGGAATTTCTGCAACCGTTTTTTCAGAAAGTGTCGAACTGGCAATGTTCAGTTTTGATCATGGTGCGGATGCGGTGGCAGCAACATTGCCATCTTATTATCAATTATCGGCTTCCCAGATGAAAGATTATTTTCTGCAACTGGCTGATGCCATCAAAGCACCCCTGATTGTATATAATATTCCGGCAACCACGCACATGAGTATACCAGTGGAGATCATAGACGAATTGAGTTATCATCCGAATATTGTTGCCGTGAAAGATTCGGAACGCAGTGACGAACGACTGGAGCATTCACTATCTCTTTGGAAGAACAGATCCGATTTCAGTTACCTGCTTGGCTGGGCGGCTCGTTCAGACAAAGCATTACTGAATGGTGGAGATGGTCTTATTCCAAGCACAGGAAACTTTGCGCCCGAGATTTACAGCCGTATGCTGAAAGCTGCTAGAAACGGAGAGGAATCCGTAGCGCGCCAAATGCAACAGCTTAGCGATGAATATGGCGCTTTATATCAGAAAGATAAAACGCTGGGCGAAAGCCTGTGGGCGTTGAAAGTTTTATTGCAGGAAAAAGGAATCGGTGAGCCTGTCGTAATGCCTCCGCTCACAAGTCTAGATCAGCAGGAAGCCAACAGGATTATCGGAGAGCTGAAAGCCTTTCAATCAGTCTCAGCAACATAAAAAAACAGATCAGCGTAGGTTCCCGCAGATTACGCAAATGATACGCAGATACGCAGATATCTTTTGTCCATAAAAAACTGATCTGCGCATCTGCGCCTTGATCAGCGTAATCTGCGGGAATCCTACGCGAGACCGGAAGAAGGTTTTTCGTGTATTGATAGCCTTTGCAGTAGCATAACAAAGAACCAGATAAGTTGAATCAAATGAATAAAAAACCGATCGTTGCAATTACTATGGGAGACCCGGCGAGTATTGGCCCCGAAATTGCCGCAAAAGCGATCCTGAAAAATGAAGTACTGAATATTTGTAGACCAATTATAACCGGTGATGCAGTCGTTTTTCAGCAGATCATAGAGTTACTGAAATTTCCACTCAAAGTAAATGCGATCAGCAAAGTGGCGGAGGCTGATTTTAGTCCGGGTATCATAAATGTATTTGATCTGGGTATCACAGATATCAGCAAACTCTCCTTTGGTAAGATCGACGCCATGGCGGGAGAAGCATCTTACCAGGCTGTTGCAAAAGCGATCGAGCTGGCAATGGCAAAAGAAGTGGATGCAACAGTAACGGGGCCGATCAATAAGAAATCGATCAATGAAGCCGGTCATCATTTTGCTGGACACACTGAGATCTACGCACATTTTACCAATACAAAGAAGTATGCGATGCTATTGGTGGAAGACAATATCAATGTGATCCACGTAAGCACACACGTATCACTGCGCCAGGCTTGTGACCTGGTAAAAAAGGATAGGATCATCCAGGTGATTGAATTGCTGACGGATGGTTTGAAACGCCTCGGAAAAGCAAACCTGAAGATCGGTGTTGCTGGCCTGAACCCGCATGCAGGAGATAGTGGTTTATTTGGTACGGAGGACGATGAGGAAATACTTCCGGCTGTTGAAGAGGCGAAGCGAATGGGATATGATGTTGAAGGCCCCATTCCGCCAGATACGATGTTTGCTAAAGCCGCAATGGGTGCTTATGGTGGAGTAGTGGCCATGTATCACGACCAGGGACACATTCCATTCAAACTCGCCGGGTTTAAATGGAACGCAGAAAAACAGCAAATGGATAGTGTGAAAGGGGTGAACATTACCCTTGGTCTTCCTATCATCCGCACATCAGTGGATCATGGAACCGCCTTCGAAATTGCAGGTAAAGGTATTGCGAGCGAAGATGCCATGGTGCTTGCGATAGAAAGCGCTGTACAGCTTAGCCGCAGTCGGAACTAAGATCTTGCTGATAACAGCCAACCGCTATTCAAGTTAATAAAATGATTGCCGTTATTGCCGATGATTTTACAGGAGCGGCCGAGCTCGCAGGTATCAGCCTGCGCTATGGCCTGCAGGTAAAGCTTTATACTGGTATTGCTTCCTACGAAGCGTGTGATGTTTGCATTGTGTCAAGTGACAGCCGATCGATGAGCAGGGCTGACGCGCTGGAAATCACCCGTGACATCATTGTTGCCTTACAGGAGCTGAATCCCTCATTTATTTATAAAAAGATAGATTCTGTATTAAGAGGCTATGTGCTTGATGAGATCAGTGTACAGATGCAGCTTACGGGGAAGCAACGGGCAATCATCCTTCCGGCTAATCCTTCTTTGGGCCGGAAGATCATTTCCGGAAAATATTACATTAACGAACAATTGATCACGGATACAGCTTTTGCAGATGACCCGGAGTTTCCGGTGAAGTCGGCATTGGTCAAAGAAATGATCAGTAAGGACGGTAAAGGTGTAGGTATTTTATCGAGAGGTCAGGATTACTGGAAGCAAACTATTTCAATCGCTGAAGCATCTACGATTGAAGATGTGGATCATTGGGTAGGCCTCGTTGATTCAGCATGGCTTCTAGCCGGCGCCGGTGATTTTTTTGAGCGATTGCTGGCAGCCAGCTTTGCAGAACGTTTCAATGATGATCCGGCAATCTTTTTTCCGCATTTGTATGTATGTGGAACGACTGCTCAAACGAGCCGGAGGTTAGTTGAGCATATAGATCAGGGATCCGGCAATGTTATCTATCTGCACCATACGGATTTTGCGAGGGATCCTTTCTCTTTTACAGATGCTCAATTTGCCAGGGTACAGGATATTGTTTATTCGGGCGGCAGACTTCTTCTCGCAGTTGGCCATACTGCCGATCTTACCCCGCAATATATACGCGAATCAATGGCAGGTGTAGTTCAGCATTTACAGCAGCAGTTGCATTTCCGGGAGATTTTTATTGAAGGCGGTAGCACGGCGGCTGCGATCCTGAAGCGTTTACAACTTTCATCATTTGATGTAGCCAATGAATTGCAGAGAGGTGTTGTAAGAATGAAAGCAGGTGATCTGTACATCACCGTAAAACCGGGCAGTTATGCGGTCCCTCAGAGCATCAAAGATCTTTATTTAACGAAGCCATATAACCAGCAATCATGAAGCAACTACATTTTATTGATTACACGATCATTTCATTGGTGTTGGGGATTACGCTGTTTTTGGGCTTTCGATTTGCAAAACGGCAGAAAAGTACAGAGAGTTTTTTTCTTTCAAAAGGTCATTTTCCTTCCTGGGCACTTGGACTGTCTTTGCTCGCGACATTGATCAGCAGCGTAACATTTCTCGGATATCCTGCGCAGGGATTTACGAGCAACTGGATACTGCTGGTGCAGGGACTAATGGTGCCTGTTGTGCTGGTGTTTGTTGTCTGGTTTATTGTACCGCTTTATCGCCGGGTCATCGGTCTTAGCACATACGAATATTTTGAGAAGCGCTTCGGTCTTTTTGCCCGGTACTACAGTTCGTCTTCATTTGTACTGCGCCAGTTTGCGGGCATGGGAACAGTCTTGTTTCTATTGTCTGCTGCGATAGGCAGCATCACATCGTTGAATCCGTTTGTAGTATTAGCGGTCGTTAGCCTGATCTTGATAATAGTGAATCTGAAGGGTGGCATACAGGCCGTGATCTGGCTCGATGTCTTCCAGGGATTCATGCTGTTTGCCAGCGGAATTATATGCGTGGTGATCTTGTTGTCTACAATTGATGGAGGCTGGACAGAAACGATCAAAATTGCCTCGGCAAATGATCGGGCAGGCTTCGGCCCGTATAGCTTCGAACTTACGCAATTGACATTATTTGTAATGGTGATCAACGGGGCTTTTTATGCTGTGCAGAAATATGCAACAGATCAAACCGTAGTGCAACGATATTTGACTGCGAAAACGGATAGATCTGCGATCAAAGCATCCTTAATGGGAATATTTCTGGCGGTTCCTGTCTGGGCGATGTTTATGTTCATTGGAACTGCATTGTTTGTGTTGTATAAGCAAAAAGGGCTGCCGGACGGAATGCGCCCTGAGGAAGTGTTCCCACATTTTATGGTAACGCAGTTACCGGTTGGTATCATCGGATTCATACTGGCGGCATTGATCTCTGCGGCGATCTGCAGTCTGAGTGCGGACATTAATTCGCTTGCCGCGGTTGGGGTGGAGGATTATTATAAGAAGATCAGGAAGAACCGGGCAGACAAGGAATATCTTTTTGCCGGTAAGGCGATGGTCGTATTCGCCGGAATTCTTTCGGCCTGTATCGGTGCAATCTACCTGAGTGTGGGAAATGAAGGCGTGTTAGGCGTGATCTTCACGATCTATGCGATCTTCTCCGGTGGTATCGTTGGTATTTTTATGTTGGGTTTTTTGAGTAAACGCGCCAACAGGCAGGGAGTGAATATCGGCATTGTTGTCTGCATTCTTTTTACTGCATATGCATTTCTGACGTCTACGCCGGTCGGGGTAAATGATAAAAAACTGATCCTGGATCTTGGGAGGTTTAATTTCACGCATCATAAGCTGATGCTGGGAGTTTACAGTCATTTGATCGTACTGGTGATTGGATATCTTGCGAGTTTGTTTTTTCCGCCGCCGACGATAGCGGAGAACCTGGTGTATAGCAGGTGGAAAAAGGCATCGCATACGAATGGGAATATTACTGGCTGATTCTGGCAGTTGTTATATAACAATGTGGTTTGTTTTGCTCCTCCTCAAAGTAATGGATTGGATAATCATACTTTTAATATTGCGTTCATCATTCCTTAATCGACCGTTTATGATTACTTAACAATAGCCTTTGACATTTGCGCCTTAATAACAACTTAAACTAACGAGGTTATGAGGATAGCAAATACCGTAACAATCTTTCTCCTGCTGCTCGTCGCCAGTCAGGCATTCGCCCAGCAAAAACTACAGGGAACTGTTACTGACCAGGTCCGGCAAAAAGGTCTTTCCGGGGTTTCGGTACAAATCAGCGGAACACAAGCCGGAACCGTTACAGATATCAACGGCCGATTTTCTTTTAATGTACCAACTTCTGCTGCATCGAAAACACTGACCATTGTATTCACAGCCGTCGGATATCAGCCACAGGAAAGAAAGATAGAGCCATCACAACAGTCAGCCTCACTGGATATTATATTGGAAGAAGACCTGGTGAAACTGGATGAGGTAGTAGTTACCGGGCAGGGGATGAGTGTAAGCAAAAGACGCCTTTCTACCAATGTAACGTCTATTTCTGAAGCTCAATTAAGAGATCTTCCGGCAAACAGGATCGATCAGCTATTGCAATCACAGATCCCGAATGCACAATTCAAAATGTCTGCAGGGCAGGCAGGAGCAACTTCTATCGTACAAACAAGAGGGTTTAACTCTGCTTTTTCCAATTCAACTCCGATCGTATACGTTGATGGGGTTCGGGTGGATAACCTGAACACTGCGCCGGCATTGGGCATGACGCTTTCCGGCGGCATTTCACAGGGAGCATCTACCAGCGCCCTTTCTGATATCCCCGTTGAGAATATCGAAAAGATCGAATTTATCAATGGTGGTGCCGCTACCACATTATATGGATCAGATGCGGCAAACGGCGTATTGCAGATCTTCACAAAGAAAAGAGGTTCGGGTAAAGCTAACTTCCGCGCTGGCGTTGATCTGGGTCTTGAAACGCCGACCAATGATTTCCTTTATTTCAACAGAACAAAAGATCTTTTATTTGAGAACGGAGGATATCGCAAATACAGCATCGGTGCCGATGGCGGAAACAATGATTTCGGTTTCAGCATGGCGGCTGCTTACAGCAAGTCTGACGGAGTACTGATCCATAATCAAAACCAGGTGGAGAAGATCGATTTCCGGACAGGCTTTCATGCAAAACTGCTGGATCAACTCACTTACGAATCTTCGTTTACCTATAATAACCAAAATCTTCGCAGAACAAGAAATGGCAACTCCGGCGGTTATTCCGGTCTGTGGTTTGCCGAAGACGGTGCATCAAAGATCACTGGGCCCGGTTTTAATCCTAAGCTCGATTCATTATCTGACGCCGATTTCGCGAAAGTAAAAGCATTCGTTGATTCTGCGGAAATGCTGATGAACAACACTTCAAAGGTCAATCGTTTTCAGACGTCACAGGTACTGAAGCTGCAGCCATTGAAGAACCTCGTATTCAAAGGAACGTTTGGTGTGGACTATCGTACGCAAACGGAAGTATCTGTTGTATCGAATGCTTTCAACCGTCACATCCGCTCCAATACTACCGGTTCTTTAAGCAAGTACGACCGTAACTATCTCGGCCTGACGCTTGAACTTACCGGTCAGTATGATGCGACCGTGGGTGACTTCTCTTTCCTCACCACCGGTGGGGCACAGCTGTTCCGCAACCAGGACCATCAGATCGCTTATATCGGACAGGATATCCGCGATGGAGCCCTCACCGTGAACCAGGCGGCTACCCGTACAAGCAATGAGTATCTCGCAGAAGTAGTGAACTCGGGTTTGTTCCTGCAGGAGAACGTGGGTTATAAGAACCGCTATTATCTTGATCTGGGTGTAAGAGGTGATAATAACTCGGCCTTTGGTAAACTGATCGGAACACAATACTACCCGAAATTTGGGGTGTCTTACATTCTTAGTGCAGAACCGTTCTTCCAGAAATGGCAGCAGAACTTCATCAAAACGGTGAAGGTTCGTGCTAACTATGGTGTGGCAGGGATCTTCCCGACCCCGTTTGCCAATGAAAGAACGATTGCCTTTACTGGTTTCAATGGCGGACAATCTGCAACGTTTGGTCAGCCAGGTAATGAAGAGTTGAAACCGGAAAAATCTTACTCAAAAGAGATCGGTCTTGATCTTGGCCTCTGGAACAGTCGTGTATCGCTTACCGTAAATTATTTCGACAATGAAACACGCGACGCCTTATTTGTTGTTCCTCCTGCGGCATCGACTGGTCAGACGAACACACTAAAGAATATCGGTTTGATCACCAATAAAGGATGGGAATTTTCTGCAGTAGTATCTGTGCTGGAGAACAAAGACTGGGATGTTCGTGTACGTGCTTCTGCAAATACAGTGGATAACCTCGTCGTAAGTACAGGAGGCGCTCCTTCATTCAACCTGAACGGCATGACTTCCCGTACGGTACAAACTGTAGTAAAAGAAGGATTCCCTGTAGGTTATATCAGCGGCAACTATGGTGTATTTAAAGATGGCGTATTGGAAAGTTATACTCCGCAGCAGTTTCTCGGTTCAACCATTCCTACACTTACAGGTAGCGCCGGTCTGAATGTCCGGTATAAGAATCTGTCCATGTTTGCCAATGCAGATTACCAGCAAGGAGGTTACTTGCATAACTGGGATAAACAATTCCGGATCAACTACGGTGCTTCCACAGATGGAGTGCCGGCAGCAGAGATCGCGAAGAATGGCGCCACAAACTGGCTGAACTATTCACAGCTTTTTGTGGAGAAAAGTGATTTCATCAAGATCAGAACGGTTGGCCTGGTATATAATTTCGACAAGAAGATCATCGGAAAACATATCAAACAAATGTCTGTTGGTATCACTGCGGTAAATCCGCTGAACTTTACCGCTTCTTCCTCTGATCCGGAAGCAGTGATGGCGGGTGGTGCACAGGGGCAGGGTTCTGCTACAACCGGAGGTCTGAATTATGCGGCTTTCTCCATGCCACGTCAATTTATAGGTACACTTAAAATTAACTTCTAACAACTCCAAATAACAGGTATGAAAAATATTTCAAAGATTCTTTGCGCTGCAGGCCTGGCTGTATTAGCCTCCTGCCAGTTGAAAGATGTGGACAATCCGAATATCACGGACGAATCGTTTGTTGGTACAACACAATCATCTTCTATCTGGCTGAACGGTATGTATCGTCAGTTATCGTTAACCTTAAATGAAGTTGTTTCTTTTACGGAAATTACTTCTGATAATTATTACAATAACAGTTCCCTGTCAAATAAGGTATTTGATTTTCCAACGATCCTTTATTCTGACCTGGATGTTGATAATATGCAGCGTGCGATCGGCCGTCTTACGCAAATGGCGGATTATGGTTTGACCAGGATCGTACCGGCTGATGTAACCACAACAAAAGACATAAATGCGGAGATCAATTTTCTCGGTGGTTACGCATGCCTGCTGAGCGGAGAGCTTTATAATGCATTGCCATTAACGGCTGCCGGACAGGTGGCATCCGCCAATGAATGTTTTCAGAAAGCGATAGCTTATTTCAACGCGGCGATCGCACTGCAAACTGATGCCGAGAAAAAGAATGGTTACACATTGGCATTGGCGCGCGCCTATTATGGTATGGCAAATCGTACAAACGCATTGCAGGCGGCTCAAACGATCATTGCCAATGCGCCGATGCTTTTAGTTGAAGCAAAGTTTGATGGGATCAATGGCGTGTCTAACACAATGCAGACTTATACATTCAGCAGCTCAACCAATACTTACGCACCCCTGCCACGTCTTGATTTCCTTGACCCGAAATATTATCACGTTGGAACAGCGAATGCAGACCAGAAATCGATCGCTATCCTTAAGGGTGAAGAAGCTTACCTGATCGCGGCTGAAGCAATGATCGGCAGCGGGCAACTTGACAATGCACGTACAACATTAAAGCAATTGATCAGCACTGTCGTGAATAATCGTCCTACTGCTTCGGTAAACGGAAGCCAGGCCCAACGGAAAGGTAACAGAAGTGATTATCCCTTGCTGGCATCTGTACAGGTAAAGTTTGATGCGAGCTCTCCCGCCCGGTCTGGTTTTGTTCTCGGCCGGCAGGCTGGAAATATCACCGTGCGAAGAGTTTCCGGAACATCCGTAACCGCTGCTGACCTGGATGCTGCCACTACAGAAGATGCATTGTTATATCAGCTCTGCCTGATGCGCCAGGAGATCTTTATGTCGGAAGGGCGTCGCATGACAGATCTTGGGATCCGTTTCCCCATCTCCCAGGTTGAAATGCAGAATAACCCGAACGTGAAAGCAGAGCAAACGCAAGCGGTTATTCCTTCCTATATCCCGGGAAATCTCGGTATGGATAATTTCACTTACGACCGAACTGCTGGCATCGTGACAATGAATTTCGATCTGAATAAAGTTCTTGTACAGAATAAGAAAGCAGCAGGCGTATTGCCAATGCTCAAATAACTTCAACCAGAACAACAGACCATTGACCATTGTATTCCGGATATATAAGACCTCCGGCAGCAGTGGTCAATGGTGTTAATAAAAATAAAGTGATTTAACATGGAAATTCGTTTTGTACGTTTCGTTTATATTTTTCTGCTGCTGGGCGTTTCCTCTATTGCACTGGCGAATGGGAAACCATTGGACAGTCTTGCTGTTGCTGCGGGCAAGGAATTCAAAAGAATTGTTGTATCGGAGATAAAAGATAAAAAGGTTGCAGATTCATTATGGGCTGAAGCGCAACGTTTATATACGGGACCGACAAGATTTTATCATAACCTGGAACATATCTCCAATTTTTACGATCAGCTTACTAAATGTAAAGATCAGGTCAGCGACTGGAATGCATTGGTGACCGCAGCTGTTTATCATGATATCATTTACGGTTCAGAAGACCGGCGTGATGAAGAGCGAAGCGCTGAGCTGGCAGTAGATCGATTGACCGCTGCGGGCTTTCCCACGGCGTTTGTAAAAAAAGTAGAAGCGCTTGTTCTCGCTACAAAGGCACATGCCTTGTCGGAAGATAATGACACCAATCTTTTTAACGATGCTGATATGTCTATCGTCGGTCTCGACAGGGAGTATTACAAAAGATATGTTGGCAATGTCCGGAAGGAATTTTCCAATTCACCCAACTTTGATGCGGGAAGAAAACGTGTAATGCAATATTTTCTGAACATGCCGCGAATTTTTAAAACAGATTTCTTTAATAAACTCTACGAATCATCCGCGAGAGAGAATATCAAGTGGGAGATAAGTACATTGGAGTAGATGTAAATTTTCAATAGTAATTCATGAAATATCTTTTTATAGCGATAGGATTATTGACAGGTTCATTACAGCTTTCTGCGCAGAAAACAAAGCACGTAATATTGATCAGTGTCGACGGGTTCCGTCCTGATTTCTATCTTGATTCAACCTGGCCTGCCCCAAACATGCAATACCTGGCGAAGCTGGGTGTATCGGCCAAAGGCGTTGAAGGAGTCTTTCCCTCTGTTACCTATCCCTCACACACAAGTATTCTCACGGGAGCTTATCCCGCAGAACATGGCATCTACTACAACACCCCGTTTCAGCCATTGGGTGCAACCGGGATCTGGAACAGTGAAACGGAATTGATCAAAACGAAAACATTGTGGACTGCTTTTAAGGAAGCAGGATTGAAAACAGCATCAGTATCCTGGCCGGTATCTGTTGGGGCTGACGTGGATTATAATATTCCTGAAGCATTCACTATCAAAAATCCGCTCGATAGAAGAGGGCCAACCAGCTTGCATGCAACGCCGAAAGGTCTTTTCGAAGAAGTACAGCTGAAAGCTACCGGGCAGATGGAAGCCGTCGATCTCAATATCAATCACTCAAAGATCGATGAGAACATTGGAAGGATCGGTGCTTATCTTTTCAGAACGTACAAGCCCTCTTTGCTGACCATTCATCTGCCGGGTGTTGATCATGCCGAACATACCCAGGGAAGGAGTGGTCAGTTGGTCAAAGCCGCGATCGCCAATGCTGACCGTGTGATCGGTAGCATCTGGGAGACCGTTACACTTTCCGGTATGGCCGACAGCACGGCGATCATCATTACCGGTGATCATGGATTTGTGAATGTCAGCAGATCATTCTCACCGAATATCCTGCTGGTGCAGGCAGGTTTGCTGGATGCCAAAGATGGTCCCGATAGGAGTTGGAAAGCGCAGTTCAATTCCGGTGGTGGTTCCGTTTTTCTTCAATTAAAAGATCCTTCAGATAAACAGACGCTTGATAAGATCGTCAACCTGCTGAAAACGCAGCCGGATTCGATCAAAAGATTATTTCGTATTGTAGACCAGCAGGCATTGCGCAAATCCGGTGCAGACCCCAATGCCGCACTGGCATTGGCCGCAATCCAGGGCGTGTCTATCAACACCAAAACAGAAGGCGCGCTTGTTTCGCCAGGAAAAGGCGGTGCGCATGGATACTTCCCTGATTTCCGGGAAATACAAACCGGCTTTATTGGATTTGGCGCAGGATTCAGGAATAATAAAGTTATTGATCACATGAAGCTTATTGATATCGCACCTGTGGTGGCGAAAATGTTGGGTGTTTCGTTTAAGCAGGGAAATCAGGAATTGAATCAGGACATTTTGATCAGATAACAGGAATCTCAATCCCTTCTACTCTATCTTTTTTCTTCCCGTCTTTTCATCTTTCCGGTATATTTCTGCCGGTAAGATGGGATGACGGGAAGAGTGCTTTATAGGTAGCAGGAATAATAGAAAAAGGGCTTCCTGACTGGACTAGTTTGTTTTTGTATTTCTGGATGATGTCACTGATCCAGGTAAATTCTATCTTGCAGGTGTTTATGAATATGCAAGTTGAAAATATTTCCCCCCTTACATCAAATGGTCATTTTGTCCGGGCTAATCTGGCGGCGGTCAAAAACCGGATCGCGATGGCAGCATTTAATGCCGGGCGGGATGTAACCGAGATCCGGCTTCTCCTTGCGACAAAAACTGTGTCTGCAGAATTGATCGCGGAAGCAGTTGCTTCAGGTGAAACACTGATAGGGGAGAATAAGGTGCAGGAGCTAAAACAGAAGGACTCCTTGCTGTCTCCACTTGAGGTTGAACGTCATTTCATCGGTCATCTTCAAAGTAACAAGATCAAAGACGTGCTGAAATATGTAAACTGTATTCAGTCAGTAGACAGACCTGACCTTATCGAAAAGCTGGATAGCCGTTTACAATTGGAAGGGCGGCAGATAGATATATTTATCCAGGTCAATACCTCTTTCGAAGAAAGTAAATTCGGTGTATCTCCTGATCAGGCCATTGACCTGTTACGGATGGCGAAGAGGTATGATACCCTTAATATAAAAGGGTTGATGACCATCGGCCTTTTTGATTCCGACCCTGAGAACGTCCGCCCTTCTTTTCGCCTGCTGCAACAGATCAGGAATAACGCAGTCGATCTCGGATTGCTGAATGATCATGCCGCGCTCAGCATGGGTATGAGCGGTGACCTGGAAACGGCTATCGAAGAAGGCGCTACCATCGTCCGGGTTGGAACGGCTATATTTGGAAAACGGATTTATCCGGATAGTTATTACTGGAACGAACAACAATCTGCATGAGAGTTCATTATATACAACACGTGCCCTTCGAGGGATTAGGTTTTATCGAAACCTGGCTGAGGGAGCATCAGCATACTATTACCGTTACCCGCACCTGGGCAAAGAATGTCTTTCCTTCAATGGCCGATTTTGATGTGCTTGTAATCCTGGGAGGCCCAATGGGAGTTTATGACGATCATCTTTATAAATGGTTAAGTGATGAAAAGAATTTCATCTTTGATTCAATCAAAGAGGAGAAGCCGATCATCGGGATTTGCCTGGGTGCTCAATTGCTGGCATGTGTGCTTGGTGCAACGGTTTATACAAATAAAGTAAAGGAGATCGGTTGGTTTCCTGTTGATTTTGATGCAGCGTTCTCAGAATGGCTTGGAGCGCCAGTGCCAGGTAAGCTGACTGTTTTTCACTGGCACGGTGATAAATTTGATAACCCTTATGGCGGCGTGATGCAAGCCTCTTCCTCAGCATGTAATCATCAGTTGTTCACGTTTGGCGACAAAATGATCGGGTTGCAGTTTCACCTGGAAGCAGACGTCAATTCTGTATCAGAAATGGTGAAGCATGGAGCCGCAGAATTGATCAAAGATCAATACATACAGGAAGCGGATGAGATATCGGCTTTTCAATCCTTCGATGAACCGAATCAGTTAATGGGCAGGATA
The DNA here is from genome assembly GCA_040509495.1 of Chitinophagaceae bacterium. Taxonomy (GTDB): domain Bacteria; phylum Bacteroidota; class Bacteroidia; order Chitinophagales; family Chitinophagaceae; genus Terrimonas_A. Next base: position 3,157 of record JBEVKW010000237.1, on the reverse strand, counting down.
CTTGATAAGCTTTGTACACCTGCTGCATAAAAATAATTGTTCGTTCATTTCAGCCTGAATTATACAACAGGTTGCATTAATTGCGCATTGACTGTTCATTTGATCTGGTAGAATTTTGCCGGGTATTCTTCTCATGGCAAACAGCTGCACACTGAATGCCATGGATTTCCTCCGTTGCCCGTAAGCCCGATTCATCATCAAATCAAACCAGTTATGTCACTACTGTCAACCTCAACAGAAGAGTTGGTGCAGGAGATCAATGCCACCAATTCAAGCACTCAATTTGCACAAATCAAAGGAAGAAATATTGCCTACCGGGCAATTGGTAAAGGTGAACCGATCATCCTTTGTCAGCGTTTTCGCGGAAATCTTGATGACTGGGATCCAGCGTTTCTTGATCAATTGGCCAGGCATTACCGGGTGATCATTTTCAATTATTCCGGTATGGCATCATCAACGGGTAATCCTGGTGAGGATATGACCATGTTTGCTGGCGATGTGATCGATCTTGCCGATTCACTTTCTATCGATCAGTTTTTACTTGGAGGCTGGTCATTCGGGGGATGGGTTGCACAGATCGTTGCAACTGAGTTTTCAAATCGTGTAAAGCAATTGATCCTTTTGGGCACAAAGCCGCCGGGCAATAATAACTTTCCCATGGAGGAGATCTTTATGCAAACGGCTTATATTCTTGATTACACGCTTGAACATGAAGAGATCCTTTTCTTTGAACCTATCTCTGAGGCAAGTCGTATTGCGGCAAAAGAAAGTCATGACCGTATCAAAGCAAGAACGATAGATCGTGATCCGATCGTCAAGCCAGCATTGTGGCAGTACTATGGAAAGGGTAATGATGATTACACCGCTGACCCCTACAATGCAAGAGAGAAGCTGAAAACGACTTCTGTTCCTATACTGGTGATCTCTGGTGATCATGAAGTGTGCTTTCCGCCGGAGAACTGGTTTGAGCTGAACCGCCAGTTGCCGACGACCTGCGTCATTGTCATCCCGAGGGCCGGACATGGACCGCATCATCAACACCCGCAGATGGTCGCGCAGTTCATTCATCATTTTATTGCCGATCATCAATAGCTGTTCAATACCAGGAGCTATTGTCTGTCATGAAATTTTTCATGACGCAGGAATTTTATTTGCATTTCAACATAAACACCAAAAACAAATTCGTATGAAAAGAGTATTCATGCTGGCAGGTCTGTTCACTGCAATGGCGTTGCCAGCGTTCGCAGGAGAGTATTGTGATTCCTGTCAGAAAGCTAAAGTGAAATCAAACATCAATGAAGCAGATTATAAGATTGTATCTGCCAGTGTGACCCACAACAAAAAATGGGGGCAACTGGAGTTTGAGATCATTGTCCAGGGAGTAGCAGGAAGAAGCGTTTCCAAACCAGCGGGTCAGATGAATGGCGCACCTGTTGATGGTTATGTATTCCCCACCAGTTTATCTTCGGAAGATATTGGTTTCAGTAAAACTGAAGGCATTGTTGCTCTCGCGTTGACAGCGCATCCTGATTTCGATGACACGCCCTTATGGGATGAAGACGGAGATGGGGACTATGGCAATGATAAGATCATCTGGCATCCGCATTGGGTAGTGCTTGTGCAGGATAAGCGTGTGCCCGGAGGTCTTTCTGTAAAAGAGTTTGATCCGAAAGATAAAACGGTTGTGCTTCCGAAAACCAATCCCGGCATGCCGATGTATATGGATTCCCCGGGATTCCAGGTGGTGCAGGAAGGGAAGGCGATCAGGGTGGTAGTTCCTGATTATCGTGTTCGCTTTAAGACATCTTTCAAGTATGATGCAGTTGGTGCGTATATGCAGATCTCTACCGGTAGCGGCGGTGAACATGCTGCGGATGGTAAGATGCCGATGCTGGGTGTTTATAAGGTATACAGTGTTTTATCAAAGGATCTTTCATTGCCCTACCAGGTGAAATAATACTCATCCTAAATTATTTTACATACTGGAAACCTGGCGTAGAAGGAACGCAGCGGCCGCAGCGATACGCAGCGGTCGCGGCGAACAGCCATGGGAGCATCTTGTATTTCGTCGCGCTCGCCGCGTATCGTTGCGGTCGCCGCGTTCCCTCTCCGCAAATCGAACATAAGATTGAAGCCAAACGCCCGCACACTGCACCTTCCATAAATAGTAAAATCGTACAGGAATGATCTCCGCTCCCGTACGATTTTACTATTTCTAATCATCTCCGGTAATCAATAAAATCGACCTGTTCCTCTCTTTTTCCCCTTTTTCCTCCTTCTCTTCCTGCCAATAGGAAAATCTTCCATCAATTCAGTAAAACCTGACATTGAATCCCCATCGCCTTCATTCTAATTTAATGCTTTGATTACAAGTGCTTTTTAAGCGCTGTTTCCCCGGTGGGAAATCATTGTAACGATTGACTTTATGCAGAAGATTTGTCATGTGAAATGCCCGCTCCACGTTGGCTACCCAGCCATTCCGTATTCGTGTGTTTCTCCGACATTCAAAAGCAGTTCAGTCAGCCCAACCGGTCCATAATCCATTATTAACTGCCCATGTTTATCAAACAATATTTCGAAGAATTTGAACTGAACAGTTCGCGGACCACCAAGGGAAGAACGGTGACGGAAACTGATATCGTATTGCATGCCGGTCAGTCCGGCGATTTTTTCCCCCATCATATGGACGAAGAATGGTGCAAAACGCAACCATTCAAACATCGCATTGCTCATGGCACACTGATCTTTACGATCGGCGTTGGCCTGACAGCTGAAGTGATCAACGAAGTGGCGATGACTTATGGTTATGAAAAACTCCGCTTCACCCGTCCCGTTTATATTGGTGATACCATTAAAGCAACGGTCACTATTGCAGCGAAAGCTGATCATAAGAAACCGGAGTTCGGTTTGGTAACGGAGAAAGTGGAAGTGTTTAACCAACGGCAGGAGCTGGTGATGGTTTGTGAACATTTATTGCTGGTAAGCAGGAAAGAAAAATAGTATGTCGAAAATTATTCTGAAAGGTATTACCTGGGGACATAGCAGGGGCATCACGCCACTGCTCGCCGTTTCACAACGTTATATGGAACTGCATCCTGAAGTGGAAATTCAATGGAAGAAAAGAACGCTCCAGGAATTTGCAGATTTTCCAATAGAG
>JBEVKW010000236.1:0-4011 GCA_040509495.1 Chitinophagaceae bacterium | reverse complement strand
GATTTGAAGTAGCTACCTAAAGTAATTTATTAGATATCCTTCTTAAATTTTGCACAGTTGGCTTATGAACTTGGTTGAACGTGAAGTAGATAATTAAGACTACATTTCATCGAGCGCTGTTCTATCCTACTTTCAGGTTTGCCAGTTTGACAAAACAGGTGACCGTGAGCGTGAGCGACAAAATCATTATTCGGTATGATGGGCGGCATTTTGAAGTATTGAGATCGGCTGAGTGGTTTGTGTGAGAATTGTTTCGCAGTCGCAAGGGATGAGATAATGACTACCGGTTGCTGCCATGATTTTTCAAAAAAGTCGCGGAGTGATTGCTGACCGGTACAGAGCGCAATGCGTTTTTGCGCACCTTCACTTTATGAAACCTGGCATTTCAGGACGAGGCGAAGAAAGTCCTGACTGCCGTTTTTGCAGTCTCTGCTCATGTTTTTGTTGCTTCCTGAGTTGACTGAAATAGCTGAGCATTTATGGAATTTTCCCAGAATCAGCTTAGAAAAACCTGTATTGCGGACCAGCTGATCCCGTCAAAAATGGCGGCAATTTTCTGGATTGTTAGGCTGGTCGTGACCTGCATCAGAGACTATCTGCGAGGCAGATACTTCCTTTGGTGTCTAATCGGTGTCATCCTTTGATAGCGCTGGACCTGGAATTAGTATTTAAAAAAGCAATCGGATGGACCCTGATATATCTTCAAATTTTTTAAGTGGGGAACAGGTGTGGAGTGGATTTGCTGGGCGCATTGTTGGGATAGGAGAATAATTACTGGGAAATTTTAGACGGATCCAACCGGAGAAATAATCAGCGGAAGGGAGATAATTTGTTCACTGTTCTGTAAAAAGTTGCCGGTAAAGTTGCGCAGAAATTGGTCAGTAGCGGTCGCCCGGAAATGTTTCGTCTTTTCACGCGCCGTTTCTAATGACCTCCACCGCCGGTTTGTCTTCACTTTACGCGGCATGGTGATTCACGGCGAAGCCGGGGAATATGCACAGTAACACCTGAAAGTATTTAGCAGATTACTCGCCTGGGTATCGGCCATCGCATCATGTAGGATGCCAGGCAGGTTACGAAAATTGGCCGGAGATAAGGCCTGCTTCAGGTGTATGGATCCGTCCAGGATTTGCGTCGTTTGGATGTTCGCAGGTGCAAAGTTTGCCCCGGTCAACAGGACCCTTCCTGTTCAGTTCAACGTGAGAACAGGTGAATTGTATGACGGTGTCGGACACCGGCAGCAGCTGCTTGGGGCTGGTAGCATTTCAACCGACCGTTCAGCCTTACGGGGATCCATGGAATCGGGATATCGTGCGTGAGCGTCCGGTGATTATAGTTGCAGGCCAGCTAAGTATTCCGCAGACGAATGCCGTCAGCGCTGTTCATTAATGCCAACAACGTCATCAACTTTGGCATCACAGCGATCTACTGCTGAATATCGCAATCGTATTGAAAATAGCCTCTTAATATTGCTCTGTAAAATACTTCTGAGTTGGGTTTCCTTAGTAGAAGGAGATGGGAGAAGCGTGGCAATAAAAAAGCAGGCTTTGATGAAGCCTGCTTTTTCTATGTCGCTGTTCAGCCTTAGCTTACAGGTTGATAACTTTCTTCGTTTTGATAGCCTGAAGAGCTGTGCGTGCTTTCTGCAGGTCTTTCATTTTTTTCTGGATAGCATCAAGTGTGATATCGCTATCCGGAATTCCCTTCAAGCCCTGTTTTTTCATTTCAGTGCTGAGGCCGCTGAGTTCTGTCATGGCAATGCTATACACCTGGCGTAAGCTATCCAAACGGATATTGTTTACGGCAAAGTTGAGTTGAGCATTCAGGTTTTCCCAATCGATCTGATCATAAGCGATCTTCAGATTGTCAGCCATTTTATCCCAATTCGCTTTTTGCGTTTCGGCCGTTACTTTTTCATACGCTGCTTTTACTTTTTCTTTTTCCGCAACGGTCATCGCGTCAGCGATATTGTTCTCCAAAGCCTTCCACTGTGTTTCTTCGAGTACTTTTTTGGAAGCATCGAGTGCTTTTTTCACCTGATCCTCTTGCTGAGGAGTCAGTTCAGGGATCACCGTTTCAAAATTTGACACCGCTTTGAAATGGGCGGTTGCGTTTTCCACTGTTTTTCTGATGAACTCATCATCAACTGCCGGATTTACTGCTGCGGCAGTGAGTGGTTGTTCGTACGAGTCAGCGACTGGAATAGCGTCGGTTTCGGGTGTCCGGGTCTCAGGTGCCACATTCCGGCCGTCATCTGCAACCACGTTAGCCAGGATTTCTGCAGGCAGTTCTTCCAAAGCGGGTACCGAAGTATGGGTGTTATCTCCCGGCACAAAGCTCATGGGAGAGGAGAGTTGCGACAGGAAAAATCCCGGTGCCGTTTTGCTTTTAACAGGTTTGCTGAAGATCACCAGAGTATTTAATGCGATCAGGCATAGCACCGCAGAGAACACGCCAGCCAGTTTATAAAGGGAAATTGTTTCTTTCTTTTTTATTCCGAGGATCGATTCAACGCGGTGGAGCAACTGGTTCTTTTTTCCGCCGGCTGCAGCCATCGCCAGTATCCTGTTGGCTGAATGACGGGATGATTGTTCCAGCACCAGTAGGGCAGAAGCATATCCGTGGGGTTCATATTGGAACTGTATCACCATTTGGTCGCAGCTTTTCTCACGCTCACTGTCGATGATCCGGGAAAACGCTTTTACAAATGGATTAAAATAAAGAACAGTCTGGATCAGCCGGGTAATCAGGTTGGTCAGATAATCCATCCGGCGGATGTGAGAAAGTTCGTGAAGGAGGATCGCTTCCAGTTGTTGAGCGGTCAACTGGTTAACCGCAGCCATTGGTAAGAGGATGACTGGTTTGAGGTAACCGATCGTTACCGGAGAATTCACCAGTTCGGAGATCCAGATCTGAACCGGTTTACGGATACCGAGATGGCCGGATACTTTTTGCACAAACATACGCCATTCGACACCTGCCTTGCTGATGCCGTGGTGACGGATATGCTGAACATACCGGTAATTCCTTATGAAATTCAAAACGGGCAGGATCAGTAGAACAAGATAAACCATGGAAGCCCATGGAAGGCCTGTGCGGAACCACTGGCTCAGGGTTTCATTGTCACTGACGACGCTGATCAATGTAAACTGACCGGCTGCACCTGAGTTTTTATCGAGTACAACCAGGAAGGTGAACACAAACCAGGTAAATCCCGCGAAAAGCAGGGACGACGCAAGAGTTGCCCGTTGCGCCGATTTTTGTAAGTTAAGTACTGCAGTTATTAATTGGTATACTATCCACAACAACGCCATTTGCCACAAGCTGTTCAACACAGCCCACCCCAAAGCCTGCAGAAAATCTGATTGGCTTAAAGCGATCATGTTAGTGCTTTTTTAGATCGTTGAGGATACGTTGAATTTTTTCCAACTCTTCCGGAGTGGCATTACTTTCACCCAGGGCCTGAATGACCAGTTGGGTAGGAGAACCACCAAACAGGCTGTCGATCATTTTGCCGAGCAGGTGTTTCTGCGTTTTCTCTTTGTTTACTGCTGCCTGGTATACGTGGGTACGCATAGAATCGTCTCTTTTGACCAACCCCTTCTCATGCATGATCTGCATCAGTTTAAGGGTGGTCGTATATCCAACTTCTTTCAGAGAGGCCAGCTCCTCATGTACTTCCCTCACTGTCGCCAGGCCCTTTGTCCAAAGGATCTGCAATATTTCCAACTCGCTCTCTGTAGGCTTAATTGATCTGGTTACTGACATAGTTTGCGGTTTTACGGGTCGAATATACGACCTTTTTCGTATAAAGAACATAGGTGTACCTTATTTAAGGTTTTTTAACAATGGTTAACGATGAGACGTAGAAGTACGGGGGAAGGTTACAGGGACGTGGTTCGTTGACCGTTGTTCGTTGTCCGTTGTTCGTTGTTCGTTGTCTGGAATTCAAGCGACGTGAATAATAGAATTGGATCTTCGTGTACAAATTGAAAGGGCGGAGCTATCGTT
>JBEVKW010000235.1:0-37717 GCA_040509495.1 Chitinophagaceae bacterium | reverse complement strand
GTCCTCTGAGATACTCCTACGTCCTCTACCCTAAAGCCGTACCCATTTCTCCGGTTAACCTTTTTACTTTATGTTTATAGCCAATAAAGAAGTAACAGTTGTCTACAGCACTCTATCACACTCATCCGCGCTTCCGGAACAATTTTGATTTCCTCCGGCTGTTCACAGCGGTCTATGTGGTAATGTTGCATTCTTACGGGTTAACCGGCCAACTGGATAACGAACCTCTTCGCTCCTGGAGCTCCACTACTTTCAATTTCTCTTTTGTCAGGCTCAGTCTATTTTTCTGTATCAGCGGATACCTCGTAATGCAAAGCGCCATGAGATCGCCCACCCTGGGAGATTTCGCCTGGCGAAGATTATTGAGGATCCAACCACTACTGATTGTTGTTACGTTGGTAAGCATATTTATCATTGGACCACTATTCTCGTCTCTCGACATAGTTACCTACTTTAAACAGCTTCAAACCTGGACATATCTTCGCAACATCTTTCCGCCTACCGGGATCCAGTACAACCTGCCCGGTGTGTTCCAGGCTAATAGTGTTGAAACTAGCGTCAACGGATCATTATGGACACTGGTGATCGAAGAACGCCTGTACATCGCCTGCATGATCATTTTCTTCGCCGGATTTACCGGCAAACGGAAAGCCTATATCTTTCTTGCCATTGCTTACAACCTCATTTATATCATCAATACAAATCTTTGGCACTTCTCAGACTCGATCATCATTAACGGGAATGCCGCCTTCTACTCACTGATGTTTGTCAACGCCGGATTACTGTTTCACCTCAACATAGATTTCAAAAGCCATAAAAAAATCATATGGTTACCTCTACTCTTGTTGCTCACCCTTACCGCCGCTCACTTTAAGACTTGCTTCTTCCTGTTGATATTTATCGTTCCCTGTTTCGTAATGGAGATCGCATTTTCCCGGTCATTTCTCAACCGGACTGCGCGGTTCGGCGATTTCTCCTATGGCATCTTCCTCTTCTCCTTTCCGGTACAACAATCCGTCATCTCTCTAACCAATGGAAACATCACTCCGATACCGCTCTTCGCAATCACCATCCTTATCACCCTTCCCCTTGCTATTTTAAGCTGGCACTCCCTTGAGAAAAAAATGCTCTCATTAAAACACCGTCCATGGTTCAAAAAAACACCCGCACCTTCGGCAAGTAGTGAATACCTACACGAATGATCAAAGTTTCCTACAACACCAGTCGCGCCAGGAAACCTCTCCTCGGTATAACCATTCCTTTTAAAAGTTTAAAAGTTCTTACCTCCCAGAACTCTTCCCTTATAACCTTAAAACTTTTAAACCCTTAAACTTTCAAACTAACCTCCACTTACATTCTTCTAACAGCATAACACCCGCACGCTGACAGAAACATGGCACTGTTTTGTCACTACTACACCACAAATCCCTTTTTAGCATGCAAACAGCCACAAAGTCTACGTCAACACCCCGTTCGAACATTTCCGTCCAGGGAATGGGGAGCATTATCCACAAAGAAGGCGTATTCTTCAGAGTTTGGGCGCCCCATGCAAAACAGGTGTTCGTCACGGGAGATTTTAATGAATGGTCGCCGGATACGGCTGAAATGCAGCACGAAGACAATGGCTACTGGGCCATCAATATTCCGGAAGCGAAGCACGGCCAAACTTATAAATACGTGCTGGAAACAGATGCTGGACGGCTTTTCCGCAATGATCCGTATGCAAAAGAAGTGGCTGGCGCAGCTGGAAATTCCGTCATCACCACCCCTGACTTCAACTGGGAAGATGAGGGTTTTCAAATGCCCGATTGGAATAAACTGGTCATATATGAATTGCATGTCGGAACGTTCAACCGCAAAGAACAGGATAAGCCCGGGACGTTTTATGACGTGATCGAAAAACTTGATTACCTCCGTGATCTGGGCGTAAATGCCTTGGAGATCATGCCGCCGGTTGAATTTCCCGGCGCAGTTTCCTGGGGATATAACCCTTCTCACCCTTTCGCCATTGAGTCTGAATATGGCGGTATCAACGGTTTTAAAACACTGATCAACGAAGCGCATAAAAGAGGCATTGCGATCATTCTTGACATCGTGTACAATCACTTTGGCCCGGACGATCTGGATCTCTGGCGATTCGATGGATGGAGTGAGAACGATGGCGGCGGCATTTACTTCTACCAGGATCACCGCCGGAAAACACCCTGGGGAGATTCTCGACCCGATTTTGGACGTGATGAAGTGCGGCAGTACATCCGTGATAATGCGATGATGTGGCTTGATGAGTTCAAAGTGGATGGACTGCGCACCGATGCCATCTCCTTTATCAGGAATGTAAACGGCGACGATGACCAAAGCAATGATATTCCCGAAGGCTGGAGCCTGATGCAATGGATCAATAAAGAGATCGCAGAACGGTTTCCCTGGAAGATCACCATTGCAGAAGATATGAAATGCAATGAATGGATCACCCGCGACTGGCAGGATGGTGGCGAAGGATTCGATACGCAATGGGACGCCGCTTTTGTACATCCCGTCAGGCGCGTATTGTCAGCCCCCGATGACCAGGAACGGAACATGGAAGATCTTGCCAAAGCGATCACTTACTCCTATAATGATGACACCTGGCAAAGAGTGATCTATACAGAATCACATGATGAAGTAGCGAATGGAAAAACTCGTGTGCTGGATGAGATCTCTCCCGGAGAATCGCATAATTGGTTTGCAAGAAAGAGATCTACACTTGGCGCTGTACTTATATTCACTTCACCGGGGATTCCCATGATCTTCCAGGGACAGGAGATGCTGGAAGACGGATGGTTTTCTGATACAAGGCCCGTCGACTGGAATAAAGGAGGCACTTTCGAAGGCATTGTAAAATTGTATCGTGATCTCATTCAACTCCGCACTAATCAATATGGTCTTACAAAAGGGCTCACCGGCCGTCAAACAAAAATACTGTACACCAACGAAGAGGATAATATTATCGCCTTCAGCAGAACAGACCAGGGAGGATCAAAAGACACAACCGTTGTTGTGATCAACTTCGCCAATAAAGAACAGAAAGATCTCATCATTCCTTTCCCTGAGGCGGGTTTATGGAAGATCAGGTTCAATAGTGACTGGAAAGGATATGATGCGGAGTTTCATGACAGCTTTGCATATGATACAGAAACACTGCATCCCGAAGCTGATGAGGAGGGAAATTTTAATGCGAGAGTTGACCTGGCACCTTACAATGCGATCATTTATTCACTGGATTGATGTTTTTATATTGCACTGCGTAGAAGTATCGCAACGGACGCGGCGGACCGCTGCGAGCGCAACGAAATACAATATCTTCCACGGTGGTTTTCCGTTGCGTCCGTTGCGGTTCGCCGCGCCCGTTGCGTTACTTCTTACGCAGATCCAATATAAAGCCGGGCATCGGATAGTGAACGGTTGCAACCTTCATCAGGCAGCCCCTACTTCAACGGTCCGGAGATCTTTCAATTTAAAAAGTACTTCATCCAGCCTGTTCTTCGGTATCCCGATCTCCATCACACAAAACAAAACAGTTTCCTGTTTAACGATCGTGCAATCGAAATATTTAACGATCCTCATCACCTCATTCATCTGTGTATAATCAAACTCCAGCCGGTAGTTGATCAGTACCGGTTTCTGCACAAAACGCGTTACCTGTAACGCCAGAGAAGCAGCTGTTTTATACGCATTGATCAGGCCGGGTACGCCAAGCATTGTTCCGCCGTAATATCGCACCACTATAACCAACACATCCGTCAATTGCTTGCTGTCGATCTGACCGAGAATAGGCCGGCCCGCCGTTCCTGAAGGTTCACCATCATCACTTACCCGGTATTGCAACCCATCAAGCCCCAGCCTGTAGGCGAAACAATGGTGAGTTGCTTTAGGATGCTCCTTTTTAATATCAGCTAACCTGTCTTTGAAATCATTGACAGATGTTACCGGAAACGTATACGCAATAAACCTGCTTCCACGGTCTTTGAACTCTGCGGAAGAAGAAGTCTCCACGGTACTGTAATAATCAGGAGTCATTTATATGTCTGCTTTAACTGGTTGAAAAATTTGCAAGCGATCGCCTTCAAGAGTTATCTCCTTCACCTCACCCGCGCGGTGCAGCACGGGCGCGTTCAGTCCTTCACCTGCTGACAAATGTGTATTGGTGATCACACGGGCTTCGTCCCATGCGGAAGCATCAATGAACGACTGCAGTAAGGTCGCGCCTCCCTCGATCAGTACACTTTGAACATTGAGCGACTTCAATGCTTTCAGGACCTGCGGCACCAGGTCAGCGCCCTCTGCTAACTGGTAGAAATGGATCCCGCGGTCTTCATCGCCACCGTGACGGTGCTTATTAAAGACAATCGTAGGGCTTTCACCATTGAACAACTTTAATGACGGTGGCAATTTCAGATCCATATCTACCACCAGCCTGATAGGCGACCTACCCGGCCATAGTCTTGTCGTCAAAGCGGGGTCATCCACCAGCGCCGTTTTGGTTCCGACAAGAATCGCCTGTTCCTCACTGCGCCATTTATGCACAAGGCGATTGCTGTATTCGTTGCTGATCAGCAGGCGACGACCAGTCGTACCAATACGCCCATCTGCTGTCTGTGCCCACTTCAATATGATGTAAGGGCGATCTTGTGTATGAAAAGTAAAAAAACGTTTATTCAGATCGATGCATTCTTTTTCAAGAATGCCAACAGTCACGTTATGTCCCGCATTGCGGAGCTTCTCGATCCCCTTGCCATCTACCTGTGTAAAAGGATCACGGCAACCGACCATCACTTCAGGGATCTTATGACGGATGATCAGATCTGCGCAGGGCGGCGTTTTGCCGAAATGCGCGCAGGGTTCAAGGGAAACATAGATCACGGAGGAAGACAGTAAAGACTCATGTCCTTTCGAGATCGCCTCGTTCACACAATTCACTTCGGCATGTGCCTGTCCGTATAATTGATGATACCCCTCGCCGATGATCAATCCCTGGTGCACCAGTACGGCGCCAACCATTGGATTAGGCGCCACACGCCCTGCCCCAAGCTTCGCCAGCTGGATGCAGCGACGCATAAAAGCCTCGTGCATTTTTATGGGATCATCTGCGTTCATCGGCCGCAAATGTAAATGAATTAAGTTTGCCGGATGACGATACTGGAAGCAAGAAGATACGGAACGCAAAGACTGAGCACGATCTATGCCTCCGGAGAGGCCTCAACGATCAGCGATTGGGTAATAGAACATGTTACAGGAACTAAAGCCCAGGACAGGCATGCAGGGGCTGGAAAGGAACTGGGGATAGAGCAGTCTGCTCGATTGGATCAACTACTCGAGCGCCTGCTCACGCATGAACCGGTACAATACGTGCTGGGCGAAGCGTGGTTTTCGGGCCTGCGATTTAAGGTCGACCCTAACGTCCTCATTCCCAGGCCGGAAACGGAGGAGCTGGTGGAATGGGTGATCGATCATTGCAAATTTCCGCTCGGCGACCTGAACATCCTGGACGTAGGAACAGGCAGCGGCTGTATCGCGATCTCCCTGAAACGAAGACTTGGTAAAGGAAAGGTCTGGGCATGCGACCTTAGTACAGGCGCTCTTGGCCTTGCCGCTGAAAACGCCCGTACACTTGGCGCAGATGTGCATTTTGTTGAACTCGACTTTTTGTCGGCCGATGCGAGGGCAGCCCTCCCGGTTTTTGATATCATCATCAGCAATCCGCCTTATATCCCTGAGCGGGATAAGTCCGATATGCATTTGAATGTGCTTGGGTATGAGCCGCACATGGCCTTGTTTGTACCCGATAACGATGGGCTTCTTTTCTACCGGGCGATTGCAGCGTTCGGGAAAACGCATTTAAAAAAGGAGGGCGCTGTTTATGTGGAGATCTATGAGGGCGCAGGGCAAGCAACGCTGGAGCTTTTCCGAAACGCAGGTTATACAGCCGAATTGAAGCAGGATATGCAGGGAAAGGATCGGATGGTCAGGGCAGTCTTAGATTAATCATCTTGCGTAGAAGCAACGCAGCGGACGCAACGATAAGCGGCGGACGCGGCGAAAATACAAATACAGCCAAGGCTGTTTTCGTTGCGTTCGCCGCGCATCGTTGCGGTCCGCCGCGTTCCCTTACGCCGAGTTGGAAAAATCCAGTCCTCCAAACGGAGACAGCCCCGGAAGACATCCCGGGGCTGCAAATATTTCTCCAGTAAAATTGAAAGCCTTCTAGTTGATCCGCTGATACTCAATCTTATTCACCAATTCTCCCTGCGGGTTAAAATAAGCCACCACCAGTTTATCCCCGCTGATATTCTCCACCGCTCTGTTCTCCACCCGGCTGGTACCACTGGCCCCGCCTTCAAAATGCAGGCTGATAGAACGTTGCTCATTATTATAAATATACGTCCCATTCCCTCCCGGAACATCTGTAAAAATAGAGAACCTTGAATCAGGATTGAACGTAATAAACTCACGGAAATTACTGGTAGCCACCCAATTAAATTGGCCATTGTCCTGGGCATAAACAGATGTACTCATCCATTTACCCACGATCTCGGGAGATAACACTTTGTCTTTGCTCTTCGAGCAGGAAGAAAACAGGCCGATCACGATCAGCAGCGAAAAAAGGTAGCGGATGCCCTTCATTGCAATTGGATTTACTGGGCAAACATAGAGCAGATGGAGGAGATGGGCAATCGTAAATACACGATGAAAAGAGACGATGGCCGATGACCGATGGCCAATGGCCGGACTTCGCAGTTCGTAAGTTTATAACAAAAACGAAGCCCTCTAAAATTAGAAGGCTTCGTTATTGTTATAGTTTATCAAAACGCGGTAGCTCGGTCATCGGTCATCGGCCATCGGTCATCGGCCATCTTCTCTCTACTTGACCACTCCCAACGGCCTCGCCCCGGCACTCTTCGCGAGTTTCATCACGCGGAAAACTTCACCATAATAGGCAATGCTATCCGCATTGATCACCACAGACGGTGTATCAACGGTCAACTGTGCCCTACGGATCTCCTGGATCAGGAAACTGTCAAGCATTGCTGATTCGACGGGTCTTTGACCAACAAAGAACTGCTGATCTTTATTGATGGAGACAACAATATTCTGCTTCGCTTTGGTATCTTTTGTCCCCCGCGGATTGTTCACCTTTACCACGTTGGGATTCGCCATCGTTGTGGTAATAAGAAAGAACATCAGCAGAATGAAAAGGATATCATTCAGTGAATCTGTAAATACTTCGGACTGCTCCTTATGTTTTTTTCTGAACTTCATTCGCCTTCCGTTTATCGGGTAGTAGGTTCCTGTAATACGTCAAGGAAATCGGCTGATGCCATTTCCATTTTATTTGCCGCTTTATCGATCTGTGTATTGAGATAACTATGTGCGAGGTATGCGATCAAACCGATCACAAGACCAGTGATAGATGTGATCAGTTTTGTATAAATCCCCTGGGAAATGATCTTCAGGTCAACTTCACCTGCGCGCTGGATCTGGGAGAACAACTGCATCAGACCGATCAGTGTACCTACGAAACCAAAGATCGGAGCGGCTTTGGAAATGAAAGAAAGCACCCCAAGGTTCTTCTCCAGCTTGTACATCTCAAGCTGGCCGACATTGTCCATACTTTTCTCAATACTATCAATCGGCTTACCGATGCGCTGAATACCCTTATCAATGATCCTTGCAACGGGGTTGTTGGTGTTCTTCGCAAAACTTCTGGCCGCAGTGATATTGCCGCTTACAATATGATCACGGATGATGTTCATGAAATTCGAATCGATCCTTGATGCCTGCCGGATCGCGATCTGCCGCTCGGCAAAAAAGTAAACGGTAAGCAGCATCATGAGCCCCAGTGGGATCATGATCCATCCACCCATAAAAATCAGATCAAAAAAACGTATGGTCTCTTCCTTCTGCACCGTACTTCCTACTGCACCACTGCCTAATGTATCAACAATCTGTAAGAGGTCAAACATAGATCATCTTCTTTAATACGTAAATGTAATGCATGGCGTAAGAACTGGTTTTCAATTATTATCAACAGCTCTTAATAACCATTCAACAAACGGTAAAAACGATGCCCGAGTGTGTGAGAGATAGGGGTTTAGAGTTATTTTAACAAGGCCGCCGGCCGCATAGCGAAGATTTGGAATAGCCTGCAGAACGCAGCCGTTCGCTTATATAAGGCGATTCAGTATCACATTGAGCTTTAAAAAAGCGAAAGCCTGGATCCGCAAACGACAAGAGCCGGGCATTCTTGGTGGAAGAATGTCCCGGCTCTTGTTTTTATAAAAATACCGGCTGCTGTCGTGAAACTACCACATTGTTGTTGCCTGTCACTGGCAGCCGTAGCGTTAGGTCTGTCGGCTATTTCCCTTTCTCCGCTTCCTTCACTCCTGCCTGTTTTACCATCAGCGCCTGGATCTGCTTCATGGTCACTTCCATTCCGTCAGGACTGCCGTCGAGGAAGATCACGTTTCCTTTGCCATACTCTGCGAAGTTCTTGATCGCTTCGGTCCACATACTGAAGAGGATCACATTTGTGTCGAGATTGGCCTGTTTCATTTGCTCTGCCGCTTCGGTCATACCTGCCGCAACTTCCTTACGGAATAAGGCAACACCCTGCCCACGCAAGCGCGCCGCTTCTTTTTCTGCTTCCGCAGAGATCTTGATGGAGTTACCGTCTGCTTCCGCTGCTTTTGTTTTAGTGATCAGCAAAGCCTGGCCTTCATTTTCAGCCGCTGCTTTCAGGTTATTACTTGCGACTACCTTGCTCATTGAATCAAGGATCATCTTATCAAATGTGATATCGTTGATCTGCAGATCCTGCAGGTGGTATCCCCACTCTTCCAGTGTATGATCGATCTCAACTTTTACGTATTGTACGATCTCGCGGCGAAGACCTAGTACTTCCGCCTGTTTTTTCGTTGCTACAAAAGAACGGATATTACCTTCGATCGTTCTGATCAGCGCCTGCATCAGATCACGATCTGTAATGAATTTAAATGCCACCCGTTTGATCGTTTCTTCATCTGCATTCTGCACCGCATACAGCAACATGCTTTTAAAATAAACATTCGCCTGATCCTGTGTTACCGCCTGAAACTCTAATTCCACGGAGCGGTTCTGAATGGAGATCTTTTTATACAACACTTCAAGCACAGGGATCTTCATTCGCAGGCCCGGTCTTACGATCCGCTGATACTTTCCGAAAAAAGTGATGACCCCGATATATCCCTGGTTGATCGTAAAAAATGAACTGAATAAAATAAAAACAAGAATAAGAAGCCACCAGTAGCTGGCGAGAAAATTACCTATATCCATTGCAATCGGTTTTGTCGGCTAAAGATAGTCAAGGGCCTGAACAAAGGGAAATTTATTCCGGCACCTTACAGTGCGGGGAATATGATCAGGCTGACTGGTGTAGAACTAACGCAGCGCACGCGAAGAAGCCGCGAAGGGCGCTAAGAAGCCTTTACGATCTCTGCAGGACCCTGGCGTCTTTTGCGATATTCTACGCAGATCAGGGTCATTATTCCCTGACGTAGACCAGTATCTCCACCCGCCTGTTCTTCTGCCGTCCCGCTGGCTGACGATTATCCGCAATTGGTTGCTGATCTGATAATCCATATACAAAAACGGGGATCCTTCTTGTACTTATCCTCGGTGCAATATAATCAGCTACCGCTTTCGCCCTGTTAATAGAAAGCTCCGCATTGAAAGCCGACGTTCCGGTATTGTCTGTATGACCGTTCAATACCAGCGAATCAACCTTTTTGCCGGCAACCTGCTTCGCGATGCTATCCAGCACAGCAAAACTGGTCTGCTGCAATTTTGCTTTCCCGGATTCAAAAAGGATATCAGGTAAAATAAGCGTATCGATCACCGTATAACTGTTTCGCTGCAGTTCGGGAACAGGGGGTGGAATATTCCGGTAGTACTTTCTTTTTTTATCCAGCAATTCATGTCTTTCATCTTCTCCGTAAATATCTTCCACCGACCGCTTCCAGTCGCTGCAGATCTGTTCATTAGGATCAAGTGGTAACAACGAAAAATCATCCACAAAGATGAAATACTGATTCTCCAGTTCTTTTAACCGCTCTCCTTTATAATCATTCCGCGCAAAATATCCGACGAGGAAATATGCCTCATCTCCCCTTGCTTCGTATATAAGTTTAACGCGGCGCCAGTTACTATCTGAAAACGTGTTTTTTTGAACTGCATTTCCCAGTAAAAGATCAGGTTTTCTTTCGGACATGTAGGTTTTGCCAAGGAACGGATCTGCTGTCGTGAACAGGATCCCCACGCTATCCAGGATCGGATGAATTGATTTGACAAAGAATTCTACCTGGTATTTATTCCCCTTTCTCAATCCGCAGATCAACCTGTTGCGAAGAAAAGTGCGACTGTATTTCCGCTGAAAATGCGCCGCTTCGATCGCCATACAATTGAAGCCGCCATGTGCCCGCTCCGCATCCCTGAAAAAATTGACGAAGCCGCTTGCCGAACTCATCCAGGCTTCCGGCGCACATTCTTTTGTGTATTCGGTGCAGATATTAACATCCTCCATTCCCCCGTTTGCCAGCAGGCTTTGAGAATGGACGTTAACCGTCCCCAGGATCATCCACAAAAAACAGATCATTCTCATGTCCGGAAATTAAGAAAAGATCAATTATTGAAGTTTTTCTAAAACGGTTTGGAGAACTTTTTAGTCTGTAGATTGTTCTTTGTGGATGCAATTGAAGTTAAGTGTACTTGATCAGACCCCCATCCGCAAGGGAAGCACTGCGCAGGATTCCCTGCTGGAGAGCATCGAACTGGCAAAACTGACTGATCGACTGGGATATACCCGTTACTGGCTTTCGGAACATCATAATACTGTTACACTGGCCGGAGCTGCACCGGAATTAATGATCGCAAGGCTTGGTGGCGAAACGACTAACATCAGGCTTGGCTCAGGCGGTATCATGCTACCCAATCACAGTTCGCTGAAAGTTGCTGAGAACTTCCGTATGCTGGAAGCCTTGTATCCAAACCGGATCGATCTCGGTATTGGCAGGGCCCCGGGCGGCGATCGCCCCACCTCGCAACTGCTCAACCCATCTAATACATTCGATCCGCAGGAATATGTGCAACAGATCCGTGAACTGCATGATTATTTTTCGGAAACACCTACGCCCAATAACCTGAACGGAAAGATCAGAGCGATCCCTTCCATTGAATCATCACCCGCGATCTGGGCACTCACCTCAAGTGGAGAAAGCGCCTATCTGGCCGCTCATTTCGGCATGGGATTGTCTTACGCGCAATTCATCAATCCTGTTGGCGGACCCGAAGCTGTGAAACTGTATAAAGAAAGATTCAAACCTTCGGTGGATTTTCCCAAGCCTGCAACAAATGTTGGCATCTTTGCCTTCTGTTCGGAAGATGAGAAAAAAAATGACCGGGCAAGATTTATGTACGGCTACCGGTTGCTCAGCTTCGAAAAAGGAAACTTTGATCAGCTATATAACTTCGATGATATCAAAGATTATGTTTATTCTCCTGCCGAATTGCAGCGATTGGAATACCATAAGAACAGGTTCTACGTCGGAACACCGGCGGAATTGAAACTGCAATTTGAAGAACTGGCAAGATCGTTTCAGACAGAAGAGATTGTGGTAGCAACGTTTTCAGAAACGAAAGAGGACAGACTGAAGTCTTATGAGTTGCTGGCAAATGCTGTCGGCCTTTCACTATAAAAGATTGGCGTAGGAGCAACGCAAAGGATGCAAAGGATCGCAGAGAACGCGAAGAAATATAGCTATTAAAATCCTCTGTGCTCTCTGCGGTCCTTTGCGTTACTCATACGTGAGACAAAGATCATGCTTTCTCCTCCCACACCTGCACCAGATGCACCAGCGTTTCCACCGCTTTATTCATATCCTGCACACTTACATGTTCCAGTTTTGAATGGATCGCCTGCATTCCAGTAAACAAGTTCGGGCAGGGCAACCCCATAAATGAAAGCCTGCTTCCATCTGTCCCTCCGCGGATACTTTCCATTTTCACGGCGAGGCCCGCACGTTCAACCGCCAGCTTCGCATATTCTACCACCTGCGGATGCACATCCAGCACTTCTTTCATGTTTCTGTATTGTTCAGTCACTTTAAATTCAAAAGTGGAACCGATATGAAAACGGATGGTTTCTTCCACCAGTGTTTTTAAAAAGTCTTCTTTCTTTTTCAGGCCTGGTGTTTCAAAATCGCGGATGATAAATTCGATCGTGCATTTCTCTGCGAGACCTTCCACTCTAACAGGATGAATAAATCCTCTTTTACCCTCTGTACTCTCTGGCGAGAGACGATCTTTCGGCAATTCGGCAAGGATCTGCCCGGCGATCTTCATCGCATTGACCATCTTACCTTTTGCATATCCCGGATGAGCGATCACCCCATGAATGATCAGTTCAACACCGTCCGCACTGAAGGTTTCATCTTCCACGCTTCCTGCTTCGCCACCATCGAGGGTGTATCCGAATTCAGCACCAAGTTTTTTAAGATCTACCTTAGCTGTACCTCGGCCCACTTCTTCATCCGGGGTGAACAATATTTTGATCTCACCGTGTTTTATTTCCGGATGGATCTGAAGAAAGTTTACAAGATCCATGATCTCTGCTACGCCCGCTTTATCATCCGAGCCAAGCAGGGTGGTTCCGCTGGCAGTGATGAGGTCGTTACCGATCTGTGTTTGCAGATAGGGATAGTTCTCCATTCTCAACACCTGTGTTCTATCATCCGGGAGAACAATATCCTGCCCGCGATAGTCACGGTGTACAATTGGCTTTACTCCTGTGCCGCTACAATCCGGAGCGGTATCAACGTGGGAGCAAAAACAAATAACGGGAACTTTTTTATCTGTATTGGAAGGAATGGTTGCATATACATAGCCCCATTCATCCATGTGCGCATCAGTGAGGCCGAGTGCAAGCAGTTCTTCAGCCAGTATTTTGGAAAGATCCTTCTGCTTACCGGTGGAAGGTTGGGTGTCGGATTGCGGATCACTTTGTGTATCGATCTGCACATATCTCATAAATCTTTCCGCCGCGGTAAATGTATAGTTCGCAAACATCTGTTTCGTTTAGGTGGTCTGACAAAGAAGCCTGGCGTTATGCCAGGCTCTTTTCAAAGTTATGCAATGTTATCAAAAAAACCATTTGTGGAAAATGGTCTTAACATTTGTTTCATCTGCTGCTTATGGCATAATGATCAAAGGCTTCTGTCCTTCGATCTCTACCAGTTCCAGGTCGAAGATCAGGTCTTTTCCTGCAAGCGGATGGTTTGCGTCAAGGATGATCGCATCATCTTTGATCTCCGTTACCACCACCTGGTATTGGTTACCCTGGCCATCGCTCATTCCCAGTGGCATGCCTACTTCTACCTGCATATCAGCAGGAAAACGATCTTTAGGCATATCAATCACCATTTCAGGGTTTTTAGGGCCGTATGCTTCAAGAAAAGGGATCTCGATCGTCTTCTTCTCACCAACGGTCATGCCGGTAACACCGTCATCAAAACCTTTGATGACCATGCCGCTGCCAACTTCGAACTCCAGGGGCTCACGACCTTCAGACTTATCGAATGTTTCCCCGCTGGTGAGGCGGCCATGATAGTGAACCTTCACCTTATCACCACTTTTTACCTGTTGCATTGTAATATTTTAAATTAAGTATATGGCTGCAATTTAGCCCATTTTGGCTAATGCAACCCTGCAAATATTTGCGGTCGTCTGGGTTTGCATGAAACTATTTTTCCATGATTGTTACGCTGATGCCGCATTGCCGTGATAAAGGAAGACCGTACCGCAGAAAGCGCTCTTTCAAATGAAATAATTGTAAACTTCTCTACCCTATATGTTTCAACAGCTCAACATTTTACCGTATTTTAATCCGTCTTTAATCATAAAATAATGCTGATGAATTTTCGCAGATTGCTTATCCTTCCCTTAGTTCTTTTCTCCCTCTTCCTTCATGCGCAACAGCGTATTGTACCTGCTGCTGAAAGGATCAACGAATACCTTCCATTAATAAAAGGTAAAAAAGTGGGCGTGTTTGCCAACCAGACATCTGTAGTAGGCCCTGCTCACCTCGTAGATACATTGCGTAAGCTGGGTGTTGATATCACCGTCATTTTTGGACCGGAGCACGGCTTCCGCGGCACGGCTGATGCTGGTGAGAAGGTGGGGAACTATACTGATAAAAAAACCGGCATTGCGGTTGTTTCTCTTTACGGCAGCAAAACAAAACCTTCGCGCGAGGACCTGCAACAGGTAGATGTTCTGCTTTTTGATATCCAGGATGTCGGTGTGAGGTTTTACACATATATATCTTCTCTTGAAGCGTTGATGGAAGCAGCAATCGAATCAGATAAACCTTTGCTGATCCTTGACCGCCCAAACCCGAACGGACATTATGTAGATGGCCCTGTACTTGATAAAAAATACCAGTCTTTCGTCGGACGGCAATCAGTACCTGTTGTATACGGCATGACCATCGGAGAATATGCCAATATGCTTGCAATGGAGCAGTGGCTTAAACCGGAATCCAATCAGAAACTACAGCGGATGCAGGACACGATCGCGGTGATCAATAATCCTGACGATGCCGGTGCCGTCACAAAATATACGGCGTCTTACCGCTGGTATAACCCTGAAAAATTCAACCGCAAGGAGTTTGCGCTGAAGGTGATCAACTGCGACAACTACACACACCAGTCAAAATACGAACTGCCGGTAAAACCATCTCCCAATCTTCCAAATATTCAGTCGATCTACCTGTATCCTTCCACCTGTTTTTTTGAAGGAACTGTATTGAGCGAAGGCCGTGGCACCGACAAACCGTTCCAGGTATTCGGTCATCCTTCATTACCGAAGCACCTGTATTCTTTTACCCCTAATCCTAATGAAGGAGCAAAAAACTCCAAGCTCTACGGGCAGCTTTGCTATGGATGGGATCTGAGCGGGACAGTTGAAAAAGTACAGGGCGAAGTAAACAACAAGGTGCAACTCAAGTGGCTCCTTGAAGCATACCGGCTTTTCCCAAAAAAGGACAGCTTCTTCATCATTCCCCGATCAGGAAAAAGGGAAGAGTGCTTTTTCGACAAACTTGCCGGCAACAGTGAACTGCGTTTGCAGATACAGAAAGGCCTGTCGGAGGCAGCGATCAGGAAAAGTTGGGAGCCCGGTCTTACAAAATTTAAAGCCATCCGTGCAAAATATCTTTTGTATGAGGACTAAGCTCTGTTTTATCTTCGCAGTATGATTGAATTTCAGCATAAGCAGAAGGATCCTGGTCCGAATACCGTTTCTTTCGGATTGGTATCTCCCTTAAGGATCGTCTTTATGGGCACGCCCGAATTTGCGGTTGCGTCACTGGATGCCCTGGTAAAAGCGGGTTATACGATCGTAGGAGTGATCACGGCTCCTGATAAACCAGCGGGCCGCGGAATGAAACTGACAGAAAGCGCCGTAAAGAAATATGCAGTGGAACACGGATTGAATGTGCTGCAGCCTGACAAACTGAAGAACCCGGCATTCCTTGAAGAACTGAAAGCACTGCAGGCCGATCTTCAGATCGTTGTTGCATTCCGTATGTTGCCGGAAGTGGTGTGGAGCATGCCCCGTTTGGGAACGGTAAATCTTCACGGTTCACTTCTCCCCCAATACCGTGGCGCAGCGCCTATCAATTGGGCGGTGATCAATGGAGAAAAAGAAACCGGGGTTACCACATTTAAATTGCAACACGCTATCGATACAGGTGATATTCTGCTTAAAGATCGCCTTCCTATAGGAGAAAACGATACCGCCGGAGAAGTGCATGACCGTATGAAAGATATCGGTGCACAACTGCTCGTTAAAACAGTGAAAGGACTTGCAGAAAACAATTTAGCGCCACAACCACAGGCATCCGCATCAGAAACGGATCTCAAACATGCCCCAAAGATCTTCACTGAAACAAGTAAGATCGACTTCAATAAAACAACCGAAGAAGTGCATAATCTTGTACGCGGCCTTTCACCTTTCCCCGGGGCATTTACCACATTGGATGGTAAAACACTAAAGATCTACCGAAGCGAAAAGAACTATCCGGACACACCCAACATGCCGGCCGAAAAGCCCGGAGATCTCATCACTGATGGAAAACAATTTCTCCGCTTCGCCTGCTCCGATGGTTATCTTGAAGTAAAAGAATTGCAGCTCGAAGGAAAGAAGAAAATGAACGTGGAAGATTTCCTGAGAGGATACCGCTTCGCGTAACAGCAGACACCATCATGCATAAAGCTTTTACGAGCTTAACAGTAAATAAAGTGATCAGAATGAAAAAAGAGTCCGGCGAAAAGATGTGATCTTTCACCGGACTCTTTTTTCGTTGATCAATATCAAAGATCAGACGTTTTGGAATGTTCTTATCAGTAAACGATCTTCACAATGAACTTCTCAGAGTCCGTAACACCAAGCGCTGCAGAGCCTGCATTGCTTATACGTATACCCAGTCCCTGGTTCTGACGGATGCCATTCATTTCTCCTAGCACTTTTGCATAGATCGCTTTGTTGTTATCAGGATTGATCAGTTGAACGATAGTTCCTGTGGCAACACCGTCGATCAGCAAATAGTATTTGGCATCTTCCCAGCCACTGGAAGTTTTGAACACGCCTGCCGTTACTGTTGTATTTTTCGAAACAGGGTTTTGTTTTACCTGTTGCTCGTAATAGTTTTTGAAATAGCCCTGGCCACTGCTCACCGGAATATCCTGGCGGGCTGCAGGCTCTGCTTTTTTAGGCTCTTCTTTTTTCGGTTCTTCTTTCCTTAGTTCTTCTTTTACCGGTGTTGTTGCCGGCTGCGTCGGAGCCCCGATTACCGGAGCTGTTTTTGGTTGTTCCTGGACCGGTTCATTTTTTACAACCGGAATTTCTTCGGCTTTTACGGGAACTGTCTTAGGTGTGCTGGCAACCACATTCTGCATTTCTTTAGAAACGAGATAACCCACGATCAGCTTTTGCCCCACCTGCAATGCATCGCTTTTCAGGCCATTCCAGTCGCGCAGCTTCTGCATCGTCACTTTATTGTTCGCGTTGCTGACCTTCAGTAAACCTTCGCTGGTGCCAACCGTATAGTAAACAGGTACACCTTTATTGCTTTTCTGAGTGAAATTCGTATCAGTCAAAGGTATGCGGATCACCTGCCCGATCTCAAGCCCTTTATTAATATCAGATTTATTGAAAGAAGCAATATATTTTGGACTTACATTATATAATCTTCCCACGGAATATAAGCCCTGGCCTGAAGAAACTGTATGATCGAGATATAGCCCTTTATCTCCCTGTTTCACGAGCAACCCATCACTCTGTGCCCGTGAAGTGAAAACAAAAGTGAAAAACAAAACAAAAACAATGATCGCTTTTTTCATGCTAAGCCATTAGAGGTGTAAATATAGAACTTAAGAACCAAAAGCCGGGCAGGGAAAAACAACCCGGAATTCACTTTTTTCCCTGCGTAAAAACTCATTCAGGTTTTTCTTTGAGGATGCGCAATTCACGTGGATAATAGTTGTTGATCCTGTTAGGCAATGCATTGATCCACCCCAGCGGGTGCGCCAGATGCGTTACCAGTTGCCAACCTTTTGCCGTATCCAGTTTAAGATCTTTACGCTGCAGGTATTCGATGGATTGTTTATAGTCAAGTGCTGTTTGCGGCAGGTCTTCATTCAGGATCACGGACATTGCCAGCGAGTGATCCGGCACCAGTTTATCACGGATCAGTTCTCCAAGAATCGTTCCCGAGTAGTGAACCCGCAGATTATTTAACAACCAGTTATAATCATGTTGAAACATCTCCGGCCAGGCGTATACTGTTTGAAGATGTTGCAGGAAGAAATAGTCGGTCCCCTTCACCCACTTCCCAAGAACAGGAATGTCCTTTTTGTTCACAGCAACGGGTTTGTTTTTGATCTTCATCACAGCTTCGTCATCCCCTTCCGTTTTCCTGAAACAAGCGAGGAAGAATCCTTCCCCATCGAGTTTATCAGGCCAGAACCTATAACCAAAAGCCTGTTGCTTCCCTTGTGTTTCAACGATATTCCATGAAACATCTGTTTGCAGTCTTTCTGAAGAAACAGAAAAGTTCTCCATCACCCAATCAGTAATATCTTCATCTTCTTCTTTTGAATAAGAGCAGGTGGAATAGATAAGTACTCCCTCTTTTTTTAATGCCGGCCATACATCGGCAAGTATCCGTTGCTGACGCTGACTGCACAAGGCGACATTATCAGCGCTCCATTCATCCATTGCTTCAGGCTCACGACGGAACAATCCACTTCCGCTGCACGGAGCATCTACTACGATCACATCAAAATAACCTTCCAGCTTTGCGAAATCCCTGGGATCATTATTTGACACCAGGACATTATTGCAGCCCCATTTGATGATATTATCTTTCAGGATATTCACGCGTGCGCGGATCACTTCATTGGTAACAAGTAAACTCTCTGCGGAAAGCAGTGATTGTATATGTGTTGACTTTCCGCCTGGTGCCGCACAAAGATCGAGCACACGCAGGGGTTTTGAAAGATCATTGGTTTGTGTTAAGGCCTGTTCAAGGAACATACTGCTCGCTTCCTGGACATAGTATGTACCTGCATGAAATAATGGATCAAAGGTAAACGAAGGACGGCCGGAGAGATAGTATCCGTTTCGGCTCCATGGGATCTCGCTTACTGTTAATGCAGATAAATGTGAATGAGGGAAAGCTGCAATCGGTTTTGCGGGGTTGACACGAAGGGAAGTGATCTGTTTTCCTGAAGCGTGTACGTGCTCGAAAGCGGTTTTATCGAAGCTGTCGACACGTTCTAATGACTGAAGAAGTGGTTGAGGTAATTGCACGAGCAAAGATACAACAAACAGTCAAAACGGGTGGCGTAAGGAGTATCGCAAAGACGGCAAAGGATCGCGAAGTGTGCCAAGATTTCTTTGTGTGCTTCGCGGTGCTTTGCGGCCTTCGCTATACTCCTTACGCCAGTCAAAAAATTAAAGATTCTTGATCTCTGCAATCAGGTCCTGCAATACCTTTTTCGCATCTCCAAACAACATAGACGTTTTTGGCTGGAAGAAAAGATCATTCTCAATGCCAGCGTATCCCGGCTTCATGCTTCGCTTATTCACGATACAGTTTTTCGCCAGCTCAACATCCAGGATCGGCATTCCATATATCGGAGAAGAAGGATCGGTTTTCGCCGCAGGGTTCACCACATCATTGGCACCCAGAACAAGCACCACATCTGTGGTAGCGAATTCTTCGTTTGCCTGTTCCATCTCCAGGAGTTTTTCATACGGAACATCTGCTTCAGCCAGCAGTACGTTCATGTGGCCGGGCATACGTCCGGCTACAGGATGGATCGCATATTTGACATCAACACCTTTCGACTCGAGTAATTTTTCCAGTTCATGACAGGCATGTTGCGCCTGTGCCACAGCCAGACCATAACCTGGAACGATCATTACTTTGCTCGCGTAGCTCATCACTACAGCGGTATCACTCAGTGAAATTTCTTTATAGGCCCCCTGTTGCTTGCCATCACCGCCAACAGCCTTCGCGGCGCCACCTCCGAACGAACCGATCAATACGTTGAGCAATGAACGGTTCATTGCTTTACACATAAGGATCGTGAGCAATGTACCTGCTGCACCGACAAGTATACCACCGGTAAGCATCACTTTATTATCATAGAGAAACCCTCCACAGGCTGCTGCAACGCCGGTGAATGAGTTCAGCAGGGAGATCACTACCGGCATGTCCGCACCGCCGATCGGGAATACGAAAAAGACACCATATAATAACGATAGAGCAAAGATGATATAGAACAGAGACTGACTGCTTCCCTGAATATTTATGGTAAGATAGGTAGCAAGTCCGAGTATCGCCAGCATCATTCCTATATTGAAAATATGCTGTCCTTTGAAAGAGAAATCCTTCACCTTTCCGTTCAGCTTACCCCAGGCGATAATACTTCCTGCAAATGATACAGACCCGATGATCAATCCGAGCAGAATAATGATCACTTTACCGTATGGGATTGCGGGATCCTGGAAAAAGGTATCCATCGGGGGGAAGAAAGAAAATCCTTCAGCAAATGGCGGATGCGCCATCATGTGATCATACTCAACAATAGAGATCAATGCAGCGCAGGCGCCACCCATTCCATTGAACAGACTCACCATTTCCGGCATGGCCGTCATTTTTACTTTCTTTGCGGCAAGAAAACCGATCAGTGTACCGATGGCAATACCGCCAAAGATCCAACCATAGTTACCAAGCTTCTGGCCATCTTCTTCGTACAGGAAGATAGTTCCGAGAATGGCAATGACCATTCCCCCCGCAGCAACAAGATTTCCCTTACGGGCAGTAGCGGGATTGGACAACATCTTTAAGCCAACGATGAATGTAACCGAACCGATGAGATAACAAAGGGTGAGTATATTAAGCTCCATGCAAAGGAATTAAAAGTAAAAATTCAAAATTAAAACAGCTTACCGGGCGCCCGCGATGCTTATTTAGCCGGCTACTTTTTCTTTTTCTTAAACATTTCCAGCATCCGGTCAGTTACCACAAAACCACCTACCACATTGAGGGTTCCCAATACAACCGCCAAAAATCCCAGTATCAGCGCGAGGTAATTATCGGATTCTGCTTTTCCCATTACGATGATCGCGCCAATGATCACGACACCATGTATGGCATTGGCGCCACTCATCAGCGGTGTGTGAAGAACGCTGGGCACACGGCCGATCACTTCGATCCCAACGAACACCATCAGGATCACGATGTAAATGATCTGTTGATTGTCGTGGATCCATGAAAGAAAACTATCCATAAGAATGAAATTTCGAAGTAAGAAAAATGCACAAAACGCATCGATGCGTTTTGCATTAAAGATTTTTAACCCGCTCGTTCACGATCTCTCCCGCATGTGTAATGCAGCTGCCTTTCACCAGGTCATCATCCCAGTTAAGATAAAGATCTCCTTCTTTGGTAGTGATCAACTGCAGGAAGTTGAGAATGTTCTTACCATACAACTTACTTGCATCGGAGGGCATGGTTGATGGAAGAGCAGAATTACCAATAATGCTTACGCCGTTCTGCACAACGGTCTCATTATTTTTGGTAAAGGGTGTATTGCCCCCGGTGGCTGCGGCAAGATCAATGATCACAGATCCATTGCGCATGGAGGCGATCATTTGCTCGGTAATAAGCAATGGTGCTTTCTTGCCCGGGATCTGTGCGGTAGTGATAACAATATCTGCTTTGGCAATGCTGTCAGCAATGCGTTGTTGTTGTTTTTGCTTATAGTCATCTGATTGTTCAACAGCATAACCACCCGCCTTGCTCGCATCTGCAGCGCCTTCCACTTCGATGAATTTTGCACCGAGGCTCATTACTTCTTCTTTTACGGCCGGGCGCGTATCAAATACTTCTACAACAGACCCGAGACGTTTGGCAGTAGCAATCGCCTGCAATCCTGCAACGCCGGCTCCCAGTATCAATGTTTTTGCAGGAGCGATGCTTCCGGCGGCTGTCATGAACATCGGGAAATATCGTCCATATGTATTTGCCGCGAGCAATACTGCTTTATAACCGGCGATATTTGCCTGAGAGCTGAGTATATCCATCGATTGTGCACGGGTAGTTCGCGGAAGCATATCCAATGAGAATACGGTAAGATTTTCTGCGGCCCACTCTTTCATTAATGCAGGATGGTAAAGCGGCTGATATACGCCAAGCAATACCTGGTTCTTCGGAAATGAAACGGCTGATTCAGGGGTGTTAATCGCGAGTAAAACCTGCGATCCGGTGATCACGTCTACCCTGCTTTTGATCAGGGCGCCGGCTTTTTCATATTCTGCATTGGAGCAAAATGCCTTTTCTCCGGCTCCATCTTCCACCAGTACTGTAATTCCTTTTTTTGTGAGAGTGCCCACGGCCTCCGCCAGGAGAGATACGCGTGTTTCATGGTTGGGCTCTTTGATCAATCCGATAGTCATGAAAGCAGTTCGGTTTATAATGGAAGAATCGCACGCAATGAAGTTTTAATTTAAAATAACACGGCGTCACCTGATGGATGATGCCATCCATCAACTTGCGCAACATTTCAAATAAAAACAACAATGGAATTGCATTACCACACACCCCGAAGATATTAAAAAAATGCTGGCGTCCTAAGTAATTCTACGAAGTGATTTTAAAACCGTATAGAGAAGTGCTGCTTTTCGCGGAATTCATGCCTGAATAAAACGATACCGATAAAAAAAAGATCGATCGAACAACGCGTGGCAGGATGAGCTTTGATATATGACCAGGCCTCTTCCATTTGTCCGCTCCAGTGAATGTCATCAAACACGATGATCGTATCATTACCTGCTATGCTGACCAGTTGTTCAAAATATTCAACAGTCGGCTTCATCCGGTGATTACCATCTACGAAAACGAAGTCTGGCTTGAATGTTTGTAAAACAACAGGCAATTCTGTATCGAAATTACCCCGGTGCAATTGAACATTTGCCAGTCCTTCCGCTTTGATTCCCTCTTCCGCCACAGAAGCAATGGCTGAAGCTCCTTCCATGGTAATAAGCCTGGCGGAAGGTTTTGCGAGAGACAGATACCGGGTAGTGATCCCAAGAGAGGTTCCCAATTCGAGTATAGCGTCCGGCTGGTAATACTTCACCATCCGGTAAAGTAACTGTCCATATTTCGCCGGCTTTGCTGCATGCTTTGCAATATCTCCCACACTTCTTTCTACCAGGTTACTCTTTACAGAGCCGGCTCCCAGATCATCTACCTTCAAAACTCGCTGATCTTCGCGCAACCGCCTTCGCGCCGCCTCTACCTGGGCATATTCCGCGTAAACTTTCCGGTCATTCAATACATGAATGATAAAATCATAAACGAACGGCGAATGCATGCCATGCCCCTTGCCATTGTAACTGGTAAGATAATAGCGTGCATATTTACGTAAAAGTTGAAATGGATTGAACACGCGCAAATGTAGGAAAGTCCCGCGTATCGTTATCCTTTGCACATCGACCGTTGTCGGAAAATCAATAAATACGTAAAGCCTTTTCTGGATAACCCTTTATCTGTTTCGCGGGTAGGATAAAATCGATCATGTGGCGTTCCCGAAACAGGCAATGATGAGCGTTGAGCAATTAACGATCACCTCCTCTCCCAAACCTGGAAGGCATACGCATACTGATGTTTTTCATCCGCAGCATATTTTTCTTCCCTGACCATTTTCCAAAGCAAGGGATCGATCTCCGGAAACCATGCATCGCCTTCCGGCGCTGCTTCAACGCGTGTTATATGAATGCGGTTGGCTTTGGGCATCACCATCTTATAGATCTCTCCCCCACCGATCACCATCAATTCCTTTACATCCATCTGCTTTGCAAGAAACACCGCATCATCCATTGTTTTTACGGTGGTGACGCCGTCAGCTTTCCAGCTACTGTTTCTCGTGAGCACTATATTGGTACGGCCGGCAAGTGGTTTACCGAGCGATTCAAATGTTTTGCGGCCCATCACAACAGGCATACCCCAGGTGACATTTTTAAAGTAACGTGTATCATTAGGCAAACGCCAGAGCAGTTGATTATCTTTTCCTATCACATTATTTCTGGCAGCGGCTACAACGAGTGTGAGGATCATGATTGAATAATAAAGTTAAACCGCTACCGGTGCTTTTATAGCAGGGTGAGATTGATAGTTTTCCAGTGTAAAGTCTTCAAAGCTGAATCCGAAGATATCCTTCACCGCGGGATTCAGCTTCATCAATGGCAGCGGAAATGGTGTACGCGATAATTGCAGCTGCACCTGCTCGTGATGGTTGCTGTAAATATGCACATCACCGAATGTGTGAATGAAATCACCGGGTTCAAGATCACACACCTGCGCGATCATCATCGTCAGCAAGGCGTAGGATGCAATGTTGAACGGCACACCGAGAAATACGTCAGCTGAACGCTGATAAAGCTGGCAGCTCAATTTACCATTCGCAACATAGAACTGGAAGATGGTATGACAAGGCATCAATGCCATTTCCGGCAGATCTGCCACATTCCATGCGCTGATGATCAGTCGGCGGCTATCCGGGTTTGATTTGATCTGTTTGATCAGATCTGTTACCTGGTCGATGACCTTTCCATCTTTTCCTTCCCAACTGCGCCATTGTTTTCCGTAAACAGGTCCGAGCTCTCCGTTCTCATCAGCCCATTCATCCCATATTTTAACCTGGTGATCTTTCAGATAGGCAATATTTGTTTCTCCTTTGAGAAACCATAGCAGCTCGTGGATAATGCTCTTCAGGTGCACTTTCTTCGTTGTGACCAGCGGAAATCCTTTCTGAAGGTCGAACCGCATCTGGTAACCGAACACACTCTGCGTTCCGGTTCCGGTACGATCGGTTTTGTGGGCACCATTGTCCAGGATATGCTGTAACAGATCTAAATATTGCTGCATGGCCGCAAATTAGGGTAAGAGTTTGAAAGCGGGAAAAGAGGAAACTAACCGCGTGGGGAAAAGTTAATTGGGAGGAAGCCCCTTCTTACCCTGCCACTTATAAAGTAAGGGCCTATATCAGGCGACATTTTCAGTGGCGGTGACCAATAAAGGAGCGTGAGCATCAGCTGTCAGTCCCTGAAGAGTGGCCCGAAGGCGTTCGTTTTCATTTTCCAGCTGCTGATTGGCATAGACTAATCGCTCGTGTATCTCCTCTGACTGTTTTTTCTCTGTATGATATTTTTTTATAAACCGATCCACTTCTCTCTTCATTGCTGTATAGGAAGTGATATCAGACGCAGATGTTTGTCCGCCGGCAGCGAAAACGGCCATGGCGGCACATTTTACCTTCAGCGCCGTGTACTTATGCTGCAGTGCGGCATATCGCGCTTCACTGTTACAAAGCTTGTGATGGTACTCGTCAATCAACCCGGTATGATCAAAGAGGATAAAATCGGCTTCTTTGTTCAGCTGGGCCATCGCTGCAGGCGTCGGCAGGTCGCCGGCAGATAAGGCTTCCACCCTGTTTTTCCGGATTTTTCTATAATGCTGATAAACAATAAGTGCGGTAACGACTGCAAATACGGGTAGCGCAATCCAACAAACGATCTGGACCACCTTTACGAATTCTGAAACTGATCCTACGGCTAAAAACATTGTCAACAGTTTAGAGTAGACCTACTTCATGCAGAAAGTTTATTCGAGGTAAATGTCTTCCAGCCCGCTTGTCGCAACAATAGTACCAATTGCCGGCCCCAGGCCCTGACTACTGTTAAAAAGCCACCCGCAAAACCTGGCATGCGACGAAACTATTGTGAGTTTTTCATCCTCCAGTCTGGCCAGACCAGTTAGCAGAGCAGTGAGCGTGTCGTCTGGGAATTGTCTTAGGATGTTTTGAGACGGTCAATCGTGATGTTTTCCCGGACTTTTGGCGGTTATTTTCACCTGAGAATTTGTGATTATCCCTTGGTTTGGGCTCTATGGGAGAGCGATCTTTACTGACGAGAATTCTTAAAGTTCACCGTCATTTTCAGGGCTGGTGGAGGAGGTCAGCCATGGAGGTGGCGGTGGCTTTTTTTTGTATTTGCGAAGATTTAAAAAAATGAAGAAAATGAGATAGCAGTAAAGAATGAAACATAAAAATGTTCGCGGGCGAAGAAACGTTGGGAAGACGGATAGGGGTCCGTGTGCGCACTATTGGAAGCAACCTGACCGGTAGGTTCAGATAGTGCTTTTTGCGATCGCGCGTTACAAAAAATGCGTCGCAAGCTGCGCGCGCGGATCATGAGAAATTTTCTGAAATTGAGAGCGCGCGGTCTAATTGCGACCTTCTTCTCCCATCTTTAGAAAAATCCCGGCTGATCCGTCCCTGTTATCAACAGGCGCCGCCATCCCCATACCCTTAACCTCATTCTCCCCCGTCTTTAGAAAAATCCCGTCTGACCCGTCCCTGTTATCGACAGACGCCACCATCCCCAGACTCGTCAACCTCATCCCCCTTTATTCTCTCCTTGTCTTAATACAAAAAAGGGGCGGGTCGAAAACGACCCGCCCGGCACTAACTGCTGCTAAGTGCTTAACGATTGCCTTATCTATGGCCTCTTTTAAACCTGCCTTCGGCTGGTTGTATTATCCATTATCATCAGGGAACCAATTTGTACATCCGTACATAATCGACTACCATTGCTGCCGGGAACACGGTGGGATCAACACCCTGCTGGCCTCCCCAATTTCCTCCCACCGCCACATTCAGCAGCAAGTGAAAGGGTTTGTCGAATGGCCATGTCGCAAAACCTTTTCCATCATTGGCGAAGCTGAATACCTGTACCCCATCAAAGAAGCCCCGTACGTCTTTCGGCGTCCAGTCAACCCTGTAAAGATGAAACTCAGACATCGCTGTTGGAACGCTGCGTGTCGCAGTCTTTTGTGTTCCCTGCACGTGGTTATATGCTTGTGAGTGGATGCTGAAGTGAACCACGTTCGGATCATATCCCACATGCTCCATAATATCGATCTCCCCGGATTTAGGCCAGTCGCCATATGTAGCCCCCGTAGGGAGCATCCATATCGCTGGCCATGTGCCTTTGCCCGATGGCAGCTTGGCTTTGACCTCTACCCGGCCATAAGTAAAATCACGTTTGCCACGGGAAACAAGCCGGGTGGAACTATAATCCTTACTGCCCGAGGTTTCTTTTATTGCTGTGATCGTCAGCACGCCATCCTTTACCTGGACATTGCTGGCAGCGCTCGTATAGTTCTGCAACTCATTGTTGCCCCAACCATGATCGCCCAGGTCATACGTCCAGTTATTGGGATCCGGCGCGCCCGTATAGTCAAACTCATCGGCCCAGGCCGGAGAGCTTTCAAATGTATATTCTTTATCAGGCACCGGGGCCGGAGGAGTGATCACACTCCCTCCTACATCTCCCCCGCTTTTTTTGCATGAGGCAATAGCAAGCATGCTCACAGCGGATATGATTAAAATACGCATACAGATCATTTTGATTATTCAGAACGCAATGCAAATGTCCACCAACCGGCACCGCCTATATTCACTCCTATTTTTAACAGGTCCTTTCCACTACCGCCGACATTTCTCGTCATTTCGATGATGTCATATGTAATAGCATTAGCCACACTCGTGGTTACTTCACCTCCGTTACGAACTTTTTGCAGACCGATGTGTGCACCTGCGCCAACAACTTTCAGTTGACCAAGACCTTTCACACCACCTGGTAATAGTTCATAGCGGAATGTACCCGATCCCCAGCCTTTCTGTGCTGCGGTATAGTTAGCAGTTGGTTCACAGCCGTTGCTGTTTGAACCAAGTGAACCATCAGCAAAAAAGTCGCCTTTGTTGTCGTAGGTGAACGTTCCCAACCCATCGTTTACGAATGTGTATTCATCATTGAATTCGCAGGAACGTGCCGTTACGTCACCAGCGCCGCTGGTCCACCAATTACCGTTATCAGCGCCTTCGCCAACTTTGTAAGCACCGGCTGCCGGGTTCAGTTTCCATTTTTTGCTGGTACAGCTTGCGATAAACCCGAGCGGTTTATCAGGAGCGCAGGCATTGGGATCGTTCTGGTTAATGGTAACCGTTTTTGTCACCTCGCCAATACCACCCTGACCGGCGGCTTTGAGGGTGATCTGATAAGTGCCTTTATTGGCAAAGTTCACTTTTGCAGAATCCCCGCGTAATTCCGCGCCCGTGCTGATCACCCAGTAAGGAATGATCGGCTGGCTAGATTTATTAACGAGGATAAGATTATTCGCGTCCGTACCCTGAACAATTTCAAAATCCGGAGTAGGCTTGGCGCCCAGCTCAAGATCTTCTCCTTCCTTTGTACAGGCCTGGAAAAGGGCAGTTCCTAAAAAAAGGACAACTGCGCCAGTGATCAGTCTTGTTCTATTAATATGTGTCATAACACGCATTTTTATTTTGATGGACAATCACTACGATTAGTAGTTGGGGTTCTGTACCAGTTTGGTGTTTGTAAGCTCGGTCAGCGGAATTGGCAACAATTCATGTTTACCTGCTGTAAATCCTTTGAATGCTAATGCAGTGGCTGCTTTCCCTGTACGTACGAGGTCAAACCAGCGATGGCCTTCTGTTGCGAGTTCCTTGCGGCGCTCAAGTGCGATATTGTCGAGTGTTGCAGCAACCGGACCAAGGCCGACACGCGCTCTTACTGCATTCAGGAGGTTACCCGCTTTCACAGCATCAGGAGCTGTTGCGCGAAGTAAACATTCTGCCTGCATCAGGTAAGTATCTGCCAGGCGGATCTCAATAACGTTATTGAGATAGTTGAGCTCAACGTTACCACCACCTGAAGATCTCCATTGTTTCAGCGGAGCAAACTTCTGAATGAAATAGCCGGTGTTCTGATAGCTTGCTTCATAGCTTACAGCCGCACCTGCAGTGACCATGCTGTCCAGATCGGCTATTGTATATTGATAGCGGGGATCGCCATATAAAACATCACGCAGTTCTTTACGAACCGGGCTAAAGCCCCATCCGGTTTCATAGATCGTTCCATTGTAAGCACGTGGCCCGATCATTTGCGTGTAAACGTTACCTTCTACACCACCCCAGTTACCCCAGTTACCGTTTGCAATCGCCGTATGGCTGATCTCGAAAATGGATTCACTGTTGAACTTTCTGTCAGGGCGGAATATGTCGCCAAAGTTTGGCATGAACGTATATCCATACGCGTTACCAACTTTATTGACGTCATCCAAAAGAGCGGCAGCTTCTGCCATACGGCCGTTGTTATTCTGAAACAGGATCACTTTACCCAATAATGCTTTACCGGCACCCTGAGTAGCGCGACCGCCTTCAGTGGCAACGGGAACGGTGATCGGCAGATTAGGAATAGCTTCCTTCAGATCTTTTTCGATCTGTGCATATGTTTCAGCGGCAGGAACCTGCGTCTGCGTGAAGATCTGTTCAGTTGGAATAGGTTCAACAAAAAGAGGCACATTGCCAAACAAACGGACAAGATCAAAGTAATAGTAAGCACGCAGGAATTTCGCTTCAGCAGTATACCGCGCTTTCAGTGCATCACTAAGTCCAGGAACACTTCCGAGTTTCGAAAGAATGATATTCACCCGGGATACACCGGTAAAGTTACGGGTCCAGTATTCCATCTGCGGACCAACCGCAGGTGTTAACGTGTAGTTATTCCAAACCTGCCAGGTGTTCATATCATTACCGCCTGCAGCTCCACCCGCATTGCAGTCATCTGACGCAGCATTCAGCGGGCCGAGTTTGTTGGCATATGTACCAGCCGTTTCCATACCCAATGGATCATAAGCGGCAACAAGTCCGGCAAACGCTTCATTCGGATTGGAGTAATAGTTTGATTCAATGTTCAAACCAGTTGTATCTACTTCGAGCCAGCTTTTTTTACAGGCGTGTAACACCGGTACAGCCAGCAGCAAGAGGCATATTTTAGAAAAATAATTTGTTCTCATTGTGTAAATGTTTTTAGGATTAGAGACCTACGTTTAAGCCGACCATGAAAGATCTTGCCTGTGGATAAATACCTCTGTCAATTCCATAGCTACCACCGCCGATCTCAGGATCGAATCCGGTATACTTGGTAAGAGTCAACAGGTTACCACTGCTAACATACACACGCAGTCTTTTAAAACCAGCACGCTGCGCTACAGATGACGGTACAGTGTATCCGATCTGCAGATTTTTGATCCGGAAATAAGCACCACTTGTGAGATAAAAATCAGAAGGGTTTTTGAAGTTACCATTCGCATCGTCAGTAGTAAGACGAGGGAAATCATTCGTAGATCCTTCACCTGTCCAGCGACCCAATGCTGCTGTAGTCCAGTTAGCATTCGCTACGTCCAGGCGACGAAGTGCGTTGAAGATCTGGTTGCCTGCTACGCCCTGCCCAAACAGAACAACATCAAATTGTTTGTAAGAAGCATTCACGGTAAAACCATAGCTCCATGTTGGAGTAGGGTCGCCGATAAATGTACGGTCTTCAGCACCGATCTTTCCATCACCATTCAGATCAGCCCATCTGAAATCACCTGGCTTGGCACCCGGCTGGATCATATTACCATCCTTATCTACGTAATTATTAACTTCCTGCTGATTCTGGAAAATACCTCTTGTCTCAAAACCATAGAAAGAGAAAGTTGGATGACCAACTTGTGCGCGCGTCAGGTTATAGGCACTCGCCTGCCAGCCTGATCCTTCGAGAAAGTCTCTCGTGCCGAGGTAAACCACTTTATTCTTAACATAAGAAACGTTTGCTTTCACGCCGAGCGTCACTTCTCCGACTTTCTTATTATATCCCAGTTCAAGTTCCACACCCGTATTCTGCATATCGCCTACGTTACCGACAGGGAAGCTTAAGCCAGTGTATGCGGGGATAACCACAGGCATCAGGATACCGCTCGTTTTCTTTTTATACCAGTCAAAAGTCAGCGTGAAATTGCGGAAGATGTTCGCGTCGAAGCCGATGTTCAGCTGGCTTGTTTCTTCCCATTTAAGATCTGGGTTAGCGGGTGCGTTAGGACTGAATCCCAGCACATAGTTATCAAAACCGAACGGATAGTTTCTGCCACCACCTACAGTAGAGATATAGGCAAAGTTTCCGATCGCGTCGTTACCAACCACACCATAAGAACCGCGGATCTTCAGGAAGTTGACCACCGGTGTAGAAGGGAAGAAATCCTCGCGGGAAACTACCCAGCCTACTGAAGCAGACGGGAAGAATCCATATTTATTGTTCATACCGAAACGTGAAGCACCATCACGGCGGAAGATACCTGTGAACAGATATTTTTCATCGTAATCATAGATCACACGACCATAGATAGAAGACACCCTGTGCTGATAACTTTCACCGCCGCCCGCAAGAATGTCTGCATCCAGTGTGGCATAGTTCATAGAGGCCTCTTTGTATGAATTGACAGGCAGGTTATAATAAGTGATATTACTTGTTACGGAGTTATCATCGAGATAAGCACCCTGTCCCGCCATCAACGTCACATTGTGAGCGCCGAATCTGCGATTATAAGATGCGGTGTTTTCAAGTGTCCAGTTGAAGCCACGGTTGGTACCTCTGTAGAAAGAGTTGTTGGCTCTGGAGTTGGAAGCATTCAGATAAATGATCGGATCGAAGGAAGTGCTACCCCAGAAAGCCTGTTTAGCACCAGCATTTGTTCTGAACCTCAACCCTTTTATTGGCTCAATTTCGACATAGATATTACCAACGATATTGTGAGACCATCCATGGTTGCCTTCACGGCTTTTGATATACGCCAGCGGGTTGGTCATTTCCTGGCCTACCAACTGGGAGATCGCGTATGGATTGCCATTTGCGTCACGTACAACAGGGTTGGCTGCGTATGGACGGCTTGGATCATTGATAACTGCCGGATTTGTTTCAACAAGCGGAGTGATCGGGTCAAGGTTGATCGCGGAAGCGAGCGGACCGCCAAACTCACCGTTGGTGTTACCTACACCCATGCTGCGGATGTATGAATAGCCGATATTGTTACCGATGGTCAGCCATTTGGTCACCTTATGGTTTGAGTTGAGGCGCGCATTATAACGTTTGTAATTGGAGATCGCCGGCGCAACGATACCTTCCTGTTCGAAATAACCCAGTGAAAAATAGTAGGTAGATTTTTCAGATCCGGCACTGATGCTCAGATCGTGATTCTGGATCCTTGCATTGTTATTGAAAATAGCATCCTGCCAGTCTGTTCCTTTTCCGAGCGACTGAGGATCAGCATATGGAATGCTGCCAATAGAACCGCCGCCTGCAAGGTATGCTTCATTGGTAAGCGTAGCATATTCCGTTGCATTCAGCATTTTAAGTTTCGTTGCAGGTGCCTGCGTTCCATAATAACCATTGTAGTTGAGCTGCAAGGCTCCGGCTTTTCCTTTTTTGGTTGTAACCAGGATCACACCCGCCGCAGAACGTGCTCCATAGATCGCTGCTGATGCAGCGTCTTTGAGAACTTCGATCGACTCGATATCGTTCTGATTAAGGTAATCGATACCTCCGTTATCAACAACGATCCCATCTACTACATATAATACGGAGTTCGCGCCATCATTGATAGAGGTAGTACCGCGAACACGGATAGTAGATGAAGAACCAGGCTGGCCGGAAGCAGCGGCAATCGTCAGACCGGTAACACGACCCTGAAGGGCCTGCTCCACACGCATGATCGGTGCATTTTCAAGATCGCTTGCCTTAACGCTGGTGATCGCACCGGTAACAGATCTTCTTTTCTGTGTACCGTAACCGATCACCACCACTTCTTCAAGGTTTTTGTTTTCCGCAACCAGTTTTACAAATACTTCAGAATTGTTGGAGAGCGCCACTTCCTGGGACAGGTACCCGATATAAGTTACCACGAGGGTAGCTGTCGGGCTCGACACATTCAATACGAAATTACCATCCGCATTGGTAGTGGTACCATTGTTGGTGCCTTTCTCCAGGATACTTACACCGGCAATAGCTTCACCAGTCTCTGTTGTGATCTTTCCTGAAATGGGAACGGCGGCGGGCGCCGTCATCCCGGTAGTGATCACCACCAGGCTACCACTCAGTCTTTTATAACTTAACTCAGTGTTTTGCAACACTTTCGTCATTACTTCCTCCAGGGATGCATTGGCAACAGATATGCTGACACGCTGCTCCCGGGGGAGAATTTCATCTTTGTATACGAAACGGCAGGCTCCCTGCTGTTCGATGGCTTTAAAAACCTTTTTCAGCGTCACTTTCTCCAGGTTCAGGTTGATATTTTCCTGGCCGTAACCATTGGCGAAAGATTGAAGGGAAAAGGCGACAATAAGCAGAACGGTAAACTTCATCATGAGTAAGCATTTGATGAATTGGTTGGGCGCATGGGGGGACGCGCCTGATCCATTTTTTTTCATACCTTAGTTTTGAATTAAATGATGGGATTTTTGCTCAAGCCTGAGCAAATTTTTTGTCTTTTCCAACGGAGGATGCCGCAAACATTCTCCGTTTTCTATTAAAGAGGGGAAGTCAAGTAGGTTTCATCATATGTATGCAGTTTTTAAGATGAGCAATCGTTGTTAGCAGTCAAAAAGTTTCGCTATAGATAAAGGCATCTACTGCCTGATCATTACTTCTTTCTTATTAATATCATAGTGGAAGTTTCCCGTCATTCGTAATGCTTCCATTACCTGTTCCAGGTCTTCATCTTCAAAAACACCACTGAATTCCGTTTTCCGGATCTTATTATCGGCAATCTTCACTTTCACATCATACCACCGCTCGATCTTCAGGGCAATAACATCGAAAGACTCTTTGTCAAAGGCCAGCGTATTTTTTACCCAAAGGGTTTCCAGCGCTGTAGTTTGATTGTCTTTGAAATTGACTTTACCCAATGTCAGCAGGCTTGGACGGTTGCTGTGTTTTGAATGGACCATCTCCGCAGAGCCCGTTTCAGCTTTTGCTTCCATATTATCCACGATCAGCTTGTCATTCGGTTTAAGTATGATCTTCTTGTCAGGATTATTTCTCAGCGTGATCTCCACTGAACCACGTATCAGCGAAGTTTCCGTATTCTTTTCATCCGCATAAGATCGTACGTTGAATGCAGTTCCCAGTACTTTCACATCTATGACATTCGTATGGATCACAAAAGGACGTTCTTCATCATGCACCACATCAAAAAAGGCCTCCCCGGACAGCTGCACTTCACGGATCTTCCCCTGGAAGTTTTCATTATAAGTGATCTTGCTGTCTGCATTCAGCCATACCTGGGTGCCATCCGGCAATTGGATCTTTGATTTGGATCCCCTTTTGGTGCTGACAGTATTCTGTGCGAGCGCGTTGCTGCTCTTTGTTAAAGAAAAAGGGAAATATGAATAGGCAAACCACCCGATCACTGCTGCCGCCGCTACTGCTGTCAACCACGCAACGATCCTTAATCCTGGCTTCTTGCGTGAAGACTTCTCCGCTTCCTGCTCGGTAACTGTTTCCGTTTCGTATTGAAGAACAGGCTCGGAAAAATGATTGCTCATTCTTTGAAGATGCTTATTGAACGCAGCTTCTTTGAATTCATCAGAACCTGAAGGGTTGACGGACCAGATATCATCAATCGTTCCGGCACGTAATTGTTCCGAAGGATTTTCTTTGAGGTATGTTTCTAATTCATTCAGTTCTTCCGGCGTGGCTTCACCCGCTAACCGTGCACTGAGCAATAACCAAAATCTTTCTTCCGTCATAAGTTGGCGTCTGTAATGAGATAAGACACCGGGGCGGTTGAAGTTGTACCAAGGTGACGGAAAAAAAATTAACATTTAGGATAAATAAGACGGAGAAATTTGATAATCAGTATGTTTCAACCTCGCCTCCTCCTGTCGTACAGAGATCTATTGACACGGTGACAGTTAATAAGTGGAGACAATCCCGGCCGAATGCTTAGATCTCGCTGTAAGGGAAGAAGTGGAAGTAAATATGCTGTTGCACGGGGAGTGATGATAAGTAACACCGGTATATCCGGTGGATCAAAAGGGCATCAAGAGGCGGAAAAGAGTTTTGCTGAAGGAATGAGCTTTTGTACCGGAGCCGGCAGTGTTTCGCCCAGTTTTCGTATCGCGATCGCAAGTTGATTACGCACCGTCAGCGCAGAAATATTCAACACCTCAGCTGCTTCCTTATATTTCAAACCATCTTCCTTCACCAGTTGAAATACCAACCGGCATTGCGGCGGTAACTGCATGATCGCCTGGCGGATGGTTTGCATGATCTCCGACGAAATGAATAATTCCTCCGGATTGCGCATCTCAATACCAACCTCCACTTCCACCTCTTCTATACTCACCGGCGCATTCTTATAGGTGCGCTGAAGATAATTCAGGGAAAAATTCTTGGTAATAGTATACACATACACTTTGAGATTACCTATCTCACCTAATCTTGCACGGATCTGCCAGATCTTGATAAAGACATCGGAAACTATTTCTTCCGCAACTTCTTTTGAACGGACAATGGAAAACGAAAAACGATGAAGACCATCAAATAACTGATAGTATAAGTCTTTGTATGCATTCATGTCTTCATACAAAGCAATGCGCTGTTGGAGTTGTTCTATCGTAGCAGTATCTGGCAATCGTTATCGGATAAGCGATAACAATATTATAACATTTTTCTTAAAAAAAAATTTTCTTTGACTATCGCGATAATTTTTTCATCCCCTTCTTTTCAATAATGATCCCCTTCTATTACGTGTTCAGTTGGTAAAGGAAGGGGATCATCAATATTGGCACGATCACTGCAATCGCTTGCAGAAATGTAAAAGAGACTTTTATTCAGGAATGAACTGAGATGAAAGTTGAATGTTTAAAAGTTAAACAGTGTAATAGTTTATGCTTACATGAAGCTATCCGCAACTTTACACTTGTTAAACCATTGCACTTACCCTTTCCTCCTCCTGAGTTCCCTGTTGATGAGTGCAAGCTCACGCCCTGTTTGTCCTTTTACGGATGTGTTCTCCTGCGCACGGCGCATCAGGTAAGGTATTACATCTTCAATAGGACCAAAAGGGAGATATTTGCTTACACTGCAACCTGCATGCGCAAGATTGAAGGTGATGTTATCGCTCATGCCATACAACTGGCTGAAGTGAATGTGCGGATGATTCAACGGAAGATTCTTTTCCGTAAGCAACTGAACCGCCAGCAAATTGCTGTTTTCATTGTGTGAAGCAACGATCACCGATACATGGTCCAGGGCATCTATACAAAAACGAAGACCAGCATTATAATCCCGGTCGGTTGCTTGTTTATCCGGCTGTATGGGCGAAGGATATCCTTTTTCTTCCGCCCTTTTCCGCTCCTTCTCCATATAGGCTCCGCGAACGATCTTCGCGCCAAGAATAAACCCTGCGTGTACAGCGTCATCTTTACTTTGCCTGAGAAATGCAAGACGATCATGCCTGTACAACTGTATGGTATTAAAGACCACTACCCGTCCCTTATTGAAAAGCTCCATTACCTGCATCGTCAATGCATCAACAGGGTCCTGGATCCAGGTTTCTTCCGCATCAACAAGCACACCTACCCTTTGATCGGCAGCAGTGCGGCAAATAGACAACATGCGAGCATGCACGCGATCCCACTCCTGCTTTTCTGTTGGAGGCAATTCGGCTATTGCTTTTTCATACCTGCTCATCAACGATCCTTGTTGTTGTTGCATCAATGAATCAAGTTGCTCCAGTAATGCAAATCTTGCAAAGCCGGTAACCTTGATACTCATCAGGGGAATATTAGGTTGGGTTGATGCATAGTTGATCACACGGATAAACTCCTGCGTGGCATGATCGAAACCATGTTCGCCGTCATCGCCTCCTTCTACTCCATAATCGAGGATCACCTGCACATGATATTCGGAAAGTTTTTTTGCCACCACAGCCGTCTGCTCTAATGTTTCGCCGCCGACGAACTGTTCAAAGATGGTACTTCTGATCAATCCTTTTACAGGAAGACCGGAT
The DNA here is from genome assembly GCA_040509495.1 of Chitinophagaceae bacterium. GTDB lineage: Bacteria > Bacteroidota > Bacteroidia > Chitinophagales > Chitinophagaceae > Terrimonas_A. The sequence continues at coordinate 1,101 of JBEVKW010000235.1, read as the reverse complement.
TTTACAGCCCAGGGCGTTAACCTGGTGCCGATCTTCACCAGCCATGATTTACCCATACAGCTAAAAAGGAAACGGGCTTTTCTTAATTCTTTGTCTTTCTTGTACTCGAAAGCAAATTCAGTATTATCAAAAGAAACCGGGGGGTGAGCTTCCATGTTGCTACTAATATGATGATTGTGTGATTGGAGATTGTTGTTTTACCGCGCAAATCTAAGCTAAGCCGATGAAAGAGGAAAATGAAGGAAAAAGACGTCGTTTCATGCCGTCATTTCCCGGGTTCCCGAAGAAGTTCCACCGGGTTCTGCCCTCTTTCTCCCCTTAGTTCTCTTTTCCCTCTTTCATCGGCTTAGCTTAAATTTGCGCAAAATTTTACTGATGACAGAAAAGACCGCCTCAGAGAGTCTGACGATAATGACAGAACTTGTTCTGCCCAATGACACGAACGTTTTCGGAAACCTGATGGGTGGCCGTCTGATGTACTGGATGGATATTGCCGCTGCGCTTGCTGCGCAAAAACACAGCAATGCGCCTGTTGTTACCGCATCGGTTGACAATATCTCTTTTGAAAACCCTATCAAACTGGGTAATGTTGTTCATATACAGGCAAAGGTCACAAGAGCTTTTACCTCTTCGATGGAAGTACATATGAAAGTATGGGGGGAAGACCTGAAGAAACAGCACAAATACAAAAGCAATGAAGCATACTATACGTTCGTAGCCCTGGATGACGATAACCGTCCCCGCCCGGTGAACGGCCTCATCCCCGAAACAGATGAAGAAAAGCGTTTATTTGACGGTGCCCTCAGGCGTCGCCAGCTTCGTCTCATCCTTGGAGGCAAAATGAACCCGGACGATGCGCAGGAGTTGAAGGCGTTGTTTACGAACAGGTGAGAGAGAAGGAGTTGGAAGTTTGAAAGTTTAATAGTTTAAAAGTTTAAAAAATTGGATCGTCAAACAATGAGCGATCGGGTTCTTAAACCTGGGACTTAAACCTTAAACTATTAAACTTTTAAACTATTAAACTTTCAACCTCGGGACTATCTCATTAAGTGTGTAAACTTTTAATCGGGGTTGTTTTGTTTACAATCTGACTCTTGTTTC
>JBEVKW010000234.1:0-22460 GCA_040509495.1 Chitinophagaceae bacterium | reverse complement strand
TTTCCTTACAATCTCCGCGTGTCATCTTTAAAGCAAGTTAAGGTTTAGCATACTTTACAAACATTATATATAATGGCTGTTTTTAGCAAAAAAGAATTATACTTTCCTGAGTTCAGTAAGACCATGGTAGCAGGAGAAAACCAGTATCTGTCATTCTATACTGATAAAACTGCGATAGAAGAATTTGATATTCTGTTCGACAAACTGATGGAAAGCTATGGCCGCCGACACTTACCGATCTACAGGATGTGTGATGCCGAATACATGTACTGTGTAGGAAGGCAGGTTCCGGATACACTGTCCTGGTCAGGAAAAATGAAATACAGACTGAAAACAACCCTGGTGAACCGGGGACTTGTTAAACAACGCACCGGCCACGTGAACAAGGTGAACGGTGAGGTTTGGTTCGGTGAAACATATTCCCCGAAAGAACAGGCACAGCTAAAAGAGAAGTATCTCAATGACCTGAAAATAGTGGCCGCACAAGGATTTCTGGCTCCTCACCTTGTTTATTCTGTTAGCCGTTTTGCGGAAGAATACATCGATCCGATGTTTGACTTTTTTAAGCAGAATAAAATAATTATCACGAAGGATAATTACTTTCCCTTCTACTTCGTTTATGTCATGCTAAGCCTCGAAAGATACAAGCGGAAACTTTTGGAAGGAAAGCGCGTGCTTGTTGTTACAGCTTTCAATGAAAGGAATAAGCAAGAGAACTTCCGGGAGAATTTTGCGAAGGAGAATGTGGCCGAACTGACATTCTACAATATTTCGCATGATAAGTCTATGCTGGATGTGATCGATAGAACAAAATTGCCGGAAGATGTTGACCTCGTACTCATCGGCGCAGGTATCGGCAGCGTCAATATCATGAACCAACTCGGTCATCTGAACGCTTTATGTGTGGATGCAGGTCACGTGCTCGATTGCTTTTCGCGTCCTAATCTTCGGCTCGAGCGCATGTGTTTGCTGCCAGATGTTGAAACAGGTAAATAAAGACAAAGACCTTTCTTTTTAAATTATTCTATTCGGTTAATCATAACATGATCTCCGCGATTATTCCCTGTTATAATTATGGCCACCTGATAGCGGATACCATTTCCAGTATCCTCAACCAATCCTATCAGGAATTAGAGGTGATCGTTATAGACGACGGTTCAACCGACAATACAGAAGCCGTCGTGAAGCATATCGCGGCTGAAGATAGCCGTGTACGCTACTTTAAATTTCCTAATACAGGACTTGGTGCATCCAGGAATCGCGGGATCGCGGTAGCAAAAGGCGATTATTTCCAATTCCTTGATGCCGACGATCTGCTGGAACCACGAAAATTTGAGATACAGGAAAAACAGTTTTCCCGCCACCCTGAAGCAGATATCGTATACGGCAGCGTTCGCTATTTTACGAAGACCCCTATCGATAGCGCGGATCTCAAGTTTACTTTTTGGGGCCAGGATCAAGAATGGATGCCTAAGTTGTCTGGCAATGGGCATTCCCTTCTGCCCGTAGCTTTAAAAGCGCATTTTTCGCACCTGAGCAGCGCCCTTTTCAGCCGTGAGATCGTTGCGAAAGTAAAAGAGTTTGATAATGAGGTCAGCGCTGTTGCAGACTACGAATTCTTATTGAAATGTGCGATCCACAACGGATTCTTTTTCTATCACGATGATCCCGGATCTTATTCTCTTGTAAGATGGCACCCAGATAACATGAGTAAGAATTCACACCTCATGCAAAGCCATGAAATTACAATGAGGAAAAAGATCATGCCTCTGCTTGAGCATGACAAGAACGCGAAAATGAACAACCTGCATGCGATCAGGAACTACCAGCTCAGGCTACAGAACTCGTGGAAAACAAAGTTCTTCAGTGGCGCAAAATTTTCAAAAGTAGCTGCGCTGGCGAAAAGAATCGGCATGGAAAAGTTCGCTAAATCAGTGTTCTATGGAACACTTTTCAAAAGTAAATAAACGGCCAGGATGTTCTCCGGCTCGAAATAACAGAAAAAATGAAGTGCAAAATATGCGGTAATACGCAGGGAAATGAAACGTATCACGCGAAGGAAACGATGTTTGGGTTTGATAATACTTTCGAGTATATCCAATGCGCTTCCTGTGGCTGTCTTCAAATTGTAGAGATACCTGCAAACATGGCGGATTATTACCCCAGGGAGTACTATAGCTTTGTTTCCGAACCTTCTAATTATAAAGTGAATGCTCTTGCGAGGTGGTTTAAAAAAACAAGAGATAACTTCGCGATCTTTAACCGCGGGATTCTTGGGAAAATATTCTTCAAGATTTCTCCCAATGGCACATTGTCCGTACTTTCTCCAGTGGAGGTTTCAAGAGACAGCAGGATCCTCGATGTTGGTTGTGGCAGCGGCATTTTTTTGCATACACTTCGTGAGCTCGGATTTAAGCATCTCAAAGGCATCGATCCTTATCTGCAGGAAGATATCAGGTATAAGAACGGTCTCACCATCGATAAGAAAGGCATTCATGAACAGGACGGGCAATGGGATCTTATTATGCTTCACCACGCGTTTGAACATATTCCCGATCAGCTTGAAACCATGGAGGCGATCCAAAGACTACTGGCACCCGGCGGCATCTGTCTGATCAGGATTCCCATCGTTTCATCCTACGCGTGGGAACATTACAAAACAAACTGGATACAGTTGGATGCTCCGCGGCACTTCTTCCTTCATTCCATCGATTCACTGAAGTTGATTGCCGGCAAAGCCGGAATGGAAGTGGCGAAGATTAATTATGATTCGGACGAATTGCAGTTCATGGGTTCGGAACAATTCATCAAAGGAATCCCTTTAAGAGGTCAAAAGTCTTATGTAATCGATCCTTCAATATCTATTTTTACCAACGAGGAGGTGACTGCGTATAAAAAGAAGGCAAAAGAGCTGAACGAAAAAAAACTTGGCGATCAGGCTGCATTTTACCTGAAGAAAAAAGGACAGTAATCCGAGGGGGAATACAAATGTACAACGCTCATAAAGTTATTGGCTCAAGCTCAACACTACTACATGCGCTACATACCACAGCTGGATAGTCTTAGAGCCATAGCAGTTCTTCTGGTAATGATAAGTCACTGGATACCTGAAAAACTGTTGCTGAACCGTCTTCCCAATGGGCGGTTGGGCGTAGATATTTTTTTCGTTTTAAGTGGGTTCCTGATCAGCTGGATTCTTATCGTCAATAAAAGAAAAGCAAACGCTGGCACCGGCGGCATGCGATCAGTATTCACAAGTTTCTATATCCGGAGATCATTACGGATCTTTCCGGTTTATTACCTTGTATTGATCTTGCTGCTTATTTTTCATAATGCTACCAATACATCCATCGCGTCGAGCTACCCCTATTACTTTACCTATACCTCCAACTTTTACATGTTCAGTTTGGGCGGATGGGATGGAATCATCTCTCATTTCTGGTCCCTCGCTGTTGAAGAACAATTCTATCTGGTATGGCCTTCAGTCATCTTGCTGATCCCCGAACGGTTTTTATTGAAAGGAATACTGGCTACCATCATCGTGGGAATCATTTCTGAGTATTCACTTCTTGAATTTCCATACGGCCTGATCCTTACACATGCCTGTTTACATTCATTTGCTTTTGGAGCTTTACTGGCGTGGTTCGTTACTACGAATGAGCAAAAACTGGATTGGTTTTACCGCTTACTGAAAGTGCCCGCGGTGATCGCAATATTATATATGATAACCGGGCTGTTTTATGGTGAGATCTATTTATTTATGTTCCGGACTTTCAGTTCTCTTCTTGCACTTTTTATTGTGACGTTTATCGTTGTGAAGAGTAAGACGGGAAAGTTGGACAAGCATTGGTTCTGGAGTAATGGCATCCTTATTTTTTTAGGAAAGATCAGCTACGGCCTTTATATCTATCATAATTTGATACCTTACTTCACGTACGGCTTTCTTGAACGTCAGGGAATAACGGTGTCCGACTGGTTGCCATTCAAGATGGGCTATCCTGTCGTGACAATCGTAAACTTCCTGCTAACAATAATTGTATCATACGTATCCTGGAAAATTGTTGAACAGCCTTTGTTGCGGTTAAAGCAAAAGTTTTCCTATGTAAATGCTTCAGGGAATGCACATACCCCCGCCAATTAATGTTATCTGAAGTGCGTTGAAGACAGACGTTTTATGAGTAATAGTATAGTCATTATTCCTGTTTATAAATCGGACCTGACACCTGCAGAGTCTTTTTCGTTACAGCAGTGTACAAGGATTTTGGGAAATCACGAGATCAGGCTGATTGCGCCGGATGGACTGGAAATAGACAGGACTTTTTCTCATTTGCCGGTTACCCGGTTTGCTGGCAGGAGTTTTGCATCTTTACAGGGATATAATGAGTTGATGCTGTCACCGGCTTTTTATGCTGCGTTTCTCGACTATGAATACATTCTTATTCATCAATTGGATGCACTTGTTTTCAGAGATGAACTAAACTATTGGTGCAACCTGGGTTTTGATTATTATGGCGCCCCGTGGGTGAGAAAAGAGTGGAGCGGAAAGTACTTTAACTTATTTGGGCTGCTGAAGCAAAAAGTAGGTAATGGCGGATTTTGCCTGCGTAAAACCGCTACGTTCTATAAAATGGCTAAGCGTATCAGTCCGATCGCCCCGTATATCCGTTTCGGTGAAGATATTTTCTGGTGTAATTACGGCCGGCTGTTCAACAGGAAGTTCCGCATCCTGGATGAAAACAGCGCCCGTCGTTTTGCCTTTGAAGAAGAACCGCGCCAATTATGGGAGATCAATGCGAACCAACTGCCATTCGGATGCCACGCATTCGAAAAAAATGATCCTTTATTCTGGAAAGAGCAGTTACCTGATCTGCCTCTTACTTTTTAAATATGAATGACCAACTTCCGAAAATAACCATCATCACTCCCTCCTTTAATCAGGGACAATATATAGAAGATACTATTCTTTCTATCATTGAACAGAACTATCCTAACCTGGAATATATTATTATCGATGGAGGAAGTACGGACGAAACTGTTTCCGTAATAGAGAAATACAGCGACAGGATCAGTTATTGGGTGTCAGAAAAAGATAAAGGCCAGAGTGATGCGATCAACAAAGGATTCAGGATGGCTACCGGCGACATTATCAACTGGATCAATAGTGATGATCAACTGATGCCGGGCTCATTACATGCTATTGCGGCATATTTCAACAAGCATAAAGATGTTATCCTGGTCCATGGACGCATCGCGTATTTCGGAGAAGGTATCTCTTCTTTTACTTCAAAGAACCTGCCGGCAGGAGATCTCGAAAAAAGGTATGTGGCTCACATCTGTATGCCGCAACCTGCCAGTTTCTATCGCAGGCAGCTACTCAACGAGCAAGGCCTGCTGGATGAGACGCTTCATTTTTCCATGGATACTGACCTGTTTGTAAGAGCCGGCCTCCATTACAAGATACTACAGGTGGAGGATGTATTCGCGCGGTTCCGTTTGCATGCCGCGAGTAAGTCTGTGAGTGGATTCAGCAAGAAATTTCTAACAGATAACCAGATCATATTCAGCAGGGTGCTCGCTACGCTAGAGGCCTCTCCCCAGATCGGGAAGATGAAACAGCTTGGTCTGTTCGTAGCCCCTGCCTATTTGTATCATAAACCGGCAAAGCACTTTGATGCCAATTTGCTGCTTTTTTTCTTTTTAGAGCACAGGCTGCGTACACTCTATTTTCAGGGCGAACGTAATGAATTCAGAAAGCTGTTCAAATTTATAGTAAGACATTATCCGGGAAAGACACTCACTGCTGGTAAGTTGTTGATATATCGGCTGCTGTTGTTTCTTCCCTCCACCACCCTGCACCGTGTCAGCAGATTCCTGACACGTAAATCCACCTGATTTTATCCAATCAGAAACCTTCTTATAATGAAAATTCTCTTTGCTCAAAAAATGAATGGCGTCTCGGGCTCCGAATTGTACCTGCTTCAGTTATTACCGGAGCTGAAGGCCAGAGGCTACGATGTAGAAATGTTGTGCTTCTTTCCCAGGCATGGCGACCGCAATAAAACATTCGTATCCCACCTGGCAAATTATGGAGTAAAAACGCATGAGATATACGAGCATAAAAGTGTTTCTCCTGTACTGGCCCGCAAAGTTGCAAAGCTGATCAAAGAGAATAAGTATGACCTGGTGCAGGCGAACCTCGTTCATGCCGATTTTTTACTGGCAATGGTCAAGACTTTCTTCTGCAGGAAAATGAAACTGCTGAGTGTAAAGCATGGCTTCAGTCCGGCTTATATGGCTGTTCATGGGTATGATTTTAGGTTCCTGAAGAAAGATGCTTTTTACTGGATAGAAAGAATCGCCAGCCGGGCTATTGATTTCAACGTAACGATCTCAAAGGGTTTGTACAATGTATTTCTGGAAGGGAAAGTTGCAAAACCAACCCGGTTGCGCAATATCTATTACGGATTGAACCTGACGCCACCCGTTCATGAAAATACTTCTGCGCCAATACCTGATTTTCCTTACGTGTTGATCACGGGCCGGTTAGTAGGATTTAAAGGACATGAATACCTTATCCGTTCCTGGAAGAAAGTGAAAGAGCTTCAACCTGGCCTCAAACTCGTCATTGCCGGGGATGGTTTCCGTCGCCAGCAGCTCGAAAATTTGACCAAAGAACATGGTCTCGAAGATGTAGTTGTTTTTTTGGGGCATGTACCCAACCCGCATTCATTGATGGAGCATTGCCTTTTTACCACTGTAACGTCCATTTGGGAAGGGTTTGGATTGATACTCCTGGAAAGCTGGCTGCATAAAAAGCCCATCATTGCTTTTGATGTGCCGGCAATGAATGAAGTGATCGAAGATGGTGTCTCCGGCTTGCTCGTTCCACTAAAAGATGAGACAAAACTCGCAGAGAAAATAGTCCAACTTGCGCAGGATAAACAAAAAGTAAAGGACTATGGTGAAGCAGGCTATAAACGCCTTACAGAATATTTCAATTTAAAACGAATGACAGACGAAATGGAAGGCGTATATCATGCAATGCATGAGAATAAAGCAATCCCGCTGACCTGATCGATCCACTACAATGCAGCAGTATAACGCATATAACATGTTGACGGGAGCCGATTTTTATCTCGTTCCAATATGTCTCGTAGTACTTTACCTGTTCGCTTTCATTATGAAACGCAGGTACAGGCATACAGAAATGGCGAAATATATCATACCTGCACTAACGATCAGGTTTGCCTGTGCGATCATCTATACCCTGGTGCTGGTTTATTATTATGGGATGGGGGACAGCTTTAACTATTACCAGGGAGTGTTGGATATGCATCACGCGGTGAGTGATGATAGTTCCGTCTTAAAGGAGATCTATTCGAAAGTACAATTGCAGCCGACCGATAAAATGTACAATTACTTCTATTATAGTCCCTCCTGGTCTATCAGGTACTATATGCTGGAGTCCCGCACATACATGGTTTCAAAGTTCGGCCTGCCGTTTTCCCTGATCTTTAATAAAAGCTTTCTTTGTATTTCGTTTTGTATCAGCTTCTTTGCTTTCCTTGGCTCCTGGAAGATCTTTAAATTATTTACGGAACTATACCCGCATCTGGTAAAAAAGATCGCCTATGCCACCTTGTTTCTGCCATCCATTCTTTTTTGGGGAGTTTCGTTGCTGAAAGACCCTGTCTGTTTAGGCGCAATGGGCTTTTTGTTGTACTATCTCCACGCGCTATTCATTAAGCGGGAAAAAATGGTCTCAGCAAGTTTATACATCCTGTTTTCCGTTTTTTTGCTGTATAACCTGAAGCCTTATATCCTGTTCAGTTTACTGGGAGTATTCTTTATCTGGTTTTTCCTTCAGGAAAGGCAGCGGATCCAACGGAAAGATATGCGCCGGGCGGCTACTGGTGCATTTGTGGTGCTGTCGCTCGTCGCCGTGGTTTTCGCGATCCGCGGAGTGGCTCAAACTGAGGCAAATGCCCAACTTTCTGCTGAAAATCTGGTCACAGCCATTCAGCATCAGCAAAGTGTTTTTTCCAAAACCGAGGTTGGGGGAGGATCAAATTTTGCAGTAGATGGCGCACCCAGGTCCCGGATAGGGCTGATGTTCTATGCGCCATTAGGGCTTGTCAATACTTATTTCCGCCCTTTTCCCTGGGATGTTCGTTCGCCCTTAATGCTTTTTTCCGCGCTGGAAGCGCTCGCTTTTGCGGCCCTTACCATCATTTGTTTCAAACGGGTCGGTTTCGGCAAAACCTTTTCCATCATATTTTCAAACCCGGTGATCACCTTCTGTTTTCTCTTCAGTCTGATCTTTGGCGGAATTATTGGCATCACAACACCCAATTTTGGCGCACTTGTACGTTATAAATTACCTTGCGTTTCATTCTACGTACTGACATTTATTTTAGTAATGGATAAATCCGGCAAGTTTTCTCCCTCGTATTTTTTTAGTAAACGTTTATTCTAATTTTCATGTGTGGAATCGCCGGTTCAGTTAATCATCTCCTGAATATCCCAACGCTGACGAAATCAATGTTTCATCGCGGTCCGGATGAACAAACCACTTACCGAAAGGGAAATGTGGAACTTCATCATCACCGCCTTGCCATTGTAGATGTGGCCGGAGGCGGCCAACCAATGCATTATCAGCAATTTACGATCATTTTCAACGGTGAGATCTATAACCACCAGGAAATAAGGGCAAGGCATCAGTTAGATTGCAACACCAGCTCCGATACAGAAACTATTTTACACGCCTACGCAAAGCTTGGAAAAGCATGCTTCCAGGAATTTGACGGCATGTTTGCATTTTGTATCCTCGACACCGGGAGAAATGAACTCCTTTTCGTACGGGACAGGGCCGGGAAAAAGCCACTCTATTATTACAAAGAAGATAAACGCCTGATCTTTGCCAGCGAATTGAATGCGATCAATACACAGGTTAAGCCTTCCATCAACGAGGATCACATCCGGCAATATATCCGTATGGGATATTTCTACAAAGAAGCCACGCCCTATAAAAATGTCTGGGAATTGCCAGCCGGAAGTTTTGCGACAGTTTCCCTCGATACGGTCGACGTGAAAGTGCAAAAGTGGTGGGATATAGCCACTATCTACCAAAAAGAGGGTGAGGATAACTTCAGCCAGGCAATAGACACCGTCGATGGAATGCTGCACGCCGCCGTCAAACGCAGGGTTGAATCTTCCGACCTGGAAGTGGGGTCATTCCTGAGTGGTGGCATAGACAGTGGTATCGTATCTGCCATTGCCACGAAATATAATTCCAGGCTTAAAACATTCACGATATCTTTCGACGGAGAATATGATGAAAGTCCACTTGCCAGGCTGGTCAGCCAGCGCTATGGTACGGATCATCACGAGATCCGTATCTCCTTTGATTCCCTGGTAAATGACATAGAAACCATATTAAGCAATTATGGGGAACCTTTTTTCGATAGCTCCGCCATCCCAAGTTATTATGTAAGCCACGAAGCGAAGAAACACCTTACCGTAATTCTGAACGGTGACGGGGGCGACGAGCTTTTCGGAGGTTACCGGCGTTATGTGCCCTTCGCAAAGTTTGATTTTTTCAATGCCGGATTTATCGTAAAGAATCCTGCCCGCCTGATGCATAACATCATGCCGGTTGCCAATAATAAAAAGTCAACGTATAATTATCTATACCGGCTGATCGATTTTGCACGGAAAGACGGCCTGGCAACATACCTGTCTGCTACGATAGACAGCTTTGAAGGTTATGAAAACAAACTGATCACTTCCCTGAATTATTTGCGCAAAGTACAGATTGACTTTGAAAAAGTAAATCAGTCAGAAGCAAGTGGTTTGCAAAAGATCATGCACCTGGATTTTGACAGCATTCTGGCCGGGGATCTGTTGGTGAAAATGGACATCGCTACCATGGCCCATTCTCTTGAAGGCAGAAGCCCTCTCTTAAGTAAAGAACTGCTTGAATATGTACCGTCCCTGCCGGATAAATTCAAAATACAACGGGGACAGACCAAGTTCCTGCTTAGAAAACTTGCAGAACGGTATTTGCCCGCTGAACTGATAACCCAACCCAAACGTGGCTTTGAGATCCCGCTGAAGAAATGGATCGATGGATTGCTCAAAGACATGATCGCAGATTACATACTTGCCCCGCAAGCATATTGCCGCGAGTTCGTACAACCCGGATTTATCGAAGATATCTGGAATAGAAAACTGGATTGTGGAGAAGAAAAACGGGCGAAAATGATCTGGACACTTTTTGCACTCGAAGTCTGGTATCGTAAATGTTATCTGAAAGCCAACTAGGCAAACAGCAAAACCAGGCCTGAAATAATAATGATGCGTTTCCCCGTATTGATCCAGCTGATCGCTGAAAAGAAATTTTCCTGAATTATAACATCTTCCAACCTCCGGTAGCCTGAAGCAGGCAAACCTGGATATAAGTGATATGGCAAAATTGATCCGAACCACTACAGCCCCACTGTCATTGAAGTATCTTCTGCGAAACCAGATGAAATATATGAAAGACAGTGGTTTTGATGTTGTGATGGTTAGCAGTGAAGGCAAAGAAAAGGACGACGTGATCAGGAACGAACAGTGTCGTTACGAGATCATACCTATGACAAGGAAAATGACACCTCTTGCCGACCTGAAATCGCTCTGGCTTTTCTACCGCTTGCTCCGGAAAGAAAAACCCGGCATCGTTCATTCGCACACTCCAAAGGCCGGTCTGATCGCCATGCTGGCCGCAAAACTTGCAGGTGTTCCGGTGAGGATCCATACTGTAGCGGGGCTTCGGTTCATGACGGCCCGGGGGTTTACGAGGAAATTGCTGGTGTCAATGGAAAAGCTGACCATGTCCGCAGCAACACATGTATGGCCAAACAGCTTTTCTTTAAAGGAATATATACAGCATAACAAACTGGTGCGTCCTTCAAAGCTGGAGGTGATCGGGCAGGGTTCCAGTAATGGAATTGATCTGCGCAGGTTTTCGGCAACAATGCTAAAACAAGATGAACTGGAAAAAATTAAAACGCTGATCGGCTATGACAGTAATCTGCTGTACTTGCTGAGCGTTGGCCGGATTGTAAAAGATAAAGGGATCGACGAACTGGTGCATGCTTTTGAGGAATTATATCGAACAAATGATTCTCTGAGGTTGATCCTTGTCGGAGCTTTTGAGGATGAGCTCGATCCCATATCAGCTGCCGCACGCAAACTCATCAATGAACATCCCGGCATCATCAAAGCTGGATGGAATGAACAGGTTGAATATTTTATGCATCTTTCGCATTTACTGATACATCCTTCGCACAGGGAAGGATTTCCCAATGTTTTATTGCAGGCCGGCGCAATGAATTGCCCCATTATTTGTTCACGCATTGAAGGTAATATCGACATTGTAACGCATGAGGAAACAGGACTGATCTTTGAAGTGAAAGATCAAACACAACTTGTCGAAATGATGAAAAGGGCCGTTCAGGATCCTGCACAAATGAAGGCTTATGCTGGCAGGCTGTACGACAAAGTAAATAATCATTTCGATCAGCGCGTTGTGCATTCCCGTATTGAACAACGCTATCGCGAAATACTGAATACATCATCCAATGATTGAAAAAGATCGGCCCGTTGTTATTATTGGCTATTCCGGCCATGCATATGTAGTGATCGATGCCTTACATCTTTCCGGTAAACGTGTAACGGCATATTGCGACCAGGAATTAAAAACAAACAATCCATTCGATCTGAAATATCTCGGAAAAGAAAAGGATGCAACAGCGGAACTGGCTGCCTTCGATTACTTTGCATCCGTGGGTGACAATGGCATTCGCAAGAAGATCTGCGATCTTGTAGGATCGGCCATCGGACGGCCCGCGATCACAGTGATCCATCCCCGGGCGACCGTTGCCGGCTCAGCAGAATTAGGGCATGGCATTCTTGTATCTGCCGGAGCAGTGATCAATGCCGTGGCTGTAGTGGGCACCGGAACTATCTGTAATACAGGTTGTATCGTTGAACATGAATGCCAGGTCGGGGAATACGTTCACATCGCCCCCGGCGCAGTACTTTGTGGCAACGTAACCGTTGGCCATAATACTTTTATAGGAGCCAATTCGGTGATCCGCCAGGGCATCACCATTGGTTCAGGAGTGGTGATCGGTGCAGGAAGTGTGGTTACCCGCGATGTACCTGACGGGGCACAGATATTTGGTAATCCTGCAAGATAAACCCCAATTTTACGTTTACACAGAACCTGCGACAGGGCAGGTTTAAATCACCAATAGTTTATGGCAAGTGAAACAATCGTCCGGAAATCAATCAGCCCGATAACAGGCAGTGAATATATCATACCCGAAAATCCTTCCGATAAAGACGGTATTGATCAATTTATTGCCAGTCATCCGGGGAAAAAAGTGGTGATAGTGCAGGGACTGGGCTTCGTTGGCGCGGTTATGAGCCTTGTTGTGGCTAATGCCCTGACAGAAGAATATGCAGTAATTGGAGTGGATCTCCCTTCACCCGCTTCCTGGTGGAAAATAAAGTCTATCAATGAAGGGATCTTCCCTGTTATTGCGGACGATCCTAAGATCGGCATCTTCTATAAACAGGCACGGGAGAAAAAAAATCTGTATGCAACATTCGACCCTTATGCTTACAGCAAGGCAGATGTGATCGTCGTAGATATCAATCTTGACGTACAAAAACAGTCGGTGGAAAATGGCGAGCTGAAAAGCTTTGATATGGACCTTACACCGTTCAAAAAAGCAATAGCCAGCATTGGCGACCACTGCCGGCAGGATGTGCTTGTGCTTGTGGAAACGACGGTTCCTCCGGGTACCTGTGCAAAAATTGTCAAACCACTGATTGAAGAAAAATTGCAGCAAAGAGGTTTGCCAACAGACGTAGTGAGAGTTGGCCACTCTTATGAAAGAGTGATGCCCGGACCAAAGTATATTGACTCCATACAGAATTTTTACCGGGTTTATTCCGGCGTGGATGAGGTCAGCGCTGATGCGGTGGAGAAATTCCTTCGCACAATTATCCGGACAGACGAATATCCTTTAACAAGGTTAGGGATCACGCATGCGACCGAAATGGCGAAAGTGCTGGAGAATTCCTATCGCGCAATGAATATTGCTTTCATGGTGGAATGGAGCCGCTTCGCGGAAGAAGCCGGCGTGGATATCTACGAGGTAGTGAACGCCATCCGCATGAGACCCACGCATAAGAATATTATGCTGCCCGGGCTGGGGGTGGGGGGGTATTGCCTGACTAAAGATCCATTGATGGCAAGCTGGGCAAAGATGAATCTGTTCGGCAGCAAAGAGCCCTTACATCAGAGTGAAACAGGCGTACGTATTAATGATCGAATGCCCTATTACGCGTTTGAATTTTTACGGTCACAATTCCCCGGCTCATTTACCGGTAAAAAAGCATTATTGCTAGGCGTCAGTTATCTGAATGATGTTGGCGATACCCGTTATACTCCCGTGTATGGATTTTATCATCAATTGCAACAGGCAGGATGCGATATAACAGTACATGATCCGCATGTAGCCTATTGGGAAGAGAGGAAGATGGATGTAACGCAGGATCTGTCGGCGTTGTTAAAAGATACGTACGATATGATCGTGATTACAACAGGTCACAAAGATTACAGGAACAACCCGGTGCTGATACAACAATTGCTTCAGCAAGCGCCGTCATTTATTTATGATACCATCGGCGTATTAAACCGGGAAGACATCGAAACATTATCAACAAAACATACCGTTCGTGTTATCGGCCGCGGAGATCTGAATGAAGTGAATGTGTAAGCCGATTTTCGACGTAACAATAAACTAACAAGCATGAGCAAAAAGGTTTTACTATTAGGAGGAGCAGGTTTTATCGGTTTTAATATTACTAAGTTTCTGGCCGAGAACCGTGACTACTCTTTAACGATCGCTGACAACTTTGCGAGAGGTAAACAGGATGAGTTGTTTACTGAATTAGTGAACAGGCACCAGGTGAAGGTGATTCCAGGGGATTACACAGATCCTAAAGCATATGACCAGCTGGAAGACGAATATGACCAGTTGTATATGCTTGCATCTGTTGTAGGTGTTGATAATGCCAACTCCATTCCGCACGAGATCATCCGCATCAATACCGCTCTTATCTATAACACACTTGAATGGATGCGCCGCGCCAAAATAGGCAAAGTACTCTTTACCTCTACAAGCGAATGCTATGCAGGTACAGTGGATGCGTTCGGTTATACCATTCCAACGCCCGAGCAGGTTCCGCTTTGTATTGAAGATATTGGTCATCCAAGATTCACTTACGCTGTAACAAAAATGCTGGGTGAATCTGGGTTCCTGAACTATGGCCGGATGCTGAATATAGAAACGACGATAGTCCGCTATCACAACGTATACGGCCCGCGCATGGGCTTTAAACACGTGATCCCGCATCTTGCTATCCGCTTCAGACAAGGTGAAACGCCGTTCAAGGTGTATGGCCATGATCAGACACGCGCATTTTGTTATATTACTGACGCCGTAAAAGGAACCGTGCTGGCAATGGAACAGCCGAATACTAACGGTGAGATCTATCACATCGGAACACAGGAAGAGATCTCTATTGGCGAACTGATCCACTATACCGGTGAAATCATGAACTTCAACGGAGAGTATGAAAATGCCCCAACGTATCCTGGTTCTGTTTCCCGTCGCTGCCCTGATATTACCAAGGCCAGAACACAACTCGGTTTTGAACCGGAGGTAAGCTGGAAAGATGGCCTGAAACAAACTATTGGCTGGTATAATGAGTATCTCGAACAAGGAAAAAAAGTTTATGAGTAATCAGCAACTGATCCCCCTCAGCCTGCCGAATATGGCAGGCAACGAATGGAAATACGTAAAGGACTGTCTTGATTCCGGCTGGATCTCGTCTGTAGGTTCATACGTGAATCAATTCGAACAGATGGTCGCGGATTTTGCCGGAGCGAAGTATGGCGTGGCTGCCGTGAATGGTACAGCCGCGTTGCATATCTCACTGCTGTTGTCGGGAGTGAAGACCGGTGACTATGTGATCGTATCTAACCTCACCTTTGTAGCTTCCGCAAATTCAATCCGGTACCTGGGAGCTGACCCACTGCTGATCGATGCTGACCCTGCATACTGGCAAATGGACCTTGACCTGCTGGAAGAATTTCTGTCAGATCAAACAGAAGTAAAAGGAGAAGAGCTGTTCTATAAAAAAGACGGACGTCGCATTAGTGCCATTATGCCCGTACATATTCTGGGAAATATGTGTGACATGGACAGGTTCTTATCCATCGTTGCGAAATATCCGCTGCCAATTGTTGAAGATGCTACGGAAGCACTGGGTACAACCTATAAGGGAAAGCATGCCGGAACATTCAGCCCGATGGCCTGCTTCAGCTTCAATGGCAACAAGATCATTTCAACAGGTGGAGGCGGTGTGATCGTAACCGATGATGAATCTATAGCAAAACATGCGAAGCATATCACTACCACAGCTAAGGCCAGCCCCGATGAATATTATCACGATGAAGTTGGATATAACTACCGCCTTGTGAATATCCTTGCAGCTGTCGGCGTGGCGCAAATGGAATTGCTGCCATCTTTCCTGGAAAGAAAGAAAGCCGTCGTTTCCTATTACAAGAATGAATTGGGAGGTATTGGTGATATCCGTTTTCAGCAGGAGCTGCCGGATGTGAAGGCCAACGGTTGGTTGTTTACCATACAGACCGACCAACAACAACAGTTGCTGGATCATCTCAATGCAAACAAGATCCTCAGCCGTCGCTTCTGGATGCCGATGAACAAATTGCCGATGTACAAAGATTGCCCATACATCACCAAAAAAGATGCGGCTGATTACGTTTATAACACCTGCCTGAGCATACCCAGTTCAACCAATATCACTGATGAACAACTGGAAATTGTCGTACGCGAGATAAAACAAGCCTTATCCTGATCTATGTATTCAATTATAAAGCGGTTCTTCGATATTATTTTTTCGCTCCTGGCATTAATCATCCTGTCTCCCTTACTGATCCCTGTTGTGATCATGTTATTACTGACGGGTGAACACGAAGTTCTATACCTGCAGGACAGGGTTGGTCATCGCAATACCATCTTTCGTATCTGGAAGTTTGCAACGATGTTAAAGAACAGCCCGAACATGGGATCGGGGGATGTTACCACGCGTAACGATCCCCGGGTGACTTTCATGGGCAAATTCCTCCGGATGAGCAAGCTGAATGAGTTACCGCAGCTGGTAAATATCCTTAAGGGCGATATGTCATTTGTCGGCCCCAGGCCCTTGATGAAGGCGGGTTTCGACCGGTATTCAGATGAAATGAAAGCGAAGGTTTACCGTGTGAAGCCTGGCTTGACGGGAATCGGGTCGATCGTTTTCCGCGATGAAGAGCTGATCATTACACAGAGTTCCCTGCCGCCGCACGAATGTTACCGACAGGTGATCTTGCCCTATAAAGGAGCCGTGGAAGTTTGGTACCAGCAGCATTATTCATTTTATACAGACTGCATGATATTGTTTCTGACCGCATGGCAGATCATTTCGCCGAAGAGTGAACTGGTCTATAAAGTGTTCCCCTCATTGCCCGCGAG
Organism: Chitinophagaceae bacterium; assembly: GCA_040509495.1. Classification (GTDB taxonomy): domain Bacteria; phylum Bacteroidota; class Bacteroidia; order Chitinophagales; family Chitinophagaceae; genus Terrimonas_A. The sequence goes on along the minus strand of JBEVKW010000234.1, from coordinate 5,799 downwards.
ATCTTTCTAAGATCGTTGACAGAAGAAAGGCAACGAACCGCAAAAGACCCCAACGAAGCAAAAGAAAGCGCTGTCAGAAGGCTGATTTCTTTTCCTTTGTTGGGGTCTTTTGCGGTTCATTGCGTTATTTCTGCCCGGTCAAGTATAACACAATGCATGGCATTGAAAGGAGTTTATCAAAACTTCTCAAACCTTTAAACTTCCCGGCTGTTGAACTATTAAACTTTTAAGATACTTTCGATCCAGCTAAGCAGTCAGCTATGTTCAAATTATTTTCAAGATCCAGGTCCGGGCACGAGAAGTTTGATTTTTCCATGTTGAAAGTGGATATGCATTCTCATCTTCTTCCCGGCATTGATGATGGCGCAAAAAGCCTGGAGGAATCCCTCGAACTTATCCGTGGGATGAAGGAACTGGGCTACCAGAAATTGATCACTACCCCGCATATCATGTGGGATATGTACAAGAATACCCGCTCCATCATAGAGGAAAAGCTCGATCTGGTCCGCGCCGCCCTGCAGCAGGAAGGTATAGCCATCGAGCTCCACGCTGCTGCCGAATATTTTCTTGATGAACACGTGCTACAGCTGATCGGCAAAAAAGAACCTTTATTGAAGATCAGCGGAAACATGGTGCTGACCGAATTTTCTATGGCTTTTGCGCCGCTGAATGTAAAAGACATTCTGTTTGAAATGCAGATGGCCGGATATCAGCCCGTGCTTGCTCATCCCGAACGCTACGTATACCTGCAGCATCAAAAAGACTTTTTCGTCGAATTGAAGGATGCCGGCTGTCTTTTTCAGCTGAATCTGTTATCGCTCACCGGTGGGTATGGCCGGTCTGTGGCAGACCTCGCCGGATGGCTGCTGAAAAATGATTTTTACGATCTGGCAGGTACCGATCTTCACCATACAGGCCATCTCGAAGCGTTAAAAAAATACCAGGCGAATCATCAATTCAAAGACTGGCTGAATACTTCTAAAGTATTGAATACTAAACTCTAAACATTTTGGGCAGGCAGCGCCGAACTTTTCTGTTGCCGGTTTGTAATACACGATATGAGCGCTTTTACCATAAAGGATCTGGAGAATCTGTCGGGGATCAAAGCCCATACGATCCGTATGTGGGAGCAGCGTTATAACCTGCTCAAACCTCAGCGTAGCTGTACGAATATCCGCTATTACAGCAATGAAGAACTCAAAACGCTGCTCAATATCGCCCTGCTGAATAAATGTGGCTATAAGATCTCACACATCGACAAGATGTGCCAGGAAGAGATCTGTCAGAAGGTGCTGTCTCTCCGCGACAGTGAAGCAATGCAGGAGATCATTGTAAATGAACTCGTGCAGGATATGATAGACCTGCAGACGGATAAATTTGAAACAACGCTCAGCAAATACATCTGCAACTTTGGTATTGAAAATGGCGTATTGCAGATCATTTTCCCGTTCCTGGAAAAGATCGGCATTCTTTGGCAAACAGGCCATATCATGCCGGCACAGGAGCATTTTGTAGCAAATATCATCCGCCAGAAACTTATTGTTGCCATTGATGGCCTGCCCTGTAATACCGAAGGAAAGACCTGCCTTTTATTCCTGCCCGAAAAGGAGTACCATGAAATGGGCTTGCTTTTTCTCTATTACTTACTGAAAAGGCAGGGTTTACGCGTAATATACCTTGGGGCAAATGTGCCGATCGGGGATGTAGCCAGCATTGCAGACACCATGCAGCCGGATCTGGCGTTTGTTCACCTGATCAGCAGCTTTCAGCACGCCAATCTTGAAAAACTGGTGAACAATATCGAAACGAAGTTACCAGCCGTGAGAACCGTCATATCTGGTTATCCTACAAAGGAATATGACAGGCCGGTACCCGAGGGAGTAGAGCTGAAGAGGTGTTTTCATGAAATGATGGACTTCATTTCAAGGCTTTGAGAACCAAAGGAATGTTAAACTCGTAAAGATTATTTTTTTACGAAACACACTTTGTTTAACTTTATGGCCTTAAAAATTAAACAAAACATGCCCACTACAGATTTTAATGAGGTTTTGCTTGAGAACGCCGACTTTCTCAAGCCCTTTGCCATTAATCTGACAAGGGACAGTGAGGCGGCTAATGATCTTTACCAGGAGACTTTATACAAAGCTTTAGCGAATAAAGAGAAGTATAATGTAGGTACAAATATTAAAGCTTGGTTGTTCACGATCATGCGTAATATTTTTATCAACGACTATCGTCGAAAGGCTAAACAGAAGACCATTTTTGATAATACCTCGAATGACTACCTGATCAATTTAAAACAGGCTTCCGTCAGCAATGCTGCGGAAAGCGATTTAAGGATCAAAGAAATTTATGCAGCTATTCATGGGCTGCCGGAAATTTTCAAAGTGCCATTCCAGCTGTATTTTGACGGTTACAAATACCAGGAGATCGCCGATGTGTTGGCAGAACCTCTCGGTACTGTAAAAAGCCGTATTCACTTTGCGCGGAAACTGCTCAAAGAAAGACTGAATCGGTTCTAACGGAACAAACCGTCCGCAAAAGTTTAAAAGTTCAAAGGTTTAATAGTTTTAAAGTTTAGGCTTTAAACGTATTAAGTCTTTGAACTTTTCTTTTTGCTTGTAACGTTTTAACTTTTAAACTTTACAACTCTTAAACTTTTAAACTTGCTTTAATGTCAACTCCAAAGAAAGTGATCGTTATCGGCAGTGGTTTTGCGGGCCTTTCTGCTGCATCGTTTATGGCAAAGCAGGGGTGGGATGTTACGGTGCTTGAGAAGAACGCATCGCCGGGTGGTCGTGCTGCACGGTTTTCGCATCAGGGCTTCACCTTTGATATGGGGCCAAGCTTCTACTGGATGCCTGATGTGTTCGAACGATATTTTGCACAGTTTGGTAAAAGAGTAAGCGACTACTATCAGTTGCATCGCCTCGATCCTTCTTATCGTATTTATTGGGATGATCGTTTTACAGACCTTCATGCGGATTTCAATGCATTAAAAAGGGAATTCGAGCTGATCGAACCCGGAAGTGGCGAAAAACTTGAACTATATCTTCAGGGTGCTTCTTACAAATACCGTGTAGGTATTCAGAACCTGGTCTACAAACCCGGGCTTTCCATTTTGGAATTCATCGACTGGGAAGCGATCAAAGGGATCTTCAAACTTGAAGTGTTTACTTCCATCAAAAAACATATTGAAAAATACTTCAGCAATACGCGGCTGCGGCAGGTGATGGAATTTCCTGTCCTTTTTCTCGGTGCGTTGCCTGCAGAAACGCCAGCTTTATACAGCCTGATGAACTATGCAGATATCAAAGGCGGTACATGGCATCCGCAGGGCGGCATGTATTCGGTCGTGGAAGCAATGCATCAACTGGCTGTTGAACTCGGCGTGAAGTTCATATTCAATGAATCCGTTCAGAAAATAGACGTCCAGGCAGGGAAGGCGACTGCCGTTATATCTGCTGGTAAACGCTACGAGGCAGATGCGGTGATCAGCGGAGCTGATTATCATTTTACAGAAATGAACCTGCTGTCGGCAGAATACCGTTCCTATTCTGTTGCATACTGGAATAAACGGGTGATGGCTCCATCGTGTTTATTATACTATGTAGCGCTGAATAAGAAACTGGACGCTCTTCCTCACCATTCCCTGTTCTTTGATGTGCCTTTCGATCAGCATGGCCAGGAGATCTATAAGACTCCGCGCTGGCCGTCCGCACCATTGTTTTATGTAAGCATCCCGTCGCAGACAGATTCTTCTGTTGCTCCGCCCGATAAAGATGCGCTTGTGTTTCTGATTCCCGTCGCATCAGGTTTGGAGGGTGATACAGAAATGATCCGTGAAAAATATTTCCAGATGATCGCAGGGCGGTTTGAAAAACATACCGGTCAGTCTCTTCTCGATTCAATTCTCTTCAAACGTTCTTATTCCGTGTCGGATTTTGTGGAAGACTACAACTCATTCCGCGGTAATGCCTACGGCCTTGCGAATACATTGAAGCAAACGGCGATCTTCCGGCCATCGTGCAGAAGCAAGAAAGTGAGTAACCTGTTTTATACAGGTCAACTGACGGTACCTGGTCCTGGTGTTCCTCCCAGCCTGATCAGTGGTGAAGTAGTCGCAAAAGAAGTTGCAAAACAGTTCTCCTGATCAGTGTGGATTTTTAGGGAAAGCATTGCAGACACTCAGTAATGGCTGCTGTAATTTTTATGCATTCTGCCGGTTGTGTTTAAACAATCTTTTAAGGGCATTCCTAAACATTCAACAAGAAAAAATTATCCTCCACTGGCCTCATTTTTGAACCTGATATGGCGTATCTTAAACGCATCAACTCTGCTATAATACCCAAAATCTTAATCAATTATCAAATTCGTAAGGGATGATCGACATTTTTCATCAGGCCAGTCAGGCGTGTAGCCAGGATATTACCCGGGCATACAGCACTTCTTTCGCATCAGCTATCCGGCTTTTGCACAAAGATCTGCGTGCTCCGATCTGTAACATCTATGGCTTTGTTCGCTTTGCTGATGAAATAGTGGACACGTTTCATGATTTCGACAAAGAACGTCTGCTGCATGAATTTAAGGTGGAAACATTTGCTGCTATTGCAAGGGGCATCAGTCTTAACCCGGTATTGCATAGTTTTCAGCTCACCGTTAACCAGTACCAGATCGACCATTCCCTGATCAATTCATTTTTCAGAAGTATGCAGATGGATCTTGACCGGAAAGCGTATGATGAAAAAGGTTATGAAGAATACATTTACGGATCTGCCGAAGTGGTGGGATTAATGTGTTTGCAGGTGTTTTGCGAGGGACAAAAGGAGTCATTTGACCGGTTAAAAGAACCCGCAAGGGCGCTGGGAGCCGCTTTTCAGAAAGTGAATTTTCTTAGAGATATTCAGGCAGATTTTAATGGGCTTGCACGTGTCTATTTTCCTTGCTGCGACTTCAATAATTTTACTGAGGAAGATAAGCTGAGGATAGAAGAAGATATCCAGCAGGATTTCAAAGCAGCTTACAAAGGCATCATTCATTTGCCGCTGAAAGCCAGGTTCGGCGTATATGTGGCATATAAATATTATTTGTCGCTTTTCAGGAAGATCAGGGCAATGCAGCCATCAACGATCCTCCAGCAAAGGGTAAGAATTCCTGATTATCATAAGATACTCATTATCCTCCGGGCAGGCTTAAAAAATAAGCTCAGGCTCATCGCTCCCCATGCTGGCTCCGTCTCAGAAATGGAAAGCAGTTTTTAACACTGGCACGTTAATAGTTAAATTTGCAGGCAAATGCAAGCAGCTACGATGATAGAAGAAGATGTGATCCTCGTTGATGAACAGGACAATGAAACAGGAACAGCCGGTAAAATGGAAGTACACGAGCGGGCTCTACTGCATCGCGCATTCAGCGTGTTCGTTTTCAACCGCAAGGGTGAAATGCTGTTGCAGCAGCGGGCATTGCACAAGTATCATAGCGGCGGATTATGGACAAACACTTGCTGCAGCCATCCACGGCCAGCCGAAGATACCCAGGCAGCTGCTGAACGAAGATTGATGGAAGAAATGGGTTTCAATCTTCCACTGGAAAAAGTATTCGATTTTATTTATAGGGCAGACTTTGACAATGGCCTGACAGAGTACGAATTTGATCATGTTTTTGTAGCAGAATATGAAGGCGCCATTGAGATCAACGAAGAAGAAGTGTTGGATTATGCCTATCGCCCCATGTCCTATCTTGCAGAAACAATTGTGTCCACTCCCGAGATCTATACCCCATGGTTTCGGATAGCATTTC
>JBEVKW010000233.1:0-3959 GCA_040509495.1 Chitinophagaceae bacterium | reverse complement strand
CCTTTGCGTCCTCTGCGATACTCCTACGACAGTCAAAGCTCAGTATTACGCCCCAGCCTGGCCTACCGCAGTTAATGTACCATTCACACAACCGTTATAACTTTCGGACTTTCCGCCTTACATTTGTTAGCTTTTAACTGACTGCTATGAATTTCAACAGAAAGATCCTTACACTGGATGAATTTACCATCCAGCAATTGCGCCATATTCCCCATGCAACAGGAGAATTGAGTACCCTGCTCCGGGATATTGGTCTCGCCGCTAAACGAGTGAACGTAGAAGTGAACAAAGCCGGCCTGGTAGATATACTGGGCGATGCCGGCAGCGTGAATGTGCAAGGGGAAGACGTGAAAAAACTCGACCTGTTTGCCAACGATCAATTTACCGGTGTACTTCAGCATGGCGTGAGCTGTGCGGGCATCGCCAGCGAGGAGTTGGACGACTACGTTGCGTTTGACGATCCCATCAGTAACAATTCAAAATATGTATGCCTTTTTGACCCGCTTGACGGCAGCGGTAATATCGACGTGAACGTATCCATCGGTACCATTTTCGGAGTGTATAAGCGCGTTACGCCAAAAGGACAGAAGGCCGGGAAAGAAGATTTTCTTCAAAAAGGCACCCAGCAGGTTGCTGCGGGTTATATCGTATACGGTTCTTCGACCATGCTGGTGTATGCTACCCGTCGTGGTGTGAATGGCTTTACGCTTGATCCATCGATCGGGGAGTTTACGCTCAGTCATCCTGATATCAAATGCCCGCCAAGCGGCAAGATCTATTCCGTGAACCATGGAAATTTCTTTCAATACCGGGAAGGCGTGAAGAAATACATCGATCTGTGTCAGAAGAAAGATAAAACCACCGGCGGACCCTATACGCAGCGCTATATCGGCAGCATGGTAGCGGATGTGCATCGCAACCTGATCAAAGGCGGCATCTTCATGTATCCCGGCACTATCGACAAGCCCAAAGGCAAGCTGCGCCTCATGTATGAGTGCAATCCGTTTGCATTTATCACAGAGGTCGCCGGCGGTAAGGCTACCGACGGTGAAAGACGCATTCTTGATATTCAACCAACGGAACTACACCAGCGCACGCCAATGTTCATCGGCAGCAGTGACATGATGGCGGAACTCGAAGCGGAGCTGGGGAGGGAGGAGAAAGTTTAAAAAGTTTAAAAGGTTTAAAAGTTTAAAAGTTTAAAAGTTTAAAAGTTTAAGGGTTGCTCTCTTAACTCTTAAACTATTAAACTATTCAACTTTTAAACTTTCTCCCCCCCAATCAGATTTAACAATCCCTCTATTTGTTTTTCCCCCGATTGGTACTAATCTTGTCATGTACCCATCATGATCTCAATGAAACATATTACCCGTACCATTCCGGTTATTTCTTTCTGTTTTGCGCTTTGTTTTTCGATCGTTTTGAATGCGCAGAGCATGCGCGACGATGTGCTGAAGTACACTAACGATCTGCGTAAATCCCAGGGCCTGCCGGCGCTTGAAATGCGGGACGATCTGAATGAACTTGCCCTTAAACACAGTACCAGTATGGCTAAAGGCAAGACCAGCTTCGGCCATGACGGCTTTGAGCAGCGCCGGGTGGCAGCCAGTAAAACGTTCCCAAAACTGACCGGTTTTGCTGAAAATGTTGCCTATGGCGCCAGTACCGGGAAAGATGTGGTGAATATGTGGAAGAAATCTCCCGGTCATAAAAAGAATATGCTCGGCAATTATCGCTATATCGGCATCGGGATTGCGGCCGATTCAGACGGCACGCTTTATTATACACAGGTCTTCGTCAACTGATTTCCCGGGTTTTGCAGTAAATTGCTGCCTGATGGAAAAGAATACAATTATCTCGGTTAAAAACCTCGTTAAGCAATACGGCAATTTTCAGGCGGTAAAAGGTATTTCCTTTGACGTTCATGAAGGTGAAATATTCGGACTGCTCGGTCCGAATGGTGCCGGAAAGTCTACAACCCTCGAGATCATCGAAACCCTCCGCGAAAAGACAAGCGGCGAAGTGATCGTTGATGGCCTTGATCTCGACACACAGCCGGCAGAGATCAAAAAGATCATCGGTGTTCAGCTGCAAAGCAGCGGATATTATCCCGGGCTGAATCTGCTTCAACTGATCGAGTTGTTCTGCGGACTTTACAACCGGAACGTCGGTGCCATGGAATTGCTGGAAATGGTGAACCTGAAAGACAAAGCAAAAGCGAAATTCAAAGATCTTAGTGGCGGACAAAAACAACGTTTCTCTGTTGCCACCACGCTGATCAATGAACCAAGGATCATTTTCCTCGATGAGCCCACGACCGGCCTTGACCCGCAGGCTAGACGCAGCCTCTGGGAACTGATCCGCACCATTCGCGAAAGAGGTACTACCGTGATCATTACCACCCATTACATGGATGAAGCCGAATACCTGTGCGATAGAATTGCGATCATCGATGCTGGCAAGATCATTGCGCTTGCGTCGCCTGACAAAATGATCGATGATCTGGTTGCCTCTGGTTTCGAACGCCCGAAAGAAGTGAAGAAAGCCAACCTGGAAGACGTATTCATCAACCTGACGGGGCATTCATTGAGGGAAAGTTAATTACATATCAGCCCTTCGCTGCAATATTTTGTACAGGATATTTTATTTTTGCAGTCTCAATAGAAAAATATTTTCATGAGTATTCAAAACAAATTAAAAGAGTTTATGAGCGGTAAAATAGAAGCGCAAAAAAGCGCAGGAGAAGCATTTCTCAATATCAATAAAACCAAAGAAGGTGTAGTGGAATTACCAGAAGGGATCCAGTACGAGATATTGAAAGATGGAACAGGCAGACAGCCTTCTATTAAAGATAATATCAAAGCACACTACAAAGGAGCCTTGCTTGATGGAAAAGAATTCGATAGTTCGTTCAAACGGAATCAGCCATTCTCTGCGCCGCTGACGGCACTGATCAAGGGATGGCAGATCGCGATCCCACTGATGAAAGAAGGAAGCCACTGGCGTTTGTGGATCCCGTCACACCTCGCATACGGCGATCGTGGCGCAGGCAGTGATATCCCGGGCGGAGCAACGCTGATGTTTGAAGTGGAACTGCTCGAGATCCTCTAAGAGCCAGTACAGAAGTATAAGTTTAAAAGTTTAATAGTTTAAATGTTTAAAAGTTAGCAGAGCCGTTTTGATCTGTATTTATAACTTTTAAACATTTAAACTATTAAACTTTTAAACCAACCCGGCACCAACTGGTTCCTGACACATTTTAATTGCCGACGAAACAAAACCCTTCACTCAAAATTCCGGAACATGCCTACCATCGTTGATCCCCGTTATCCCATCGGAGAATATGAAGCACAGCCATTCTCCATCGAAAAGAAAGTGGAATGGCTGGCCGATATAAAGTTCCTGCCACTTGCGGTAGAACATGCTTTGCTGAACCTTGATGAAGAGCAACTGCACACTCCTTACAGGGATGGCGGATGGACCGTTCACCAGGTAGTTCATCACCTTGCTGATAGCCATATCAATGCTTACACACGGTTCAAGCTGGCCTTAACGGAAGATAACCCAACGATCAAACCTTATGATGAAAAGTTGTGGGCAGAAATGAATGACGTACAGAAGTTACCGGTCAATATTTCGGTCACACTGTTGCATGCCTTGCACGCACGCTGGTATGAAGCACTGAAATATGTAAGAGATGATGATTGGAATAACCGCACCGTGTTTCATCCCGAACACAAGCGGACCATGCGTTTATGGTTTCTCTTAGGTAGTTATGCCTGGCATGGTAAGCATCATGTGGCGCAGATCAATGCGCTTCGCGAAAGAAAAGGGTGGTAGTTCGCATACTTGGCAGCTTTATTGAATAACTTATTAATCGTTTGATCAGGATGAAATGGAAAGTCCTATCCTCAGAATATCTTTTCCGGGATCTTTGGTTCAAAGTAAGAAAAGAGCGT
>JBEVKW010000232.1:0-26999 GCA_040509495.1 Chitinophagaceae bacterium | reverse complement strand
AAAAAAGAACGTCAAACAAGTCAGGCAAATTAAAAGAAACTTTCTGCAAGATTATCTTGATTTTATGCAAATGACAAGTCCGGTAGTTTCTAAATTAATAGACGGGAATATCGGGTATGTTTATTTTAGCAATATTAATGCAAAGAACATGGATAGCGCGATGAATGCGGTTATCAATACAAAGGCTATTATTTTCGATATGCGAAATTATCCAGCAGAAGGATATGTCACCTATTATATACCTGGCTACTTTCTATCTGAACAGAAAATTTATGCCAGAAATACTTATCCGAATTTCGATTTACCAGGGATGTTTAAATATATACCAGCTAACGAGGGCACAAACGTGTCCACCGTTGGAAAAGACAGTCTGAAAAGATACAATGGCAAAATTATACTGTTGGTTGATCATAGAACACAGAGCGCTGCGGAGTGGGCGTGTATGACAATGATGACCGCAGACAAGGTTACAGTCATAGGGAATCAGACCGCCGGTGCAGATGGGAACGTCACGCGAACCATTCTTCCCGGAAGCTACAATATCAATTTTTCTGGCCTGGGAATTTACTTTCCGAATGGAGCCGAAACGCAAAGAACAGGAATTCCAATTGACATCGAGGTTAAGTACAAAATAGAGGATATTGTAAATAATGTTGATCCTGTTTTAAATAGCGCAATCAAATATGCTAATTCAAATTAAAATATTACGGAAAGAGCCGTCTTCAAATTTTTGCTCTTATTTCCAGGCGATTGCTGGAAACGGAGGAGCGTGTTGGGTGTTCTTAGTATATCCGGTTCTTATCACTATTCAGGCTCCAAAATGCCCAAAATAGCGATGAGCTTCCCCGTCCCGGCCAACCTCGCCGTCATTTAGGCTACATCTTACCTCAATAAGGCAACACACGATTGGCTTATTCTATCGATTTTTGTATCGTACAAGAATCGGTTGAAATGAAGAAGGACAATAAAACCCCGCATAAGTTCGAATCCATTACTGCGCTGCATAACCTGCTGGGATTTCCCAAGCCGTTGCATCCATTGATCAGCCTGGTCAACTATGCTGATATTGTAACGCCGTTTGAAGAATTGCCGACAGTCTTATTATTCAATTTTTATAAGATCTCTTATAAGAAGTATCTCACGGGTAAAATAGGATACGGGCAAAATTATTACGATTTTGATGAAGGACAGTTATCCTTTGTATCGCCGAACCAGGTCATATCTGGTGGAGAGAAGGGTGAAGACTACTCGGGTTATACGCTGCTTGTTCATCCCGATCTTCTTCGCCATTATTCCTTAGGAACAAAGATCAAAAATTATGGCTTTTTCCTGTACTCTTCCAACGAAGCGTTGTTTTTATCAGATAAAGAAAAGCAGATCATCTTTCGCGTATTCGAGAATATCAAAGAAGAATTGAACAATTCGATCGATGAAACCAGCCAGGGTGTACTCGTATCACACCTGGAAGTATTGCTCAACTACAGCAACCGTTTTTACAAACGCCAATTCATTACACGCAAAGCAGTGAGCCACGAACTGCTTACGCGGCTGGAACAATTGCTCAATGACTATTTCGACAAAGGCGAACCACTTCAGAACGGCATTCCTACTGTGGAGTATCTTGCACAGCGATTGAATCTTTCCCCACGCTACCTTAGTGATATGCTTCGATCGCTCACCTCGCAAAATGCGCAGCAACATATTCATGATAAACTCATAGAAAAAGCAAAAGAATACCTTACCAATACGAATCTTTCCGTTGGTGAGATCGCCTATCAGCTAGGCTTCAGGCAGCCGCAATCGTTTAGTAAGTTGTTCAAGAAAAAAACAAGTATCACCCCCATACAATTCAAAGAATCTTTCAACTGATCTCACATGGATATAAATGCTTTTGTAAAGGACTGGCTTGCGGCAGCCAACGCTTTTGATACCGATAAATGGCTGGCCTTTTTTCAAAAAGAGGCAACACTCGATGATCCCTCAGTGGGCAGTAAGTTTGAAGGTCATGTCGGCATCCGGCAGTACTTCGAAGACTACTTTATTGGTTATAATACCCAAACAGAACTGGTGAAGCTGGAAGTTAAAGCTGATACCGAAGTGCATTTGCAGCTTGATTTCACCGGGGATTTTCCCGGTAGAAAGATCGTGGGCACCTTCGATCTTAAGTTTCGCAACAACAGGATCGCGTTTGCAAGAGCTGCGCTGATATGAACTTTTCCACTCTTTGATTATCATAAAACTTGCTTTGATAAGGCTTCCGTGAAGATGATGTGTCTGAACAAACTTTGTGTTCAATAAAACAGCGTATTCAAACACAAAATCATCTTACAATGAAAAAGTCAATTTTAATTATCAGCGCGGGTCCTGGCCTTAGCCGTTCAGTCGCTGAGCATTTTGGAAAGCAGGGTTTTACTGTAGCCCTGGTCAGTTATAACCAGCCTATGCTGGACGAGCTGCATGCGTACCTGCAGCAGAAAGGTATCGAGTCGATCGAAGCAGTTGCCGATGTAGCGAATGCCGCAGATCTGCAGAGAGCCATACTTGAACTGGCGGACAAGGTTGGCGGTTTTGACGTGGTGCATTACAATGCCGCCGTGGTGAAAGCAAAGGACATTATGGAGGAATCAGCAGATTCACTGGTGAGTGAGTTTACCATCAATGCCGCGCATGCCCTGCTGGCCTTACAGACCGCTTATCCCGGCCTAAGTGCAAAACAGGGTGCACTGCTGCTCACCGGTGGCGGGTTAGGCCTCGTTCCCAATGCGGGCTGGGGTTCCTTATCCATTGGTAAGGCTGGACTGAGAAGCCTGGCATTGCAATTACACGATCGACTGAGAAGTGAAGGGATCTATGTTGGGCTTTTGACGATCGACGGTTTGATCGATGTCAAAAGCGCTACACACAATCCAACAACGCTGGCAGGTTTGTTCTGGAAATTATATAGCGAGCGTGATGCAGTGGAGATCCATCATAAAGGAAGTTAAGGCAGGGCATCTTTGATTTTCATAAGAGTCCCTTTGAATAAGCTATAAAAGCTGCCACCGGAAGGAGGCAGCTTTGCTGTTATTATCGAACAACAATGGCACCGGAAATACAATTATTTAAGAGTTTACAGGAAACGTTCAGGGCAATGAACCTGGATGACAGCCTGCTGCCCGGCACCGGGGAATTTGCGATCATCGATCTCAAGCATGCGCTTCCGCATTATCCATTCAGCTCGCCCGGCTTTCGCCCTAACTATTTTTCCTTCCTGTTTGTAAAAGATGCCAGCGCCACCTATAAGATGGATGACAGTAGTTTCGATCTGCTTCCCGGTACTATTTTCTTTACTAATCCCGGGCATTTCCGGTCTTTTGTATGGCATTCCATTGAAGAAGTTTACCTGGTAGCTTTTTCAGAAGCCTTTCTTAAGAAGAATACACACTCTGATGTATTTGGTGATTTTCCCTTCCTGATCTCCGAAACAGTCGATCCCAGAACCCTGAGCCCGCAGGCCTTTGCACCTTTCGAGCTGATGTACCGGCAACTGGCAGATGAGTTCAGGACCGAATCAAAATACAAATACAAGATCGTCGCACACTTGCTGGTAGTGCTGCTGTTAAAGATCAGGGAAGCTTTTTGGAATGATTATAACCCCGTGCAGGAAGGCAATAAAAGTTCCCGGATCGTAAAGCAATTCAAACTCAACCTGGAATCACATTTCCGGGAGTTGGTCAATGGCCAGGTTGAACGGCAAATGCGTATCAGTGACTATGCCGGTCAATTGAACCTGCACGAGACTTACCTGTCGGCGGTGATCAAAACAAAAACCGGCAAACCCATCCGGCAGTGGATCACCGAGAGGATGATCACCGAAGCCAAGCTGCTTCTTCAACATTCTGAGTCCTCCATTAAAGAGATCGCCTTCAAACTTGGCTTTTTAGAAACTACGCACTTCAGTAATTACTTCAAGAAGCATGCGTCAGTTTCACCGGCCGACTTTCGCAAATCGACGGTATAGTAGCTTGCCGGCCATTAAATCTTGGTTTTTTGTAATAGCTCCTTGGGATTTTGTACGTGTCCCCGTGCATTGAGATAGCAAATTTGTACCGTTCAATTAACCCAATCAAGTTATCTCAAAACGCCCACGAATGAGACAGCACACACAAATCCCCACACTTACCGATCGTCATGCATCGTGGCTGGTCAAATTGCATATTGATCCGCCTTATGATCCCTTGCTTTATACACAACCTAACCGGCGCGACTATTACAAGATCGTCCTCGTAACCGGCGGAAGCGGCGTATTGCTGAACGGAGCTACGCAATACAGGATCAGCGCACCTTCACTGGCCTGTATTCATCCGCGCGATATCATCTCCTGGAAGCTGCAGGACGAACCGTTGCAGGCAAAAGCCATTTACATCCGGCAGGATGCATTGCGCAATGCATCTGTAAAAACAATGATCGGGCAATGCAGGTTATTTGATGATGCAGGGTTTAAAGTGGCAAAAATGAAGAGTGCCAATGATGTTACCGTATTGACAGAATACTTCTCCAGGATGCAGGCTGTTGCAGATAATAAAGATTTCATGATTGAATTCCTGCTGGGTTATTTGCAATTGCTTTTAGTGGAGATCAAACAACGTTGCTTTGCTACCGTTGCAGCGATGCCAGCTAATTTCCCCGCTCATGTTAAGCAGTTCTTCGATCTGCTGGAGTGCGAAACCGCACAGTTAAGCGCTGCTACACCGCTCAAATTAAAAACTGCCCGGGAATATGCGATGCAGCTCGCTGTGCATCCTAATTATCTCAATGCGATCCTTAAAAAACATACCGGGCAGAATGTAAGCACACATATCCGCACACGGCTTGTTGAAGAATCAAAGAGCCTGCTGGTACAAACAGACTGGACCATCAAAGAGATCAGTTACCTGGTTGGTTTTTCCGATCCGCCAAACTTCAGTGTGTTCTTTAAGAACAATACAGGTCAAACCCCGGCGGATTTTCGCAATCGCTCACTGGTTGTTTGATTTTCATAAAAACAGCTTTAGTTATACTAACATGATGGCCCGGTTTGCGGGCCATCTTTGTTATGTCAATGCAACAATAACCAAACATAAAAATACCAGCTATGACAATTACTACGCAACAAGCAACTGAAGCCATCAGCAAAGCAATGGCAAAAGGTGCAGCCATCGGAGTTGCAGCAAACATCGTTGTACTCGATACAGATGGTTACCTGAAATCATTCCAGCGGATGGATGATGCCTATCTGGGTTCTATTGATATTGCCATGGGCAAAGCAAAAACAGCAATGCTCTTTCGGATGAACTCAGAAGAAGTAGGTGCTTTTTTGGATCCCGTGAACAAGACTTACGGCATGGTTTACACAAACGGTGGATTGGTAGGATTTAAAGGCGGCATGCCAGTCCGTAAAAACAACCAGGTCATTGCATACATCGGCGTATCGGGCGGATCGCCTGACCAGGATTTCGAAATTGCTACCGCAGGCAGTACTCTTTGATCAGCTTCTTAAACACTCAATCAATAAACTCAATTAACTTTTAAAACAATCAATCATGAAAACAATTTTGATCACCGGTGCAGGTACCGGATTCGGCGAAGGCACAGCAATAGGTCTGGCCCAGTTAGGTCACAACGTTATTGCAGGTGTACACATCTCCGCACAGGTAACCCCTTTACGCGAAAAAGCAAAGGCGCTTGGCCTGGAAAAAAATCTCCGGGTAGAGAAACTGGATGTCAACAGTCCCTATGATGTACGTTTCGCACTGACCTGGGATATCGATGTATTGTTCAGCAATGCCGGCATTGGCGAAGCAGGCCCCGTTTTTGAGATCCCTATGGACCTGGTGCGGGAGAACTATGAAACCAATGTGTTTGCACCGCTGTCTTTCGCACAACAGTGGATCGACAAATGGATCCGCGCAAAGAAACCCGGTAAGATCGTATTCACCTCTTCAATGGGAGGTTTGTTCACACCTGCCGGTTTTGGGATCTACGTATCTACCAAGCATGCGCTGGAGGCTATCGCGGAGGCATTGCAACAAGAAGTAAAGGCTTATAATATCAAAATACAAACCATCAATCCCGGTCCTTACCTCACTGGCTTCAACGAAACAATGGCAGATACTCCGTTCCGCTGGTTGGATGACAGTAAGAACTTCACCAAAAAGGCAGACCTGCGCGCCACTTTCGATGCGATGCTCGGTGTTGATGCAGGCCGCCTGGATGCAAACGAAATGATCGACGCGATGATCAGGATCGTGCCTGCAGATACCGGTAAGTTCAGGAACGTAGTTCCTCAGTCTATCGAAGATATGCTGAAAGAAAGCCAGCAGAAAGCGTGGGAAAATGTGATCTAGGACAGTGCGTATGAAAGCAAAGAGCAGGTCGTGGCCCTGCTCTTTCTTTTTATCTGCCAGCCACGTGATCTTTGAATTTCATAAGCAAATCTTTGAATGGGCTAATCGTGAATGGTGCCTTGCACCGGATCTTTA
Source organism: Chitinophagaceae bacterium (assembly GCA_040509495.1). Taxonomy (GTDB): domain Bacteria; phylum Bacteroidota; class Bacteroidia; order Chitinophagales; family Chitinophagaceae; genus Terrimonas_A. The sequence continues at coordinate 20,499 of JBEVKW010000232.1, read as the reverse complement.
CACGTGAAATGGTCAATATGGAAACACAAAAAGTATGGTTGGTGTGCGGAGCTGACGGAGGACTGGGAGAAGCTACCGTAAAGTTTTTGTTATTGCGTGAACAGCAGGTGATCGCTATTCTGTCGCCGGGAACCGGTAAGGAGAAGACCTTACACCTGTATCATGCAAAATTCCCCAACGCAGATCTGCGGGTGGTCAATATTTTCGACGCACCTGACACAGAGGCGGCTGTCCGCCAGATCGTGCGGCAGTATGGGAGGATAGACCGGCTGATCAATATCGGCGACGGCGGATTGCTGGGAATGCACGTGCTACCGGTCATGCAGGACCGTGGTCGCGGACATATTATCCAACTGATCCCTGATGAATGCCATGATCAGTCCCCGGAGCAACCCACGACGCTAAAAATGCGATATGAAGCTGACGACGCCGGTGGCATCCACTATACATTCTTAGGCCCGGACTTATGTTTTCAGTCAATGCTTGTACAGGAACCAAATCATAAAAAACAAAATAAGTATCAATGAAAAATATAGGATATATCATGACAGCCGCGATCATCCTGGCTGTTATTGCCATCCCGGCAGTGGTAAAGGCGCAAACCTCGCCGGCAGAGAAGAACAAGAAAATAATCAAAGACGGCTTTGCTAAATGGGCCAGTGCTACCGGTAGTTTTTTCGATCTGCTGGTTGATGACATGCAGTGGCAGATCACCGGCAGCACATCGCTTTCGAAGACCTATAATGGCAAAAAGCCGTTCATCGACGAAGTGATCACCCCGTTGAACCAGCGACTCTCACAGAAGATCGTCCCTGCTGTGCGCTATTTATTTGCAGAAGACGATTGGGTGATCGCGTTATGGGATGGTGTGGCCACTGCTGCAGACGGGCAGCCTTATAATATGAGCTATGCCTGGTTCATGCAGATGAAAAATGGCAGGATCATCAATGTAGTCGCATTTTTAGATGGTATCCGGTTCAACGATATTTTGAAGCGGATACCGGTGAATGCGGTAAATTAGAGATACGGAACACTTCATCTTCAGATAGTAAACGCAAAGGCATGACAACCTTAGACAGCAAGAAAATCGATCACCTGCGGGATATTCCGGAAATGATCCCCGTAATGCGCGACTTTTATGAACCCTGGCTGGTTCGTGTATTCAACCGCGAGCAACATGAATGCCGCAATTATCTTTCTCCCAACCGGCGTGATTTCTATAAGATCCTGATCGTAACAAAAGGGATCGGCCTGTTTACTACCGGTTTGAACACTTATTACATCGATCAGCCGACTATTCTCTTCATTCACCCCGCTGATATCATCACCTGGAAGAATATCACTCCGGGAGACGTGGGGGGATATTATGTGCTGTTCCGCAAGAAGTTCAGCGATGAACAACCGATGCTAAAGGCGGCGATTGAGAAGTATGGCCTTTTCAATGATAATAAACGGAAGGTGATCAGGTTGACAGGAGAAAGAACTGCAGCGATCTGCGGGTTGTTCGAGAAGATGAAGGCGGAGGAACTGGCGGGGCAACGGTATAACGAAGACGCGATACAGGCATATATCCAACTGCTGATGCTGGAAGCCAGCAGGGACGCCAGCTTTCCCGATCCCGATGCGGTAAATGAGGAATACCGGCACGTACATGCTTTTTTTAACTTGCTGGAACAGGAAACGGCGCAGATCAATTATGATCATCCGATAAGATTGCGTACCGCTAAAGAGTTCGCCTCTAATTTAGCCATCCATCCAAACCACCTGAATGCGCTGTTGAAGAAACATACAGGTGAAAATGTAAGCACGCATATCAAGAACAGGTTGCTGGAAGAATCGAAAGTGTTGCTGTTGCATACCGACTGGACTTTACAGGATATAGCGATGAGTATCGGTTTTGCCGATCAGCCGAACTTCAACCAGTTCTTTAAGAAACATACCGGCTTAACGCCAAACGGATTCAGGAAGGGTTACCACGAGTAAAACTTCTTTGAAGAATGTAAAAGCGCAGGGATCATCCCTGCGCTTTTTTGTTTTATACGCCTCTTTGATTTTAATAAAAACACGTTTGAATTGGCTATCGGCAAGGGCGATTGTTTGAGTCATCTTTGACTCATCAATCAAACAACAAAACTTTTTTTATGAAACACATGATCAAAAAACTGATGACAGCGCTCGCGCTGATACTGATGATAAACACAGTGAATGCACAACACAAAGATGAAGAAACGGGTTTCAATATGCCGAAGCTGAACCCTGCCAGTCCTTTGGCTGATGTAAGCGGCAATCATGTGGGTGTTCGTGTGCCAGATTACGAAGCGGCGAAAAAATGGTGGACGGAGAAACTTGATTTCCGCGTAATTCATGAATGGCCGTATGCCGATGAAAAGCTGGCATACCTGGCGCCTGCCAATGATAACAGCTTCTGGGTGGAGATCCTGGCTGGCGGCAAATTAAAACCACAACCTACTTATAAAGATCTGGCAGAAAGTCTGGAAACTCCCGGGCTACATCATATCTGTATTCACGTAAAGAACATCGGGAGCACAGTGGCCGAATTAAAAAGAAGAGGTGTAACCATCGTAGGAGAGATCTTCTATCTGAAAGACATCACCCGTAAACTCGCTTTTATTGCCGACCCCTGGGGTAATTTAATAGAACTGAGTGAAGTGGTTACTGAAAAACCTACAGGCTCAGCTACTGTTACGCCACCATTGTCAAAATCAGAAGTGGTGACCCTGCTGGTGAAAGTAGCCGCCAAACCCGGCAGTGTTGCCAAAGCAAAGAATGCCCTGCAGGAAGATGTACAGGGCGCCTGGACAGAAGCAGGCAATTACAAAATGGAATTATATAACGACAAAAAAGGAAGCGCTGATTTTTATTTGTACGAGCGCTGGCAGGATCGTGCGCAACTGGAAGCGCATTTCGCAAAAGACTATACCAAAGCTGCTTTCGCACTGGTCAACGGAGATTTGAAAGCTCCTATTCAAATGAACTATCTCACTGAATTGTGGCCCGATCAACGGCAACAAATAAAGGAAACGCATCAGCCGTTAACAACGCTTATCGTACGCTTCAAAGTAAAGCCTGGAAAGGAAAATGAGATCGTTCAGCTATTTGAGCCATTTGTAGCCGGAGTAAGACAAGAGCCCGGCAATATAGATTTTCACTTTCATACAGTAGCGGATAGCCAACAGGAGTTCGTATTGTATGAACGTTGGGAAAACCAGGCCGCCCTGGATGAACACAACAAGTTGCCATCAACAAAGACGATCGTAAAGCAATTGCAAAATGTGCTGGCGGCTCCTATTGAAAACATGATCGTATCTGTAAATGATATCAGCAGATCTTAATTTTTTAAATTTAAATACAATGAAAAAGAAAGTTTGGCTGATCACCGGTTGTTCTACCGGTTTTGGCCGCGCTATTGCCCTCGCCGCTTTACAGTCAGGAGCACTGGTAGGTGTTGGCGCAAGGAAATTTGAAGATGTAAAAGACCTCCTCAGCGCTTACCCTGATACTGCTTTCGCATTGAAACTCGATGTGACAGTCGCTTCGCAGGTAAAAGCTGCTGTAGCAGACCTGGTGGATCATTTCGGCACTATCGATGTTTTGGTCAATAATGCCGGCGTAGGTTATTTCGGATCGGTTGAAGAAAGCAAAGAGGAAGAGGTGCGCCGTATGTTCGAGATCAATTTCTGGGGATTATCCAGCGTGACCCGAGAAGTACTGCCGGTAATGCGGAAGCAGCATTCAGGACATATCATCAACATTGCGTCTATTGGCGGACTAACCTCTTTTCCCGCCCTGGGTTATTATCATGCCACCAAGTACGCTGTGGATGGTTTTTCAGAAACGCTGTACAAAGAGTTAGCTCCGATCGGCATTCACGTAACAATTGTTGCACCGGGCGCCTTCCGGACCGACTGGGCCGGCCGTTCTGCCAATGAAGCACCGGTGAAGATCGCCGATTATGAAGCTACCGCCGGTGCTTTGCGCGAATGGCTGCGTGGAGTCAATGGCAACCAGCCGGGAGATCCAAACCGCGCAGCCGCTGCCATTTTGAAAGTGGTGAATGCAGAAGAACCTCCGTTGCGGTTACTCTTAGGGATAGATGCAGTAGAAGGCGCGTATGAAAAATTGCAGGTATTGAAAAAAGACTTTGATAACTGGAAACAGGTAAGTGAGGACGTTGGGTTTTCATAAGCTGCAGTAGGCGACGGGCAACTCTTAAAAAGAATAACCGCGAATATATTTCGCCGTTATTCTTTTTGACATGATGGATTTGTTTTCCCTGTGTTAACCGACCGAAAAGTATTTTCTGAAACCCTGGTTTTTCAGAGGTGAAGACCGGGCGAATGACGAACCCGCCAATAAAAAAGGCAATATCGTTATGTTGTTGGTGTCCGCTGCCGATCATATCCTTTACCCGACAGTGATCATTTCAGCTATTAGCTTTATTCATCTTTAATAATTGATACAACTTGTCTTTATCACCCTTCATCATGAGGATCTGGCCAATATTTGCGCTAACATATGACCTCAGGTGTTCCGAAGGTTCTTCTTTCTTCGCATTCTTTTTATTTCTGGAATTCACGATAACTGCCTGTATGGTCCGGATGGGGCCCCAGGGAAATCCCCACAAACCCAATAAAAGAGAATTGCTTATTGCAACATCATTTGCCTGTGTCAATGCCCGAGGAGAAGCAATGACGATCTTTTGTGTGATCTGGGTCAGGATGAAGAAACTCTTTACCTCAACGGTCAATGTTGCATTTAATCGTTGATCTGACTTTCCGGTAACCGGGCAGGGAAGGCCCCTGATCACTTCACAAAAGCTGTCGATCTCCTGCGGTGAGTATGACCTGCTTTGTGCCTCGACGCTGTCGAACAACCATGTATCAAGGCCCCGTCTCCGGATTTCTTGTTTAAGGATTTCAAATGCTGATGGGGTTAAACCCACGGCGTCCTTAACCGCGAATTCTGCGAGTTCCGCATCTGTCATTTTTTCATAGGTATGACGGACGAGTTCAAGGTCTATCATGGCGACTTGTTTAAAGCCAAAGTAGTAAAAATTTGCAGACCGGGCAATGCCGGCAGAGGGATAAACATTGCTCGGACAATATCCTGCGTAGGCAGGATAAATTTTGTAGCCGGTTGTTATATTAGCATCAGATAAGAACGAAATATTTTCAGAAGTATCTCCTGGAAAAGAAAATTTTAAATACAGTCCGTTCGAATTTGTCCGCAATTATTGTTTGGATGTTCTTACACATTGCTGGCGAACTTTCGTCTTATATCAACCGATCCATCCACTCTTTCACTTCGGCATTCCTATCCTTCACTTCAGCCTGGGTGGCATAAACTACGGCAATGAAACCGTTACTTTCATGCACTAAATTTTGTACTGGCATGAAAACAAGTTTGAAATCAGCGGGAAAAGTATTGCTGTTCATATTGCTGCTCTCCTGCAGTAAAAAAGATAAGGGATCAGGAGCAGACGCACCACAAAAAGGATACGCAAGTGGTAAGATCACGAAAGCGGATGGCAGCCCATGGGCAGGTGTTGAAGTGATCGTTGAAAACACGTTGTTCTACAACACATATGTTTCAGCCGTGTCTGATGAAAAAGGAATGTATAAAGTAAAACTTCCTTCCTCCGGCACTTACCACGCTACAGTGGATGCCGGCATGAACTACAATGCAAAAAAATACACGATCCGGTTACATCCGGATAATGACGATCCTTTCGGCACAGATGGTGCTGTACGTAATTTTACCTTCAAACTCACAGGTGCATATCCCGATGGCCTGGGCTATTATGGCGGTACGGTCATCGTAGATAAAGATGTGATGAGCGAACTGTATGACACTGAAAATGTAGAACTCACTTTGGTGCCAGTAGGTAAACTGATCGATGGTTCACAGGGGCAGACACTGAAGCTGCGGCCGGGTCAGCCGCGCACCGATAATTATGGCAAACTGGTAGATGTGCCTATCGGCAGGTATAATATTTCGGCGGTGTATATCTCCGGTTCCACGAGGCGACCGCTGAAGTTGCAGAACCGTGTTTCCGACGGGCCGTTTCAACCAACACTGCAGGTAGATTTTGAACCGTCGATTATCTGGGGGAATAATATTGCCGCCATTGGTTACAAGGAATAGAAACTGGTAAAAATAACCAGGGCCGGCGACAGGGCTCTTAAGATCCGCTGAAGATTGTTTGTTAAAAATGCGCAAGGCTGGCTACAGCTTTGCGCATTTTTATTGCAGCAGATGAACGCTATTCTCCGAAATGCTCCTGGTCTTTCATCAATACCAACGAAAATTGCCCCAGGGCGCTGTCTCTTGTTTCATAATTGATGAATTGGCCATTGAGTTTACTCACGGGAAAATAATCGAACTCCCTTGCTACCGGAATATCGTGTACCTCACTGATACTGTCTGCTTCTGTCTCTGGCGCAAACAAGAGATAAGAATCGTACGGTACAGTTGTGAGTTGTTCCAGGCTGTCGATCGTCATGACTGGTGAATCGAGGTAAAAAGTCAGTGCGTACGAGTAATCCTTGCGAAGCTGAATCACAGGTGTTTTGGGGAAATGAACATTGCTGTAGAAGGCGGCTTCGCTTCCGGCCTGGTATTGCAGGACCGATGGGTACGCAACACTGTTCAGGTAAATGTTCACCATAACCGCTGCGATCGCGGTACGATAGAATAACATCGGTTTCCCGGAGAATGGGCCGATCTTAGGTAGAACGATCAGTACGCAAAGCAACAGCAATAACAGGATCCAAACGGGCCAGGAAATAGTCGCGGGCCGGAAAAAGTAATGTAAAACAAGTGGAGCGGTAACCAGCAGACTGATCACAACTGTTTGTGTGATGCGGACAAAATTCCATTCGCGCGGCATCCTCAGTTGTTGCAGATACCCGGAGAGAAATATCGCGAGCAATGGAAAAACAATATTGCTGTAATGTGGCAGCTGGAATTTCGACAGGGAGAAGATCAGCAATGTTAGAAATGCGCCCGAGAAGGTGACCCATTCCACGTAAAGCCGCGGACGTTTCCAGTTGTTGATCCAGACTTTTGCGATGGCAATATATAATAACAGCGACCAGGGTAGAAATGCCCACACGAGTGTATGCAGGAAAAAGGAAGGATCACCTTTCCCTTTGATCGGGCCTGTGTTGAAAAAGCGGCCAAACTGGCTATCCCAGAAGAAAAATTGAAGCCCGGAAACCCCGGTTCTGCCAAACACCACTTTTTCGGGATGCAGGTCAAACTGGTGCCAAAGGCAATACAGTTCCGGGGTAATGAATAGTAAAGTAAGCACCCCTGCTACCAGCCATCGCAGATGGAACAGTTGCTGCCAGTTCTTTTTCAGGATCAGTTCACCGGCAATCGCACCGGCGATGGGGATCAGGGCGAAGGGGCCTTTCGTCATTACCGAGCAGCCTGCCAGTAATGCACCCAGCACCAGCTGCAAATGATTTTTTTCTGTGTATGCCCTGTAAAAGTGATAGATACTGCCGATGATCAGACCGGTGAGATATGGTTCAGCGCGGACGTCGGTATTAGACAATATGATATGCTGAGCCGTGAGCAATATGATGGCAGCCCAATAGGCCGTTTTCTCGTCGTACAATTTTCTTGCAAGAAGAAAAGTATACAGTACACCCATCAGCAGAAATAGGATCGCAGGTAATTTATATGCCCAGGTGGTGAAGCCAAATAGTTCAAATGATAAAGCCGTTACCCAAAACGGAAAATGCGGCTTGTCCAGCCAATCGGTACCATGAGAAAATAGTTCGACATAGTTTCCTTTTTCCACCATTGTCCGGGAAATACTGGCATATAGCGGCCCGTCTGCTCCAAGCAGCGTAACGAATAGTCCGCTGAAATTGACGGCTATAGCCAGTAATAAAAGGAAGATCAACCAGGGCCGCTGATTAGCAGGTAGGATGGGCATAAGATGCGTTTAGGTGAATGTCTAAAAATACCCGGCGGATATAAAGAAATTGTGACCCTAATGCTATCGAAGCGTTAAGAGCCCTGACATGGCTGGATGAGAGAAGAGTTGATGAGCCGGTTGCCTGCAAGCATCAAAAATCAGACCCTGACCATCTGCATGGTTACTCATTCTTTCCAAAGAGGATGTTGGTGCTGTCGGAAAGAACATCAATGATCGGCTGAACAAGGAAAAATACGATCCCTGCTGACGGAAAACCCTCATTCCGAGAACTTTCTGCTCATTTCACTTGCTTATATATTACTGGCTGATCTATATTTAAGCATCCAATCCTGAAAAGCCATGCAAGCCCGAACTATAGATAGCGGCTTATCTGCCGCATACCAATCCATCAAAGAGCGATCGACTCCCGGTCTGTTTAGCATTTGTTCTTCTTCCAACAGACTTTATTCCTTCCTGTTTATACCATGAGAACATTATCACATATAGGCAGGATCCGGGGCAAATTGCTCATGCTTTGCATTTTCACGCTAATATGCCTTGCCGGATTACTGAAAGGAATCAATTACAATAGCCAAAAGGAGAAAGAAGCGGAGAGCGCACTGGAGCAGGGAAATAAGGTTTTCCGGAACCTGGAAGCACTTCGCGCATCGGTGTCCGGCACGGAGTCGCTGGTACAGTCTTTCCTGCTCAGTGGTGATCTTCAATGGAAACAGGCTTTGCCGGCTTCCCGCCTTGAAATGCTCACGCTGCTCAACGAAACAGCTTCCCTCGAGCCGGATCAGATGCAACAGGAAAAATTCGCGCTGATTAAAAAGTCTATCGAGAAAAAAATCGCATTCCAGGAAAATATGCTTAGGATGGATACCGTATCAGCTTCCTACCTGGAAGCCATCGGTTATCACCAGGTAAATAACCGGTTGGATGAAAAGATACAGTTACCGGTCAGCCTCGCCGTCGAACGCCAGGCCTTACTGATGCAACGCAGAGCGGACGAGATCAATACCGCCTCCACTTATACAAGATTTATTACCATATTCATTGCAGTCTTTATCTACCTGCTGATACTTTGCGCGCTTTGGCATTTGCGAAGCCAGGTGAAGTCGGGTCCGGCTGCGAAGATGGTCGATGAAGAGGCCGGCACTGAGGACGTGTTCCATCATGGTCAGGGAGCTTTTATCGGTGTCTTTTCTATGGACGGAAATAATCTGTCGATGCGCAGGAAAGAAGGCTCTGCGATCGTGCGCGTACTTTGGGAAAAGGAAGAAGCAGGGGAGAATTTCAACTACATCGCCGAAAAAATAGACGAACAACACAGAAACCTCCGGCAGGCATCGTCCGATGATGTTGCCATACCGGCGGAAGAAAAGCTGATACCGGAATGGGTAGCTGAAGGCCTTCCTGAACAACTTACGCTGAATTTCGACCGCGGTCATGATAACTTTCTTGGCCATGCTGTAAACGCCAATTATTATCAGCCCGGTCCGGTATATAATCGCCAGCCAGGTAATTATATGCCGGGAGGAATGTCTTCTTACCGGATCCTGCCGGTTCCGCCAACGTTCAAACAACCTGAAAACAAGCGAACGCCGGGCCAGGACTCGCCAGGCTTCGAGCTTTCAACACTTGTGAAGGATGTATTGATGCCCTTTTATGCCGAAGCAGAAGAAAAGAATATTCGCTTGCTTTATACGCTGGATCCTTCCATCCCCGACTTTCTATCTGGCGACGCAAGAAAATTATCCGGCATTCTTCATAGCGTGATCGGTAACGCCTTTCGATTTACGTATAAAGGATATATTCAGTTGACGGTTACGGGTATGAATATCGAAGCGGATAAGGCGGAGATTGCCTTCTCTGTTGCCGACACAGGACGAGGACTTGATCCTGAACAAATGCATGATCTGCTTCATGGCCCCGGCACAAAAGTCCCCTCTCTTTATCATGCGAAAAAACTCGCAGAATCTCAACAAGCACAACTGATGATACACAGCACGGAAGAAGATGGTACAGTGTGTTGTTTCATCGGAAGTTACAGGTATTAGCGCGAAGCTGATTGAAGACAGCAGATGGTTGCAGGGTCGAGACAGTTTTTTACTGCAAGCGACGGTTTGTTAATGCACGTTTTTCAAGTGGTGGAATATTCTTTGCCAGGGTCGTCTGCGGCCTGGCCTCTCCGAGCCTCCATTACCTCCCGATTACTTCTTTGCCCAGGGAAAAACACTCCAAACTATTTCACTAAGTGCTGTAATTGAGATATTTTTATATCAATCCATTGAAAAAACCATGCAAGCTATCACCATTCAGCACCCCGGCGGGCCAGGATCACATTCCTGTAGCTCTATCAGGCGGGGGCTCACATCCTTCCACTACTAAGAATGAGTTTTATTTCCAATCACGACAAGGCAGTGAAAACCATTCGTATATATAAATCGCGGGTGCAACGTGGCGTTTTGTTGGTGTTCGTTTTTGCGGCACTCACCATTGCGCTGTTTGTAAAGATGATCAGTGATAATATGGCGGAAAGCCGTACCACAGAATCGTTGGTGAACAACACGTATGAGATCATCAAGAACATAGAAAATCTTAAATCGACCGTCGCCGAAAGCGAATCGATGACCCACGGATACGTTGCAACCGGTGATTCGCAATGGAGACGCGCACTTATAGCCAGTCACGCGAAAACCATTCAACTTTTACAGGAAGCCCGGCAGCGGGTACAGGACAATGTTCAGGGTAACCGGCTTACACAACTGCAAGGGGAGCTGCGGCAGAAAATGGAGTTTCAGCAATTCCTGGTCAGCCACGATTCAATCACTGCGGCTGTGAAAGAAAAAGTCGGTTATTACGGAGATGAGCGACATATTTCGATCACCATCAACTCGCTCTTTGACCAGTTCATGACCCGGCAACACCAGTTGCTTCAGCTGCGCTCCGATGCAAGCGCGGAAGCGAAGAACCGCGCTCTGGCAACCACCATCATTGGCACCGCACTCACATTCCTCTTTATCCTCGGTACTCTCTGGAAACTGAATAAAGACATCCTGGCGAGAAAAGTTGCGGAAGAGGAAATTCGCATAAGCGAGCAAAAGCACCGTCGGCTTATTGAAGATGCAGGTGTCACCCTGTTCACCTCCGATCTGAAAGGAATATTCTCTTATGTAAGCGCCCGCTGTTTTGAGCTGACGGGATATACCGTCGAAGAACTTGCAGGCGTCAGTTTCGCAAATCTTGTTGCAGCGGACTGGGTAGAGCGTGTGACGGATCTATACCGGCAACAGGTAACAGACCGGCAAACAGAAAGCGATCTCGAATTTCCGATCATTACAAAAACCGGTAGGAAGAAATGGGTAGAGCAGCACGCGGTATTATTATACAACGAAGCCGGCCAGCCGCATGGATTTCAGTGTATTGTTAAAGATATCAATGCGAAAAAAGAAGCAGAGGAAAAGTTGAGGAAGTCAGAAGAACTGGCAAGAACCGTACTCGACAATACCCGGGAAGGCTTCTTTATGGTAAATCGCAACTATGAATTGATGATCCTTAACAAAAAGGCAAAGAATGATATGGAAGCTTTGTCTGGCAGAAAAGTTGAACCCGGCATGAATATGCTTGATTTCACGATCGAAGAAGAACGCGAGATCGCCAAGGCAAACCTGCGTCGTGTGTGGAACGGCGAAGTGATCGATTATGACTCCTCCTATATGCTGCCCGAAGGCAGAGCCTGGATCAGGATCAGTCATTCACCTGTTCGCGATAGCAATGGCGATATCTTCGGAGCGGCCATCGTTACTCACGATATTACGCGCGCAAAGCTTAGCGAAATCGATGCACTTCAGGCTGATCAAAAGATCAGGGCCATGCTGGCAAGTACTCACGAAGGATTTTACATGATCGGGCCCGACTTTACAATGATCATGTTCAACGATGCCGCGAAAGCCGTACTGAAAATTATCTCGGGCAAAGATGCCAGCCTGGGAGACAGTATACTTGAATATGTTCTGCCGGAGAGAAAAGAAAATTTCAAAGAACTTTTTGACCGCGTAATGAAAGGCGGCACAGGGGAAGTGTTGGCAAAGATCACTACCACGCATGGCGAAAAATGGTTTCACAATAATTACTTTCCCGTCAAAGATGAAAACCATGAGGTGATCGCTGTATGCGTTTCATCAAAAGATATTACAGAGAAAAAGCTGGCGGAGGATGCACTGGAAAAGATCCGGACAGAGAACGAGGAATACCAGTTCCGTTTGCAATCGATCCTGGATAACACACCGCTGATCGTTTTCATAAAAGACCTTGAAGGGCGTTACCTGCTGACCAACCGTTCATTCCGCGAAATGTTCAATCGTACCGATGAAGAGGTGATCGGCAAAACGGACTTTGATATTGATACGCGAGAACAGGCAGAACATTATATGGAGCTTGACCGCGAAGTGATCGATAACCTTCATTCGATCGACCGCGAAGAGACGATCTATGACAGCGAGAAAGGCGTCCGGAACCTGCTGCTGATGAAATTCCCGCTCTTTGATCGCGATAAGAAATTGTATGGCGTTGGCGGTATCGCTACTGATTTTACCGAACGCGTACAAAACCAGCAAAAACTGATCGAGGCAAAAAAGAAAGCTGAAACCGCAGAGCAACTCCAGGAACAATTCCTCGCCAACATGAGCCATGAGATCAGGACTCCTATGAATGGAATTATCGGGATGACCAATATCCTGATGGGAACAGAACTGACCACCGAGCAGAAAGAATTTGTGCAGATCATCAAGCAATCTTCAGATAATCTTCTTTTCCTGATCAATGATATCCTGGATCTGTCCAAGATCAAATCAGGTAAACTTTCGCTGGAGAAACTGCCGTTTAGTATGTCCGAAACGCTTGATTCGACCATGGCACCTTTTCAGTTGCGTGCAAAAGAAAAAGGTATCCGCCTGATCCTGTCGCTCGATAAGGCCGTGCCCTCCACAATGCTCGGCGATCCGTACCGGCTTACGCAGATCCTGAATAACCTTTTCAGCAATGCATTGAAATTTACACACAAAGGATATATTCAACTCACCGTTTTTCCGTTATCCATTACAGAGAAATTCATGGAGATATCCTTTTCTGTTGCGGATACAGGTGATGGTATTCCTGACGACAAACTCGAAAGCATTTTCCAGGCGTTTGAACAGGCCAGCGCATCCACCACGCGAAAATTTGGTGGCACCGGCCTCGGCCTTGCCATTACAAAAAAACTCGTTGAAATGCAAGGCGGAAATATCATGGTGAGCAGCGCAGAAAATGAAGGAACTGTTTTCCGGTTCACCCTGAAATATGAGATAGCATCAGCGGAAGAGCCTGTTCCAAGAGCAGAAGCTGAAGTAAAGATGGATAACCAAAAACTTGCGGGCAAACGCATATTGGTAGTGGAAGATAATGAGATCAATCAAAAAGTAATGCAGCATATTCTGCAAAAAGAAAGGATAGTCCCGGTACTGGCAGATAATGGTGCCATTGCGGTAGACATGCTGGAGAAGGGAAAAGTATTCGATCTGATCATCATGGATCTGTCCATGCCGGAGATGGATGGCTTTCAGACATCGACCTATATCAGGCAAAAATTGAAACTGGATACACCGATCATTGCCATGACGGCAAGTGCATTGCGGAATGAGAAAATGAAATGTTTTGAGTTAGGAATGAATGAGTATCTCACGAAACCTTTTGCGCCGTCGGAATTGTTTTTTCAATTGCATCGATTTTTATCCCCCGCCGACCAGCATAGTGCGGCGCCCATTACGGCTGCGATCATTGAAAGTAAGAATGACCTCTATAATCTTTCATTCCTCAATGAAATGGAAGACAGTGACTACTTCTGTGAAGTACTCAGGATCTTTCTTGAAACCACACCGGTAATGCTGGACGAGCTAAGGGAAGCTGTTCTGTACGAGAACTGGGATATGGTCAACAAAAAATCCCATAAGCTGAAAAGCAGTCTTGGTATCTTGCAGATGAATTCCATGCTGGCAATGGCAGCTGACATCGAACAAGCGGCCAGAACGCAGGCGCATACGCGGAGGATCCCGGCTATTCTGAAACGGCTGACGGAGCAGTTTCAGCTGGTCAAACCGATGATCGAAGCGGAATTGAAAGCAGAAGAAATGCGAGTAAGCGGAATGTTGTAATGAGTCTTATCCTGATAAACCAATTTAGATTCTACCTGAAAACACTAACTTATGAAGATACTAGTAGCCGAAGATGAGCCGATCATGTTAAAGACAATAGAACTTCGCCTTAAGAAAGACGGTCATGAAGTGATCGTAACAGATAATGGAATGGATGCCATGAAACAGATTGATGCCGAATTACCTGACCTGATCATTACCGATATAATGATGCCTTATTCCTCCGGGTTGGAGATCATTGGCAAAGTACGCGCACTTGGCGGAAAGAAAATTCCTATTATCGTCCTTAGCGCAATGGGCCAGGAAAATGTAGTGCTGGAAGCCTTTAATCTTGGAGCGGATGACTATATCACAAAGCCTTTCAGTCCAAATGAACTTTCCATACGTGTAAAGAGACTCGCGCAGACAGCATGATCGTTGCTGAACTGACCAGCGAGCACTAAGTTTATTCAGAAACAGCAGTTGACCGGCCTATGTTTTCTTTAGCTAAATTTTTCCTTTATACCGTTGGTTCATTCCAGTTGGTGGAGCTGATGTACGTATTCATCGGCATCATCGTCATGGCCGTAACATTCATCGCCTTTTACCTGGCATACCGCACAAGACGCACCGCGCGCAAAAAGCAACTCCGCCTGCTTTATAGTGAACACATAAGCATGCTGGCTATCTGCGATGGGGAAGAAGATCTGCAGCAAACGATCAATGATACGCTTTCCCGTATAAAAGAACAGGGACTGGCAAAGGATGAACAGGCACGGGGCGTACTGATCAAAGAGTTGGTGACGGCCGCCAAAAGCATGAGTGGAACGGCGAAAGAAAACATAAACATCTTCTATCGTGCTGCCGGCCTCGATCAGATCACGATCGATCAGCTAAAAAAAGGAGCATGGCATATAAAATCCCGTTCGATTCAAACGCTGTCGCATCTCGGGCAGAAACAACACATTGCAAAGATATACCGGCATACGAATAATAGAAATGAGCTGATACGCAGCGAAGCACGTGTTGCCGTGGTAAAGCTCACAGGCTTTGAAGGATTGCGCTTCCTGGATGTGATCAGCTATCCGCTTACAGAGTGGGAACAGCTTTGCCTGGTACATGAACTTTCTGAAAACCATTTGCCGGACTTTAAACATATTCCCGATTGGCTCCATTCTGATAACGACAGCGTAGTGGAATTTGCGCTGCGGCTGGGAGAGGGCTATCGTATTTTTGAAATGCACGGGTATGTTGCTTTTTGTCTCGCGCACAGACTACCCGCCATCCGCAAAAAGGCCGTACAAACTATCCGGGCCATCAATCAGCCTGCTACAGCGGCATTGCTGGTGGCACAATTATTAAGAGAAGAGGAAGAAGTGCAACTTGTTGTACTGGAAGCAATGGGTGAAGCCGGATCAGAAAATGATCTCGCTGTACTCTGGCCGTTTCTTGCACATCCCAGAACAATATTTAAGATCGCCGCGGCAAAGGCGATCAGAAACTCTCATCCTTACGGCATGACGATGCTGAGACAACGCGTAGATATGGAAATGCACCCATGGCATATATTGATCCCACAACTTGAAGAGGAGGTACATTCATGAGCTGGCAACAGATCATAGCAGATTTTTTTACTTACGGGATTCTTGTATACTCCGTCGCCCTACTGGGATTTTATCTCTTTATCGCTGTTTATTCTATAGGAGAAACACGGCATTATATCCGGAAAAGCAGCTTTACAGATTATTCAATTCTTGCTGTATCTGAAAAAACACCATCGATCAGTATTCTTGCGCCGGCTTATAACGAAGGTGCAACGATCATTGAAAATGTTCGCTCGCTGCTGAGTATTCATTATAATCATATGGAGCTGATCGTGATAAACGATGGCAGTAAAGACGACTCTCTGCAAAAACTGATCGATGCCTACGAACTGGTGGAGGTGCCAAGATTGGTGATCAAT
This sequence comes from Chitinophagaceae bacterium, assembly GCA_040509495.1. Taxonomy (GTDB): domain Bacteria; phylum Bacteroidota; class Bacteroidia; order Chitinophagales; family Chitinophagaceae; genus Terrimonas_A. The sequence goes on along the minus strand of JBEVKW010000232.1, from coordinate 4,412 downwards.
CATATTCTGACCAAACCGGTAAGAGGTATATATAAAAGCACTAATCCCGTTTATAGAAAACTTGTTGTCGTTGACAAACAAAATGGCGGCAAAGCTGATGCGCTGAATGTCGGAGTGAATGTTGCATGCAACGATTATATCGTTTGCATTGATGTGGATTGTATACTTGAACAGGATGCGATGTTGAAGCTGGTAAAGCCTTTCCTGGAAGAAAAGACCAGGCGCGTTATTGCAACGGGCGGGGTTGTAAGGATCGCAAATTCCTGTGAGATCCGGGATGGAAAAGTGGTCAAGGTGAATCTTCCGGAGAAGTTTCTTCCACGTGTACAAACACTGGAATATATCCGCGCATTTTTGTTGGGAAGAATGGCCTGGAGCCGCCTGAATGGATTGCTGATCATTTCAGGCGCTTTCGGGGCATTTGACCGGGAGATCGTGATCAGGGCAGGAGGTTATAATCACAATACCGTGGGCGAAGACATGGAACTGGTTGTAAGGATGCGGCGCTACATGGAGGAACAGAAACTTCCCTATAAGGTAGCCTATATCCCTGATCCGCTTTGCTGGACTGAAGCGCCTTCGACCTACAAAATACTCGGCCGTCAACGCAACCGGTGGACCCGTGGCACGATCGAAACCCTGAAGCTCCATAAAGTGATGTTCTTTAACCCAAAATATGGACGGCTCGGAATGATCAGCTACCCGTATTGGTTCTTCTTTGAATTTCTTGCGCCATTGATCGAGTTTGGCGGCTTTGTTGCACTGTTGATCTTCGCTTCGTTTGGTTTGCTCGACTGGTCGTTCTTTTTTGCTTTACTGGGATTCATCCTGTGTTTTGGATTTGTGTATTCCACTTTCGCGATCCTGATGGAAGTACTGACGTATAACCAGTATAAAAGACATAAAGACATATTCAGACTAATGCTGACCGCCTTTCTTGAACCGGTTTTATTTCATCCGTTCGTTGTATGGTCGGCGGTAAAAGGAAATATAGATCTGTTACGCAATAAAAAAACCTGGGGTGAAATGACCAGGCAGGGGTTTGCCGGCGCAAAAAAGGCGGCGAAATAAAACAGGTATATGAACGAAGTGAGATCCAATTTAACATGGCGCATGCAGAAAGCCCTCGCGGTATTCGTGTCACTATTCCTAAGCTGGACCGTGCTGCTGCTGCTGATGCGCATCGCTGAATGGCTGCTGAACGGATTTGTTCACGAATTCCCCGCGTCTGGCCTCCGCTTTATCGCCCTGGCTTTGCTCACCGATCTTCTCTTCCTCGGAAGCACAGGCCTGCTGCTGCTCGCGCTGTTCCTGGCGATCAGTATAGCTTCCATCCAGGCGGCGCGGATCGTGTTCTTTATCATTGCACTGCTGCTGACATTCGGGTACTTCGCATTGCTGCAATATTTTAACAGCACAACAGTTTTATTAGGCGCCGATCTTTACGGATACTCTTTGCAGGATATACAGCAAACTGTGGGTGCATCAGGCGGACTCAACTGGAAGACGATCACCTTGATAATATTATTGATAGCCGGAGTAGTGGGAGTGTTTTATTTCCTTGGTAAAAGGATAAGGCCCGGGTATAAAAACGCCCTCATTGCAGCGGCTGTGATTGCTGCAACCGGGATCGTAGCTTTTGCCATAAGCCCTTTAAAATATTCTTTCAAAAAGGAGTATGACAGTAATCTTGCGGAAAATAAGCTTGATTTCTTTCTGAGATCCTCCCGTGCACATTTCTTTCCTGTCCCTTTTGAAACAGATATCTACAGCGACGCCTATATAGGAGATTACGGTGATGCTGGCGGCGCGGAAACCGTTTCATTTAACTACCCTGACGAAGCAAACTATCCATTCCTGCGGCAAGATAGCAGCGCAGATGTACTGTCTCCCTTCATGAAACCGGCTACCGCAACTCCGGATATCGTAATGATCATCATCGAAGGAATGGGAAGAGCATTCAGCAATGAAGGTGCATATCTTGGAAGCTTTACGCCGTTCCTTGATTCATTGTCACAACACTCGCTGTACTGGGAAAACTTCCTGAGCGGTGGTGGCCGGACATTCGCTGTACTGCCTACGGTGATCGGTTCATTGCCCTTCGAAAAAAATGGATTTAATGAGAACAGGGAAAATATGCCGCCACATCTTTCGCTGGCAAGTATTCTCAAGAAGAATGGATACCAGACGGCTTTCTTTTATGCGGGCGACGCTTCATTTGACAACATGGATATTTTCATGCAGAAGCAGTCCATCGACCTGATCAGGGATAGAAAAACATTTCCTGCCGGTTACTCGCAAATGCCCGCCAATAATGGTTTCTCTTGGGGGTATGGTGACAAAGAATTGTATCGTTATTTTCTTGAGCAAAATGTAGCCACTGTAAGACCTTCTCTGCAGGTCATCCTTACGGTAGCAACGCATAGTCCTTTCCTGATCAATGACCAACCGTATTATGAGCAACAGGCTAAGCAAAGGATGGAGACGCTCCGGCTAAGCAGTGCGCAGCAGGAGGAACATAACAAGTACATAAAGCAGTATTCAACTATTATGTATGCTGATGATGCGCTGCGGAATTTCATCAAAGAATTCAGTAAGAAGCCCCGCTATAACAACACGATCTTTATTATCACGGGAGATCACCGCATGCCGGAGATCCCAATGGCATCAAAAATTGATCGCTATCACGTGCCCCTGCTGATCTATTCTCCACTGTTGCAGCGCACCGCCAGGTTTCAATCCATTTCATCTCATTTTGATATTGCACCAAGCGTGATCGGTTATCTGAAAAAGAACTATGGATTGAATGCGCCACCATTGTCGACCTGGGTGAGCAGCGGATTAGATACCGCGCGTAGCTTCCGGAATATCCATGCAACGCCACTTATGCAAACCAAGACAGATCTGATCGATTTTGTGATGGGAAATTATCATTTGAACGGGAATGATCTCTTCCGCCTGAATTCCTCCCTTGGTGAAGAAAAAATAGAAGATGACATGGTGAAGGAAGGCTTGTTTTCAGCGTTTAACCGCTTCAGGCAGAAAAATGATCAACTGCAGCAACAGGGTAAGTTGGTCCCGGATTCTCTAATGAAAAATTATCACCCGTAATGCCGGATCCAGTGATTGGGGTTACGGGCTAACTTTTGAATGTTGATATAAAAAAAGTCTTATGCGGCTTATGAAAATATTTATCTTATTGATGTGTGTTCCTTTATTGTCTGTAGCGCAAAATGAACCGGGAGCAGATGAATTATTGATACAGGCCAGGAAAACTGCGTTTGATGAAAAGAATTATCCGGGTGCTATCAGGCTTTGTCAGCAGGCATTGAAAGGAAGCCCGGATTATACAGATATCCGTGTGTTTCTCGGCAGACTGTACTTTTGGAACGATCAGACAGACAGCGCACGGGCGACGCTTGATCTGGCGGTTCAGGGAAATCCCCGGCATGAAGACGCAGCAGTGGCTGCTGCAAGTGTCGCTTTCTTTACCGATAAATATGATGACTGCCTTTCTTATTGCGATAGAGGCTTGCAACATCATCCGCAATCGCGCGACCTGTTACTGCAAAAAGCAAAATGCCTGACGGCAATGCGCAGATACAAAGAGGCGGTTGTTCTGACAGATACATTACTGAATTTGAACAAAAGTGACGCGGCTGCAAGAGATCTCGCATTTAAGATCAAAGATTTCCGCTCCGCGAATAAGATCGGCGTATCTTATGATTACACACATTTTTCCAAACAGTTCGATGATCCCTGGCACCTGGTCAGCGTTGATTACACGCGTCAGACAAGTGCCGGATCGTTTACTGCACGGGTTAATCACACCAACCGTTTTGGCGAGGGCGGATGGCAGTTTGAGATGGACGGTTATCCCTCTATCGCCCGAAACCTGTACGCGTATGTGAACGTTGGTTATTCTCCGGATATGCCGTTGTTCCCCAAATATCGTGGAGGTTTTTCCTTATATGCGAGCCTGCCTCATGCCTTTGAAGCCGATGCGGGCTTTCGGTATCTGAACTTCGACAGTGATACATGGATCTATACAGGTTCCGTCGGAAAGTATTACAAGAGTTGGTGGTTCAACCTGCGAGCATACATTACGCCATCGAATCACCGGATTTCACAATCCTATTCCCTCACCACAAGATATTACCTGGGCGGAGCCGATCATTTTATTTCCGCATCTGTTGCGTCTGGTATTTCGCCTGATGACAGAACCCAGTCAAACCTGCTGAACAGCAATTATAAGTTGACGACACGCCGGGCAAGTGCCGGTTATCGATTCAGTCATAAGAAACTAAATATTTTCACCTTTGATATTGGTTATGCCAATGTGGAGTATTTACCGAAGACACGAGATAATCAATTAACAGGAAGTGTCGGTTATCAAAGAAGATTCTAAAAAT